>CAJUAS010000015.1 GCA_910584395.1 uncultured Oscillospiraceae bacterium | reverse complement strand
TTGTGGAGCTGGTGGACGGACTCGAACCCCCGACCTGCTGATTACAAATCAGCTGCTCTACCAACTGAGCTACACCAGCACGCGGCTGCGCGTCCAACAGCGTGAGTTATTCTACCAGAAAAACCGCCGCTTGTCAACAGGTAAATTTCTGCTTCTTCGGCCCGCGCGCAGGCAAAAGAAACCCCCTTGTGATCCGCAGATCGCAAGGGGCTTTCTTTGTGGCGCAGAAGGAGAGATTTGAACTCTCGCGCGGGGATTACCCGCCTACTCCCTTAGCAGGGGAGCCCCTTCGGCCTCTTGGGTACTTCTGCAAGCCGAATAATATGTGGCGGAGAGGGTGGGATTCGAACCCACGGCTCTTTCGAGTCACTGGTTTTCAAGACCAGCTCCTTAAACCACTCGGACACCTCTCCAAGTTGGCCGCCCAGATACAGCAAACATTCTAACATAACTTTGCGGGGCTGTCAAGGTGGTAATTTTCTTATCCCTTTTACCCTTTGTGTGGATAAATGCCCGTCAATTTTTTCGCCTATCGAAATGACTGAACGGGCGTTATCCGGGATGAATGACTGCCCGGTAAACCGGGGTTAGCTAAGAGACAGCAGTTTCATATTTTTTGCTCGATTGATATTTGCAATCAGATCACCATATTTAAACGGCTTACCGTGTCCCGGGTATATGATCTTCGGCCTAAGCGCAATGATTGTTTCCCATGATTTTAGGAACGCTACCTTGTCTTCCGCCCAAATGGTTATTTTGTGTAAGCTCGGCAATCCGCTCATAGCCGCATCACCGCAAAATAAAGAACCATCGCTCAGGAAAAGAGATATTGAATCGACCGTGTGACCGGGAGTATCAATAATTTTCCCTTGCAGTAAAAATTCCACTTGAGTACGGTTTTGCTCAGTTACTTGAATACATCTGCATTGATATTCCTGTCTCAATTTAGGAAACAAATGCCTGCCCCTGCCGGCAAGCTTCATTAAGGAACAAAAGCCCAGAGCAAGCCGGCTTGTACAGCCGCCGTGAAAGGAGTTCTGTCCTCTGTGTAAACCCTCTAATGCTCTGCTGCTCATAACAATTTGCGTGTCAGGACATTCCGAAAGTATTTCGTTTAGATACCCGGCATGGTCATCGTGGGCGTGCGTCAAAAAAATATACCGGATCCGTTGAACATCTATATTGAATGCTACAAGTTTCTTTTTGAGACGCCAAAATCCATTTTCGTATCCCGTATCAATCAGTACATACCCTTGATCAATGGGATATATCCAGTTGTTGACGATTCTGCTCCCTGCATTTACCATATAAGCCCTCCTTTCTTCCATTTTCTGCCGCCAGCATCAATCTCAATTTGCCGCTCTGATTATATCATAGCCAATTTTCGGCTTCAAGCCGGGAACTGTGAAATTGCCAAAGGTTCAGGCCAACAACACAAAAGGAAAAAGGGACATTTTCTTACGCCAGTCCAACCATATCCGGAGGCAATTCCTGAACAAAGGTCAGAAGTTCGCCGGAGATGGGGTGGCGGAAGGAGAGCTTGTGGGAGTGAAGGGCGGGGCGGGAAATGCGTTCGTCCTCCGCGCCGTAGAGGAAATCGCCGAAAATGGGGCAGCCGATGTGGGCCAGATGCACCCGGATCTGGTGGGTGCGCCCGGTGTCCAGCCGCAGGGCCACCAGAGACAGCGCGCCGGGGCGGAGGGTCTGGTAATGGGTGACGGCACGCAGACCCGCCGGGTCTACCCGGTGGGCAATGGGGGAATCGGGTGCGTGGGCGATGGGCGCGTCAATGACCCCGTCAAGGGGGTCGGGCGCGCCCGCGGTGAGGGCCAGATACTCCCGGCGAAAATCCTCGGTGTGGAGCTGACCCTTCAGCACGGTCTGGGCGCTGGGATGCTTGGCTGCCACCAGCAGGCCGGTGGTGCCCCGATCCAGACGGTGAACGGGGTGAAAGAGAGCGCCGGCCTGCCCTGTGGCCTGATAGTGCCAGAGCAGGAAGTTGCCTAAGGTGTCGGTTTGCTCCGGGACGACCGGGTGAACCAGCACGCCGGCCTGTTTGTTCAGCACCACAAGGTGGTCGTCCTCAAAGACGATGTCCAGCGCACCGGGCGCGGGGAGGATATTGCTTTTGCGCTGGGGATCGTCCACCGCCACATCCAGCATTTGCCCTGCGGCCACCAAGACGTTGGGGTAGGTTTTTTGCCCGTCCAGCAAAATGCCGTCCTCCAGCCATTTGACCCGCCGGATCACCGAGCCGGTCAGTCCCAGAGCGCGGCGAAGGACGGTATCCACCCGGATACCGTCCTCCTCTGGTGTAACGATGTGGGTCAACCGGCGGCTCACGGCGCTTTTTGCAGCAAAACGGCCCGGTGGGACGGGATGGTGGCGTTTTGCGGGAAGCGCTCCCCGGTCAGGGCGTCCACGGCGGGGAAGGGAAGCTGCAAATGAACGCCCCGGTCTCCCCGGTTGGCGGCGGCGATGACCGTTTCGCCGTCCAGCGTGCGGGAGAAGGCCAACAGACCCTGCTCGGCGGCAAGATAGGAAATCTCCCCCCGGCGCAGGGCGGGGATGGTTTTGCGGAGGCGGCCCAGACGGGAGACGAAGGCCAGCAGCTCCTCATTTTCGCTGCCCCAAGGGAAGGTCTTGCGGTTAAAGGGGTCTTCAAAGCCGGTGACGCCGGCCTCGTCCCCGTAATACACCGTGGGCGCGCCGGGGAAGGCGAAGAGGAGGGTGAAGCCCAACTTCAGCCGCCAAAGCCCCCGGAGGTACTCCTCCTCGGTCATCTCGTAGGCCGCCCGCTGCTCCCGGCTCCAGTCCCCCCGGTGGTCGCTGCCTGTGCCCAAAAAGGTGAGGATCCGCAGGGTGTCGTGAGTGCCAAGAGAGTTCATAGCGTTGTGGAAGGCGAAGGGGGGGTAGTGTTCCCGCAGAGTCTCCATGTCCAGCATGAATTGCCGGGCGTTGCCCCCCAGCAGGTAGGAGATCAGGGCGTTGCGCAGGGGGTAGTTCATCAGCCCGTCGCAGTGTCCGCCCCAGATGTGCTTGCGGCGCACGTCATAGGCCATTTTGGTCGAGCCGTCCTCCCACACCTCGCCGATGATGAGACCGTCCTTCTTCTCGGCCCGGGCGGCTTGGTGGAGGGCGTGGACCATCTCGTCGGGCAGCTCGTCGGCCACGTCCAGCCGCCAGCCGTCCGCCCCCCGGCGCAGCCAAGAGCGGATGACCCCGTCCTCGCCGCACAGGAAGTGCAAAAAGTCGGGGTTTTGTTTGTTAAAGTCGGGGAGGGTCTTGAAGCCCCACCATGATTTATATTGGTCGGGCCAGCGCTCCCACAAGAACCAGTCGTGATAGGGGGAGTTCTCGTCCCGGGCCGCGCCGCCGTCACCGTAGATCCCGGTGGCGTTGAAATATTTGCTGGCCCAGCCCACATGGTTGAACACCCCGTCCAGAATGATGCGGATGCCCTTGGCGTGGGCCTTTCGGCACAGACGCGCAAAATCCTCCTGCGTGCCCAGCATGGGGTCGATCTTTTCGTAGTCCGCCGTGCCGTAGCGGTGGTTTTCCAGCGCCTCGAAAATGGGACAAAAGTAGATGGTCTCCACCCCCAGCTCCGCCAGATAGCTGAGCTTGCTCTCCACCCCGGCCAAAGAGCCGCCGAAAAAGTCCCGGTTGGTGATCTCACCGTTGGCGTCGGGCTGCCAGACAGGGTGGTCGGCCCAGTTTTCGTGTACCCAGCGGTTTCCGGGGCCGGTATCCTGCGGGATGGACAGGCGGCAGAACCGGTCGGGGAAGATCTGATAGCACATCCCCTCGCCAAACCATGTGGGGACGGTCTCAGAGCCGTCGTAGACGGTGAGCTGGTATTCCTCGGATATTTTCAGGTAAGGATAGGCGGAAAAATCCAGCCGGAAGGAGTACCAGATCAAACCCTGATAGTCCTCCGGGACGGTCAATTCAACGGAAAAGGTATCCACGCCCAAGGCGGTGTCCTGCCAGACGAGCGGGTAGGTCTCCGTCTTGTTCTCCCACTGCTCAAAGCGGAGGGTGACGCTGGCCTGAACGAAGCCCAGCGCGCGGGGCGGGTACACCGACAGCTTGACGCACTCCCCGGCGGCCACTGCGCCAAACGGGGATTTGCATTTGCTGTCCCAAGGGTGGAACAGACTCGGATCAAACGCTTCTCTCTTCTCTTCCATGGGTTCACCTCATCAATATGATTGCCGCGTCACCGAAGGAGGGTGTTTTCCTCGGTGGCGGTGGTAAAACTGTTCTGGGCGTTGAAATAATAGTCCAGAATATCGACGGCAAGACCCGCCAGACCAGAGCCTGAGCCGCCCTTCTGGGCCACGATGGCAAGGGCGACCTGCGGGTCGTCGGCGGGGGCAAAGCAGATGAAAGTGGCGTTGGAGGTGTTCTGCCCCGCCACCTGTACCGAGCCGGTCTTGGCGGCGACGGTGAAGTCCAGACCACGGAAATAGCCCCGCAGAGAGCCGGTGGTGGTCAAGTCGATCATCCCCTTGTGGATGGCGGCGAGGTTTTCCGGGTCAATGTCCAGCTCGTCCAGAACCTTGGGCTGATAGGCCTCGATGGTCTCGGCGTAGTCGTTGGACTTGATGCTTTTCAGAAGGTGAGCGGCATAGTGCGTGCCGCCGTTGGCCAGCGTGGCGGTATAATTCGCCATCTGGAGGGGGGTGAACTGGTTGTTCTCCTGCCCGATGGCGGCGGACATGACGTTGCCCTCATACCAAGTCTGGCCCAGAGAGGTGGTATAGTCCGGCCCGGCGACCACCCCCACCTTTTCGGGCAGCTCAATGCCTGTGGGCTGGCCCAAGCCGAACTTGGCGGCATAGTCGTCGATGGTGCGAATGCCGGTGAGGCGGCCCACCTCATAGAAAAACACGTTGCAGGAGACCTCAATTGCCTTGGAGACGTTCACATAGCCGTGGGTGGCGCGGGACTGCCGCCACAGCCAGCAGGCGGGCTGGGGGGAGGAGTAGTACCGGTAGACGCCGGTGTCCTGTATTTTGGTTTTCGGGGTGATGATCCCTTCCTCCAAAGCGGCGGTGGCCACCATGGGCTTGAAGGTAGAACCGGGGGCGAACAGGCCGTGGGTCACCCGGTTGAGGAAGGGATTGAGGGGGTCTTCCTTGGCGGCGTTGTAAAGCTCGGCGTCCTTATAGATCGTGGTCAGGTCGTAGGTGGGATAGGAGGCCATAGCCAGCACATCGCCGGAGTTCACGTCGAGCATTACCGCCGCGCCGCCGCCTGCACCCTCGTCGGTGAGAGTGGGCAGTTTGGCCGCCAGCGTGTCCTCCACCTTCTGCTGAAGGGGCAGGTCGATGGTGAGAGCCACGTTGTGGCCGGGGGCGGGTTCTTCCTTCCAGCTGTGGGAGACGATCTTGCCCTTGGCGTTGCGCTCCACAAGCTGCTTGCCCGCCTGCCCCCGGAGGAGGGACTCAAAGGCCCGTTCTGCGCCGTCCTTGCCCACGGTCTCGTTCATGGCGTAGCCCTGCTCCTTGTAGATCTTCCACTCATCGTTGTCCATCGGGCCTACCCGGCCCAGCAGGTGGGCGGCGTAGGTGGTGGCGTACTTCCGGGTGGTGACGGGGGAGACGACCACCCCGGCCAGAGACCGCTCCCGCACGGCGGAGATGAAGTCCATATCCACGCCGGTGGCAAAGACATACCCCGACCAGATGATCTCCTTGGCGCGCAGGGACAGCTCATAGCGCACCCCCACCAGCAGCCGGGCGTCGGCGTCGGAGACGGCCTCGTCCACGGCGTAGAAGTCCCGCAGCTCGGCCAGCAGCTCCGCCCCGCCGGTGCTTTTCCAGCCCAGCTCCTTGGAGAGCTTGACGTAGTTCTTGCGGCTGCCCTCGGAGACGCTGCCGATTTTAAAGAAGGGGGGGTCTTCGGTGGTGAGGGGGAGGTTATCGGGCCATGTCACGCCGTGTTCCTGCGCCGCATGGATCAGCTCCAGCAGGATGGCGTTCTGATTTTCCCCCATGAGGTTGGTGTTGAGGGTCACCTGATACACCACCTGATTGGTGACCAGCGGCCGCCCGTAACGGTCGGTCAGTTCCCCGCGGGCGGCTGGGACGGCCTCGGTCGTGCCCACGGGCTTGGAGAGCCGCCGGGCGTAATCCTCCTGATGGTTGAGCTGGAGGTCGAGCAAAATGCCGAAAAAGGCGGCCATGACCAGACACAGGAAAATGCCCAGCACGCCCAGACGCAGGGACAGGGTGCGCCGCTTCACAGCCTCACCCCCCGGACTCGTTCGCCGCCCACCGTGCGGTGGAGGAGCTGAAAGAGGAGATAGACCGGGATGGCGTAGAGCAGGGAACAGGCCAGCTCCCGCCCGGCCAGAGAGAGGATCGCGGCCGGCGCGCCCAGACGGGAGAGAAGGGCGCTCAGGATACGGAAGAACTCCAGCGCGGTCATGCCGCCCAGCGCGCAGATCAGATAGCCGGGGAGGTTGGGCCGCACCCGGTATTGGCTCATCGCCCCGGTGAGCCAGCCGATCAGGCAAAGCCCCAGCGTCATCCCGCCGGGCAGGCCGGGGTAGACGGCGTCGGCAAAGACCCCCAGACACAGCCCAAAGACCGCGCCGTGGAATGCGCCCTCCCAAAGCCCGACCGCCACCGCCGTCAGGGGCAGCAGCACGGGGATCACGCCGAAAAGGGGCAGACGGTTGAGGAACAGCGTCTCCGCCATCCACACCGCCGCCACCCCAAGGGCGTATATGAGCCATTTTACTACATCAGATCGGCGCATGGGCAAACTTCACTCCACAATGTCAAAGGATTTGATGACAAATACCTGCTTCAAGGCGTCAAGGTCGGTTTTGGGAACGACGATGGCATACCGGGTCATACCGGAGGGGTCGTTTTGCACCGACTCCACCGTGCCCACCACGATGCCGGAGGGATAGACGCCGCCCTTGCCGGAGGTGACTACCTCGTCCCCGGCCAGCAGCTCGGTGTTTTCGGGGAGATAGGAGAGCTTGAGGCGGCCTTGCTCCATGAGGGAGAAATCCCCCTCCAAAATGGCGGCGGCGTCGGTGCGGGCCACCATGCCGCCCATGTCCAAGTTGGTATCCACCAGCGTGGTCACCGTGGCCCAGTTGAGGCCCGTGTCCGAGACCACACCCACCAAATTGCCGTAGGCGTCGATCACGCACTGGTTGACCTCCACCCCGTGCTGGGTGCCCTTGGAGATGGTGAAGGAGGACTCCCAGTTGGAGAGGGCGTGGGCGGTGATATAGGCGGATTCAAAGTCGGTGAGATCCCGGCGCTTCTCCCGCAGGCCCAGCAGGGCGCGAAGGTTCTTGTTCTCCTCGATGGCCTGCTGGCCCTCCCGGGCGTTGGCCTCCATGTCTGCCAGCTCCTGCCGGAGGCGTTCCACCTCCTCCTCTAACTGGTCGGCCTGATACCGCCGCTGGCTTGACCGCTCGAACCAGTCGGCGATCCCCGCCCCGGCGTTTCGGAAGGGGGTGGTCACTGCGCCCACCAAGTTGGCGATGGGGTCGCTGCCGGTGAAAAACAGGGACACCACCAGCGTCAGCGCAGCCAGCAGCAGGGCGATGAGGGCCACCAGTCCGCCGCTGCTTTGAAAGAACTTTTTCATTTCAGCCCATCACCTCCACGCCGAAGGACTGCAAGACCTTGCCCAAGCGGCAGATGGGCAGGCCCATGACGTTGAAATAGTCCCCTTGGATGCCCTCGACGAACATCCCGCCAAACCCCTGAATGCCGTAAGCACCCGCCTTGTCCATGGGCTCGCCGGTGGCGACGTAGGCTTGGATCTCCGCCGCGGTCATGGGGCGGAAGGTGACGGCGGTACATTCTACGCAGGTCTCTGTCCGGCTGCCCGCTTGGAGGGTCAGGCCGGTGTAGACCTGATGGGTCTTGCCCTGAAGGCGGGCAAGCATTTGGACGGCCTCCTCCCGGCTGTGGGGCTTGCCCATGACCTCGCCGTCCAAGGACACAATGGTGTCGGCGGCGATGACCAGCGCATCCGCTCCGGCCTCCTCCGCCACGGCCTCCGCCTTGCGGCGGGAGATGAGGGCGACCTGCTCTGCGGGAGGGAGGGTCTTGTCCACGGTCTCGTCTGCGTCGGAGACCAAAACGCGGAAGGAGAGGCCCATTTGAGTCAAAAGCTCCCGGCGGCGGGGAGAGCCGCTGGCAAGAATGATGTCCATGGCCGTCACCTCATCGTCCGGTCGAGCCGAAGCCGCCTTTGCCCCGCTGGGTCTGGGGAAGGGTCTCGGCCTCGACGAGGGTGGGCTGGGCGCAGGGGATGATGACCAGCTGGGCAACGCGCTCCCCGGGCTGGATGACGTAGTCCTCCGCCCCCAGATTCATCAGAGCCACCACGATCTCGCCCCGGTAGTCGCTGTCGATGACCCCCACGCAGTTGGCGGGGGTGAGGCCGTGCTTGGTGGCCAGTCCCGAGCGGGCAAAAATGAGGCCCACATACCCTTCGGGAATGGCCATGGCCAGCCCGGTGGGTATCTTGGCGCAATTCCAACGTCCCCGGTCCGAGCCGGCGGCGTGCCGCTCCAGAGTGAGGGGGGCGTCCAGACAGGCGCAAAGATCCAGTCCCGCCGAGCCGGGGGTGGCGTATTGGGGGAGAACGGCGTGTTCAGAGAGCTTTTGAATGGAAAGTTCCATGTCGGTCACCTGCTTTCAGGAGTTATTCCACGTCCCGGTAGTAAAGCCCACGGGTGAAGTTCTGAGAGGCGGGCGGGGCGGAATTTTTGTAGTTTTCAAGGATATTCAAACATTCCTGCGGGGATTCCACGGTGAAGAGGAATCGGGCGGCGGTCAGCCCCGCCGTTTTCCACTCCTCCTTGTCCGCCAGATAGAGGGGTTGGGAGTTGAGCAGGCGGGCGCGGCCGTTGGGCTGGGGAATGACCGGAAACACCATGTTTTTTCGGTCGGTGAGGGCGTCGCAGGGGACGCCGCCGGGGAATTGCTCCAGCGTCATCAGGGGCAGCCGCCCGTAGACCACCGCCTCCAGCGGGAGGGGCTTGGCAAGGCGGCGGACAGCGGAGAGCTTTTGCTCAAAGGAGACGGTGGCCCGGGCAAAGCCCAGTTCCCGGAGGGCTTGCAGGGTCTGGCTGTTGAGCACGCCCAGACCGCAGTCGCCGTGGAGGGCGAAGCCCTCGCTTTTGGCCAGCCACGCCGCGTCCCAAGTGTTGACCAGCGCGGCGGAGACACCCAACGCGGCGGCGGCGCGAAGCTGGCGGCGCACCTCGTCCCCTTCCGCGTCCCAGATCACGGAGGGGAGGACGGCGCGTATCTGTGCGCCATTGTCCAAAACGACTTGGACTGCGCCGGGGTGGGCGGCAATGAGGTGGACGGGCAGATCCACGCTCCCGCCGCAGGCGGCGGCGCAGAGGGCGGGGGTGAACTGCCCGAGGGAGGTGAGGGAAACGCTCCACGCCGGGGGAGCGTCTGGGGCGCAAAGGCTTTCCGGCGGAGTGAGCGGAAGGGCTTCCGTGCGCCGCTTGGGGGGTGCGGAGCGCAGGGCGGTCAGCTCCTCCAGCGCGGCGCGCCGCAGGGAATTGAGGGCGGACTTGGGGACGGAAAGCCCCTCGGAGAGATGAACGTCCAGCCCGGTCACCCGGTAGGGCGTGCCCCCGGTCTTGCTGAGCTGTTCCCCCACGTCCTCCTCTGTCAGCGGACGGGTTCGGGCGGCTTCCGGGGGGAGGCCCAGCGCGGTGGCCTCGTGGCCTGCGCTGTCCCGGACGGTGAGGCGAAGCTCCGCCCCCTCATGGATCAAGGCTTCCATGACCACGTCCACCAGCGGCCGCTCCTTTTGGTAGGTGGCGCGGGCGGCGGCGTAAAAGCCCTCGTCGGGGGCGTCGGCCTCGGCGCGGGTGCCGAACATGGCAGGGCCTTTTTCTCCCCGGAAGTACCCCTGCGTAAAGCCGCTGCGGGAGAAGGCTTTCCGGAGGGCGTCCAGCTCGGCTTGGGTCGGCTCGCGGCCCTCCCGGAGGGCGGCGGCGTAGACGGCGGTGACCACCGCCACATATTCCGGCCGCTTCATGCGGCCCTCTAACTTGACGCAGGCCACTCCCATCTCCTGAAGCTCCCTCAGGTGGCCCGCCAGAGACATATCCTTGAGGGACAGGGGGTTTCCGCCGTTGTAGGGCAGGCGGCAGGGCTGGGCGCACAGGCCGCGGTTGCCGCTGCGCGTCCCCACGAGGGCGGAGAGATAGCACTGCCCGGAATAGCACATACAAAGCGCGCCGTGGACGAACACCTCGATCTCAATGGGGCTTTTTTGGCAGATGTGGGCGATGGCGTCCCCGGACAGCTCCCGGCTCAGCACCACCCGCTCCATGCCCAGCGAGGCGCAGAATTCCACCCCGGCGAGGGAGTGGACGGTCATCTGGGTCGAGCCGTGGAGGGGAAGGTCGGGAAAGCGGCCCTTCAGCGCGGCGGCAAGGCCCAAGTCCTGAACCAGCACCGCGTCCACCCCCAGCCCGTTGGCCCGCTCCGCCAGCTCCAAGGCGGCGGGCAGCTCCTTGTCCGCCAGCAGGGTGTTGAGGGTCAGGTAGACCTTAACGCCCCGCCCATGGCAATAGGAGACCGCCCAAGCCAAGTCCTCCGCGGTGAAGTTCTTGGCCCGGCGGCGGGCGTTAAAATCGCCGCAGCCCAAATAGACGGCGTTTGCGCCGTTTTGGACGGCGGCGGTGAGGGCGTCGGGAGAGCCGGCGGGGGCGAGAAGCTCCATGTTACTTGCCGCCCTTTTGCTTAAAAAGCTCCCGCTTGGCTTCGGAAAGCTCCAGCTTGAGCTTGGTGGACTCGTCCAGATATTCCTTTAGCTGGCGGCGGAGGTTTTCTGCGCTCTCCACCTCCTGAAGGTACTCCTCGGTGATGTTGAGGGCGGCGAGGACGGCGGCGTCGCCCAAAGAGAGCTTGCCGGGAGCCATGAGCTGGGAAAGCTGCTGATCCACGTGGGCGGCGACCTTTTGGGTAAAGGCGGGGTCGCCCTCGGTGAGGAGGGTGTAATCCTTTTCGGCAATGGTGACCTTGACTTGGTTCATGGGGATGCTCCTCTCTATTTGGCGGTGGAGATATTTATACAATTCTTATTATAACAGTATTGGAAGAAGTTGAAAAGGGGGTAAGCAAGAAAAAAAGAGCCTTGCGCTGTTTTCTTGCTCATAGTATAATGATCTCATTCTTTGGAACAGGAGGCCCTACGATGAAACTCAAGATTGGTTCGTTTGTGTCCGGCGTTCTCGCTGCCGCCATCGTCTTTTCCGCCGCGGCCGCTGCCGTTTCCTCCCGCATGACCATTGAGGTCGACCCGATCCGCGTTCAGGTCAACGATAAGGTCTTTGCACCCACTGATGCCACAGGGAAGGAAGTCCCTGTATTTGCCTATCAGGGCACTACCTACGCGCCCCTGCGCGCTCTGGCCGAGGCCTACGGGCTGGAGGTCGGATATGATGCAGCCGCCAACATGGCCACGGTGAACGCCAAAGGGCAGCACGGCAACACCACGGATGCCGGCCCGGTCTCCGACGCCGGCGGGAAGACCGAAGAGACGGAGTCTTCCGGTTCACCTGATTGGAACTATGAGGAGTTCAAAATGCTGTGGGTCGTGAAGACCTTTGAAACAGAAGGCATTTTCATATCGCGAAATGATCCCAAGCTGCAGAACTGGCTGGACACAGCCCCTGACGAACTGTTTGAAACGTATTGCAATCGCTTTGCACAGGAGCACACGGGGCTTCTCCGCGCCGAGTTTTGCAGCCTTGGGAAGACTGTTTATACCTATCACGCCGAGTAAGCGGCGGTTGCCGCATCAAAAAGAGGGACGGTTTTCCTGTCGTTCGACAGAGAAAACCGTCCCTCGTGTTTTTGCCTTTACTGGGGATTCGCACCGTAGTTGTCTGCGTTGGCGGGGTCGTCGCCGTGGAGAATGGCCATCATCTCCTGCCCGGTGATGGTCTCCTTTTCCAGCAGGTAGGCGGCCACGGCGTCCAGATCGGCGCGGTTTTCCTCCAAAATGCCCCGGGCCTCATTGTGGCAGTCCTCGATGATCTTGCGGACTTCCTCGTCCACCTGTGCGGCGGTGTCCTGCGCGCAGGTGAGGCCGTAGCCGCCGTCCAAATACTGGTTCTGGACAGTGGCGAGGCCCATCGCCCCGAATTTATCGCTCATGCCGAACATGGCGACCAGCTTGCGGGCCAGCTCGGTGGCCCGCTCGATGTCGTTGGCTGCGCCGGAGGTCTTGGTTTCAAACACCAGCTCCTCGGCGCAGCGGCCGCCCAGCAGCGTGCGGATCTCGGAATAGAGATCCTCCTTGGTCATCAGGAACTTTTCCTCCTCGGGAAGGTGGAGGGTGTAGCCCAGCGTGCCCTGAACGTGGGGGACGATGGTGATCTTGCTCACCGGCATCACGTCATCCTTCTGCTTGGAGGCCACCAGAGCGTGGCCCACCTCGTGGTAGGCGATGAGTTTCTTTTCCTTCTCGGTGAGGACGGTGCCCTTCTTTTCCGCTCCGGCAATGACCATCTCAAAGGAGGTGAGGAGGTCTTGCTGATTGACCGCCTGCCGCCCGTGGCGCACCGCCCGCAGGGCGGCCTCGTTCACCAGATTGGCCAGATCTGCGCCCACACAGCCGGCGGTGGCCTGCGCGATCTTTTTGAGGTCCACGTCCTCCGCCAGACGGATGTTGCGGGTATGCACCTGAAGGGTGGCCAGACGGCCCGACAGGTTGGGGCGGTCAACGGTGATGCGCCGGTCAAACCGTCCGGGACGCAGCAGCGCCTTGTCCAGAACCTCCGGGCGGTTGGTGGCGGCCAGCACGATGACCCCCTTGGTGGGGTCGAAGCCGTCCAGCTCCGCCAAAAGCTGGTTGAGGGTCTGCTCCCGCTCGTCGTTGCCGCCCATGCGGTTGTCCCGGGACTTGCCGATGGTGTCGATCTCGTCGATAAAGATGATGCAGGGGGCGAGCTTGGCCGCCTCCTTGAAAAGGTCGCGGACGCGGGACGCGCCTACGCCTACGAACATCTCCACAAAGTCAGAGCCGGAGATGGAGAAGAAGGGGACGTTGGCCTCCCCGGCCACCGCTTTGGCCAGCAGGGTCTTGCCCGTGCCGGGAGAGCCGACCAGCAGCGCGCCCTTGGGCAGCTTCGCGCCGATCTCGGTGTATTTGCCGGGGTTGTGGAGGAAGTCGATGATCTCTTCCAGAGACTCCTTGGCCTCGTCCTGCCCGGCTACGTCGGCAAAGGTGACCCCGGTCTTTTTCTCCACATAGACCTTGGCGTTGGCCTTGCCCACGCCGCCGATACCGCCCATGCCCCCCATTTTGTTGGAGATGAAGCGGAAGAGCAGCACCATGGAGACCGCCAAAAACACATAGGGGAGGATCTGGGCGGCGAAGAAGAGCCAGAAGGTGGATTCCTCGGTGTATTCATACTCCACATTGTGCTCGGTGAGCAGAGGGATGAGCTGTTCGTCCTCGATGCTCAGCGGGGTGGTGGTGTACGTCTTGGGCTTCACCTCGGCAGGGGGGAAAAAGGGAGAGAGGGGGTTGCGCTGCTGGGCGGTCTCCTGCTGCTCCAGCGCGGCCTGCTTGTCCTCAAGGAGGACGAAGGTAAACTTGCTGCTGGACATGGTCACCGAGGCGACCTTGTCCTCTGTCACCCACTGGCGGAAGGTGGAGTAGGGGACGGCGTTGGCGTCGCTGCTCTGGGGGGTGAAGAGAGAGCCGAGGAGCAGGGTCAGGAGAATGGCCCACAGGACGATGGTGACGATGCCGAACGCACCCTTATTGCGGTTGTTTTTGTTGCCGCCTTGATTGCTTTGATTGTTTGGAACGTTGTTTTGGTTCATATTATGACCTTCCTTTTGGGAAAAGTGGAAAGAGCGATGGATGTGAAAGGTATTGTAACATAGTTTAACCGTTATTACAATGAACTTTCTGTAAAGTTGCCGCAGAGAGAAAATGAACGCAAGGGACTTTTCAAACCGGAGTTTGTGTGATATGATATTTCGGTTAAAGAAGTGAAAGGAGGCGGAGGGCGTGGACTGGAAGGAAAAACAGCAGGGCGACGACGGCATCATCGAAGGCCGCAACGCCGTGCTGGAGGCCCTGCGGGTCGGCACAGCGCTGGACAAGCTCTACATCGCCAAGGGCGAGGTGGACGCCGCTCTGGGCCACATCGCCTCCAAGGCCAGAGGTCAGGGGGCGGTGGTGGTGGAGTGCGACCGGCGCAAGCTGGACGCCATGAGCGTCACCCACTCCCATCAGGGGGTCATCGCGGTGACCTCGGTGCGGGAGTATGCGGACGTGTCCGACATTCTTGCCGCCGCCAAGGAGAAAAACGAGCCGCCCTTGGTGGTGGTGTGCGACGAGCTGTCCGACCCCCACAATTTAGGAGCGGTCATCCGCACCGCCGAGTGCGCCGGGGCTCACGGGGTCATTATCCCCAAACGCCGCAGCGCGGGGCTGACCGCCGTGGTGGCCAAGACCTCCGCCGGGGCGGTGAGCCATGTGCCGGTGGCCCGCGTGCCCAACTTAGTGGCCTGCCTGAAGGAACTGAAGAAAGAAGGGCTGTGGGTCTACGGCGCGACGGCGGCGGGGGACACCCCTCTCTATCGGGCCGACCTCAAAGGCCCTGCGGCCATTGTCATCGGCAGCGAAGGGGACGGTATGAGCCGTCTGGTGGAGGAGACCTGCGACGTGCGGGTGGCGATCCCCATGCGGGGGAAGCTGAACTCGCTGAACGCCTCGGCGGCGGCGGCCATCCTGCTCTATGAAGCGGTGCGCCAGCGGCTGGACTGAAAAAAGCAACCAAAGAGAAGGAGGTGAGGCCGGTGGACGACCGGGAGCTGGAAAAGATACTGGACGAATACGCCCCGAAAAAAAAGGACGCCGCGCCGCCCTCCGAAAAGCCCGGAGAACCGACAGACAACGTCATCGACTTTCCCCAGCCGGACACCTCCCTCACCGGGCGCATCGGAAAGCTCTTTGAGAAGGCGGACGAGTACGCCGAGCAGATGTTCCCCGCCGACGACCTACCCGACGACCCCGAGCGGGAACGGCGGGAGGAGCTGCTGCCGGGGGTGGACTGGGAGGAGGAGCCGACCCATGCGCCCCCCGCCCGGAAGCGTCACCGGGAACGCCGTCCCCATCCGGACGTGCCCCCGCTGCAGTTGGCGGCGCGGTACAAAAAGGGCCTTGGTTTTCTGCATACCCGCACGGTGGCGGCCTTTTTGCTGGCGCTGGTGCAGATCTACTGGATGCTGGCCCTTCCCAAGGGCTGGCCCATCCCCCTGCCCATGGATGACGCTCTGCGCCACGCCCTTTCTGACGGCGCGCTGCGCTACCAGATCGCCGCAGTGCTGCTGGCGGTGAGCGCGCTGGTGGGGCTGGACGTGCTGGGCAAGGGACTGACGTGTCTCATCAAGCTCCATTTGGAGTGGGAGACGGTGCTGCTGTTCATGGTGGCGGCGGCGGCGGGCGACGCGCTGACCATGCCCCTTTTGGGCGACCGGGGCGGACAGATGCCCTATTGCGGGGTGGCGGCGCTGGCGGTGTTTTTCGCCCTGTGGGGGAAATTCCTCCGCCGCCGGGCCTTGCGGCAGAGCTGCCGGGTGGCCGGGTCGGCCACCGAGCCGTATCTGGTGTCCTTGGAGGAAAAATTTTGGGACAACGCCGACGCCTACGCCAAAAGCTCCGGGGAAAGCACGGGCTACGGCAGTCAGGTTCAGGGCGGCGACGGCGTTGCCCGCGTCCAGCATATTGCCGCGCCGCTGGTGCTGCTGGCCGGCGTGCTGTGCGCCCTGCTGGCGTCGGTGGGACGGCAAAAGCCGGAGCTGTTTTTCTGGGGTCTGTCCGCCGCCCTCACCGCAGGGTGCGGGTTTTCCGCCTTTTTGGCGTTCCCCATGCCCTTTTCAGCGGTGGCGGGCCGTCTCGCCAAGGTGGGTGCGGCCTTGGCCGGCTGGGACGGCTACCGCCCGGGCAAGGGGGAGCAGGGGGTGGTGCTGACCGACGGCGACCTGTTCCCGCCGGGGAGCGTGACCCTCAACGGTCTGAAAATGTGCGGCGAGCTGTCCATTGAGACCGCCGCCTCTTACACCGCCACCCTGATCCGGGAGACGGGCAGCGGCATGGAAAAGCCCTTCTCCGACCTCTTACGCACCCAAGGGACGATCTACCGGAAGGTGACGCGGGTCATGTTCCACGAGGGGGGCGTGTCCGGGGTCATCGGCGGCCGGCAGGTGCTGGTGGGATCGGCGGCGTTCATGGAGATCATGCACGTGGAGCTGCCTCAGGGGCTGAAGGTGAAAAACGCGGTGTTCTGTGCGGTCAGCGGGGAGTTGGAGGCCATCTTCGCCCTCAATTACCGTCTCCACCCCGCCATCCGCCCCGCCATCCATTCCCTCATCGCCAACCGTCTGAACCCCATCTTGGCCACCCGGGACTTCCTCATTATCCCCGATATGCTGCGCCAGCGGTTCAAGCTGCCCGCAGACCGCATGGAGTTCCCCAATCTGGACCGGCGGCGGGAGCTGTCCCAGCCGGGACGCGGGCCGGACGCGCCGCTGGCGGCGGTGTTGTGCCGGGAGGGACTTGGCCCATACGCCGAAGCGGTGGTGGGGGGCAAGCGGCTGGTGACCGCATCCCTGATGGGCATGGCCTTTGCGCTCCTTGGCTCGGGTCTGGGCATCGCGCTGGCGGCCTATCTGGTGAGCGCGGGGGCGTTCGCCTCGTTGAGCGCAGAGACGATGCTGGCCTACCTCCTCCTCTGGCTCGTGCCGGGCGGACTGGTGAGCAGCTGGACGTGTAGATATTGACGGGAACATTTTTTTAAGGTAAAATAGCCCCACATTTCAAAAAACTTGAGGTGGATATTATGGCAGAGAACAAAAAGCAGGTGGAGCAGATCACCGACATGGACGCGGACTTCACCCAATGGTACACCGACGTATGCAAAAAGGCGGAGCTGATCGACTACTCCTCTATCAAGGGTATGTTTATCTACCGCCCCTACGGCTACGCCATCTGGGAGAACATCCAGCACATTTTGGACGCAGAGTTCAAAAAGACGGGCCACGAGAACGTGTATCTGCCCATGCTCATCCCCGAGTCCCTGCTCCAGAAGGAGAAGGACCACGTGGAGGGGTTCGCCCCCGAGTGCGCGTGGGTGACCCAAGGGGGCAGCGACAAGTTGGAGGAGCGCTACTGCATCCGCCCCACCTCCGAGACCCTGTTCTGCGAGCATTACGCCAACATTATCCACTCCCACCGGGACCTGCCTAAGCTCTATAACCAGTGGACGAGTGTGCTGCGTTGGGAAAAGACCTCCCGCCCCTTCCTGCGCCACCGGGAGTTCCTCTGGCAGGAGGGTCACACCATGCACGCCACCGCCGAGGAGGCCATCGCCGAGACCGAGCGGATGTTCAACATCTACGCCGACTTCTATGAGAACGTGCTGGCCATCCCTGTGGTGAAGGGCCGCAAGACGGACAAGGAGAAGTTTTCCGGGGCAGAGGCCACCTACACCGTGGAGTGCATGATGCACGACGGCAAGGCTCTTCAGGGCGGCACCAGCCACTATTTCGGCGACGGCTTTGCCAAGGCCTTCGACATCACCTTCACCGGCAAGGACAACCAGCTCCACCACCCCTTCCAGACCTCTTGGGGGGTGTCCACCCGTATGATCGCGGGCATCATCATGGTCCACGGCGACAACAACGGTCTGGTGCTTCCCCCCAAGGTCGCCCCCGTTCAGGTGGTGGTCATCCCCGTGGCCCAGCACAAGGAAGGGGTCATCGAGGCCAACCGGGCGGTCATGGAGCGCCTGCAGAAGGCCGGCTTCCGGGTCAAACTGGACGACTCCGACAACTCCCCCGGCTGGAAGTTTGCCGAGTACGAGATGAAGGGTGTGCCTCTGCGGCTGGAGCTTGGGCCGAAGGACATGGAGCAAAACCAGTGCGTGCTGGTGCGCCGGGATTCCGGGGAGAAGATGTTTGTCTCTCTGGACGGCATTGAGGACACGGTGGCCAAGCTGATGGAGGACATCCACGCGGGGCTGTTTGACAAGGCCAAGAAGAATTTGGAGGAGCACTGCTTCCCCGCCTTCTCTCTGGAGGAGGCCAAGGCCATTCAGGCAGAAAAGGGCGGCTTCATCAAGACCATGTGGTGCGGCGAGCTGGCCTGCGAGCTGAAAATGAAGGAGGAGGCGGGGATGTCCTCCCGCTGTATCCCCTTGGAGCAGGAGCATTTGGGGGACGTGTGCCCCATCTGCGGAAAGCCCGCCAAGCACATGATCTACTGGGGCGTGGCGTACTGAGAAGGAAAAGGCTTCACAAAAAAGAAAGGGCAAGGCAGACCGCAACGGTTTGCCTTGCCCTGTTTTTCGCGTGTCACCCACGATGACACTTCTGGGGAGACGCCTGCGGGAAAGAGAAGAAAATTGGAAGTGGTCAACGGATCACCTGATAACGCAATCTCAGGTAGGAGTTTTCCAAGACGGTACATTCCTGCAGTTTCAGCACGCCTAATTGGGATAATTCTTCTTCTGACAGCAAGGATCGCCCGTCGATCAGCGTGGAGGTATCCTTGCCGCCAATCAGAACAGGAGCGATCACAATATCAATATAATCAAGCAGCTTTTCCCGAAGAAACAGCCCGTTTAATGTGCCGCCGCTTTGTATGGTGATGCGCCGGCAGCCGTATTCCGACTTGAGTTTCGCAAGTGCGTCTGGCAAAGACAGCTTGTCTTGACAGATTATATGAAGATTGTCTGCCTTCACATGAAATGCGGGATGGTCAGCATTGGATGTGACCAGCACAAATTCCTTTGAACGGGCGCAAAGATAGCGAACCCCTTGTTCGGTCAAATGGCTGTTATCGATCACGACAAAGGAAACAGGCGACCGATCCGGCGTTTCCTTCCGGTTGACGCCCATTTTTTCCTGCACCCGGCCGGAATTGAGCGACCATAGGTCGGTGGTCTGTTCGATCTCGTAATATTGGTGCAGACCTTCTTGAACGCCTGCGATTTTGGGGAAATCTTGGTCTACGTCTAAATCGTCTGTTGCCCCTGTGCTGATTTTTCCGTCAACAGACATGAGCATAAAAAGCGTTGTGATCGGCCGGCCCATTTTCATCTCTCCTAACTTTTAATTGATTGACAGGGCGGCGACGGCTGCCGGGTCGGGGACGCTTTGAATACCGCCCTTGGTCTGGGTGGAGAGGGAGGCGGCACGGACGGCCACAGAGGCGGCGGCTTGGAGGTCGCCGGGGGTAAGCTCGGAGAGGGCCTTGCCCGTTTGCAGCAGTTGGGCCAGCGCCGTGCCGCCGAAAATGTCCCCCGCGCCGGTGGTGTCCACCACCTTGGCCACCGGGGGCGCGTCCACATAGCCGCCCACACCGTTCAGACTGTAATAGCAGCCCTTCGGCCCAAGGGTGACAAACACTGCGGCGACGGAAAAATCACCGTGAAGCCGGGCGGCGGTCTCCTCGGGGGAAACGTCCGGGCCGAAGAGAAATTGCCCCTCCTCCTCGCTCAGCTTCACGATGTCCGCCTGTTGAAGCCCCCAGCTCATGGCCTCCCGCGCGGCCTTCTGATCGGGCCAGAGGGGGCGGCGGAGGTTGGGGTCAAAGGAGACGGCCTTGCCGCAGGCTTTGGCGTAGGCCACCGCCTGCTTTGTGGCGGTGCGGGCGGGCTCGTCGGTGAGGGACAGCGTGCCGAAGTGGAACACGCGGGTGTTTTGGATCGTCTCAAGGGGCAGCTCTTCAAACCGCAGGCAGGTGTCCGCCCCCGGCTTGCGGGCGAAGGAAAAGTCCCGGTCGCCGTGTTCGTCCAGCGTGACGAAGGCCAGCGTGGTGAACACGCCGGGGTCGGTGATCAGCCCACGGGTGTCGATGCCACGCTCGGTCAGGGTCTGCCGCAGGAGACGGCCGAAGGAATCGTCCCCCACCTTGCCCAGAATGGCGCAGCGAAGCCCCCGGACGGCCAGCGCGGCCAGAAAATTGCACGGCGCGCCGCCGGGATGGGCGGCGAGGATGGGATAAGGCCCGTCAGAGGGCTGGGGGGTGAAGTCGATGAGAACTTCTCCCAGCGCGGTCACGTCCAACATGGCGACACGTCCTTTTGGTTTGGATGGGGACATGATACACCAAACGCCGGGGGAAGTCCAGCAGAAATGTTGCGGCGGATGGGTGAAGGTGGTATAATCAAGAAATACTAAAGAAGCAGACAGAAGAAACGGGGGCGTTTTTATGGAACAGAGCGGGCACAAGGTGAAGGTCATCGGGCACAAAAACCCGGATACCGACTCCATCTGCTCGGCCATCGCTTATGCGGCGCTGAAAAACGCGGTGGACAAGACCCACCGCTATGAGCCGTGCCGGGCGGGGCTGGTGAACCGGGAGAGCCAGTTCGCGCTGGACTATTTTGGGGTCGAGCCGCCCCGACTCTATACCGACGTCAGCCCGCAGCTTCAGGACGTAGACTACCGTCTGGACACCGGGGTGGACGCCTCCCTGAGCCTTCGCAGGGCTTGGAATCTGCTGGGAGAGCGCAAGGCGGACACGCTGTGCGTGGTGGACGGGGAAAACGTCCTGCGGGGGCTTGTGACCATCCGGGACGTGACCCGCGCCTATATGGATATGATCGACGAGGAGATCTTGGCCAAGGCGGGAACGCCCTATGAGAACTTGGTGGACGCGCTGGACGCGGAGATCTTGGCCGGCGAGGTGGCCGGAAAGACGGTGGAGGGCAAGCTGGTCATCGGCGCAGGCAGCGCGGAGATGATGGAGGCCTCCATCGGCAAAGGGGACGTGGTCATCGTCTCCAACCGCGCGGACAGCCAGCTTGCCGCCATTGAGCGGGAGGCCGGGTGCATCGTGGTGTGTCAGGGGGCGAAGGTGTCCAAGACCATCTGCTCGCTGGCGGAGGAGCATGGGTGCATTCTGCTCTGCAGCCCCCACTCCACCTATGTGGCGGGGCAGATGGCGGTTCAGGCCGCGCCGGTGGGGCACTATATGGTGTCGGAAAACCTGTTGACCTTTTCCCCCCACAGTCTGGTGGAGACGGTGACCAAGGTCATGGCCAGCGTGCGCTACCGCTATTTCCCCATCGTGGACGAATCGGAGCATTATCTGGGGCTGGTGTCCCGGCGAAATCTGCTGAATCTGGAAAAGAAGCGGCTCATTTTGGTGGATCACAACGAGAAGGCGCAGGCGGTGGACGGACTGGAGGAATCGGAGATCTTGGAGATCATCGACCACCACCGCATCGGCGCGGTGGAGACGGAAGGCCCGGTCTATTTCCGCAATATGCCCGTGGGGGCGACCTGCACCATCGTCTATCAGCTCTATAAGGAGCAGGGTGTCGTCCCCGACCGGGCGCGGGCGGGGCTGATGCTCTCCGCCATTTTGTCGGACACCCTGATGTTCCGCTCTCCCACCTGCACCCCCATGGACGAGGCGGCGGCGGGGGAGCTTGCCAAGCTGGCGGAGGTGGACATGGAGGAATACGCTCAGGCCATGTTCGACCACGGCGGGGATGTGTCCGGCAAAAGCCCGGAGGAGCTGCTGCGCACCGACTATAAGATCTTCACCGGCGGCGGTACCCGCTTCGGGGTGGGCCAGAGCATCTGTATGTCGGACAAGAACCGTTTTGCGGGGGAGGAGCTGCTGCGCCCCTATCTGGACACCGCCC
Source organism: uncultured Oscillospiraceae bacterium (assembly GCA_910584395.1). GTDB lineage: Bacteria > Bacillota > Clostridia > Oscillospirales > Oscillospiraceae > MGBC124762. Next base: position 17,399 of record CAJUAS010000015.1, on the reverse strand, counting down.
TCAGGAAGCAGGGGGTGGATTTCATCTTCTATATGTTCACCGACGTACCCACCTCCACCACCGAGCTGATGATGGCGGGGGACGGCGCGGCGGAGCTGGTGGAGCGGGCCTTCGGCGTGGAGGCGAAAAACGGTCTGGCCACGCTGCCGGGGGTGATGAGCCGTAAAAAGCAGATGATCCCCGCCCTCTTGAGCGCCATCAAGGCGGAGCGGCCGCAATAGGAAACAGACCGGCGGACAAGGAGGTTTTTGCATGAAGCTGTGGAGCAAACGAAGCCGGGCGGGCTTGACCGGCCTTGCGGTGTGTCTCGCCCTGTGTTTGAACGTGCTGCCCGCGCAGGCCATTACGGTGGAGCAGATGCGCGCTCTGCTGGAGGAACGCTATGTGGACGAAGTTCCTCCCGCCGCGCTGGAGCAGGACACCGTGGAGGCCACCGTGGCCGCGCTGGGCGATCCTTATAGCGAATATCTGCCCAAAGAACTGCTGGAGCTTTACCTGAACACCGACGTGGACGAGCGGGTGGTGGGTATCGGCGTGAGCGTACAGCTTGGAGAGAACGGCATCGAAGTGGTACACGCCGAGGAGGGCGGCCCGGCGGCAGAGGCCGGGCTGGAGGCCGGAGACGTGCTGGTGAGCGTGGACGGCGTCTCTCTGGCGGGCAAGACCTTAGAGGAAGCGGCCGCCCTCATTCGTGGGGAGGAGAACACCTCCGTGACCCTGACCTACCGCCGGGACAGCCGCCGCAGGACGGTCACCGTCGTCCGCCGGATGGTGGTGATGGCCGCCACCAGAGGGCAGCTTTTGGAGGGCGGTCTGGGCTACATACGCTGCGACGAATTTGGCAGCGACACGGCGGGGCACTTCCGCGATCTCATCGCCCAAATGGACAGCGAAGCCAACGTGTGGGTCATCGACCTGCGGAGCAACCCCGGCGGCACGGTGGACGCAGTGAGCGGGGTGGGAAGCCTCTTTGCCGGGTCTGGGGCGTACATCGTCATGCGGGACAAAAGCGGGGAGTATGCCGCCTACGGGCTGGATCAGGAGGCGGTCACCGACAAGCCGGTGGTGATCCTGACGGATGAGAACTCCGCCTCCGCCTCCGAGGCGCTGACGGCGGCCCTGCGGGACTACGGCCGCGCGATGGTGGTGGGGGAGCGTACCTTCGGCAAGGGGATCGCCCAAGATATCCTCTGGGACGAGCAGTACCCGGAGTATTTCACCGAAGGGGACGGGGTCAAGCTGACCACGGCGCGGTTTTTTGCCCCCTACGGCAACACCAATGACTCTCTGGGCGTGATCCCCGACCTCAACGTGTCCTCCGACTTGGCGCTGGAGATGGTGAAGCAGCTTGCCCCCACATGGAGCAAGACCGAGGCGGAAGACCCTCTGCTGTTTGCCCTGAACGGAACGTGGTACACTGTGGAGCTGGCGGGGCGAAAGGAAAGCGAAGAGGGCCGCGCTGCGCTGAAGGCACTTTTGGACGCCCTGCCCCGCTATACCACCATGGCGCGGGGCGGGAGCTTTATAGACATGGCGGACATCTACGCCGAATTCGGCCTCAAGGACGGACACTGGGTCTTTCCCGACGGCGAGGACGGCACGGTGTGCGACGGGAGCATTTACGACGCGCTCTACACCTACGATCTGGTGGCGGGGAAGGAGGACGGGCTGTTCCACCCCGCCGACCCCCTGACCCGCGCCGAGCTGTGCCAGTTGGTGGCGGTGGCCCTCCAGTGCTATGTGCCGGACAATCCCAGCCCCTTTGCCGATGTGGCGGAGGACGCGTGGTACGCCCCCGCCGTCATTGCTCTTTCCAACCGGGGGATGGTGAAGGGAGACGGGAACGGCCTGTTCCACCCGGAGGAAGCGGTCTCCCATCAGGAGTTTTTTGTGGTGATGGGGCGGCTGTTTGCGTGGCTCAACAACGGCGCGCATGATGCGCTGAACGCGGCGGGGGAGGAAGAGCTGTCCCTGCGGCTGCTGCGGGACTATGACGGCTGGGCCAAGGCGCAGACGTGGCTGCTCTCCTGCGCGGCGGAGAACAGCAAAGGGGGGACGGTGAACCTCCTGTGGGACGAGCCGGATCTCATCGACCCCCATGCCGCCACCACCCGGGACGAGGCCGCGGCAGTCCTCTATCAAATGCTGGATTATCTCGGAATGCTGTAAACAACAAGAGACCGCGCCGTCGGCGCGGTCTCTTGCTGCCTTTGATTCAGTCCGCCACGGCGGCGGAGAGCACCTTGCCCAGCGCGTCATGGAGCACCAGATCGGCGTGGGCGTCGTAGGGGGTGGCGTCCTTGTTGATGAGCACCAGCTTGTGCCCGCCGTAATAGCGGATCAGCCCCGCGGCGGGGTAGACCACCAGAGATGTGCCCCCCACGATGAGTACGTCGGCGGCGCGAATGGCCTGAACGGCACCGTACATCACGTCCTCGTCCAGCCCCTCCTCATAAAGCACCACGTCCGGCTTGATCAGCCCGCCGCAGGCGTCGCAGCGGGGCACGCCTTGGGCGGCCTTCATGTAGTAGGCGTCAAAAAATTTGCGGCACTTGGTGCAGGTGTTGCGGTGAACGCTGCCGTGCAGCTCAAACACCGCGCGGCTTCCTGCCGCCTGATGCAGCCCGTCGATGTTCTGGGTGACCACCGCCTTGAGCTTGCCCTGCCGTTCCAGTTTAGCCAGCGCCAGATGGGCGGGGTTGGGCTTGGCGTCCAAAGGGAGCATCTTCTCCTGATAAAAGCGGTAGAACTCCTCGGTGTTCCGGACAAAGAAGGTGTGGGAGAGAATGGTCTCCGGCGGGTAGGCGTACTGCTGGTGGTAAAGGCCGTCCTGACTGCGGAAGTCGGGCACGCCCGACTCGGTGGAGCAGCCCGCTCCGCCAAAGAACACGATATTATTACTCTCGGTTATCCAGCTTCGCAAGGTTTCCAGCTCGTTCATGGAACATCACCCCTTTAGGGGCATTATACCATCAAAGCTCCTTCTTGTCCATGATATGGCGGGAGATGCGGTGGGAGATCAGCAGAGCCGCCGACCCCACCAGAGGAAGCAGGGCGGGGAGGTGGCCCAGTGCGGCCAGCGGGTCGCCGTCGGAAAAGACATGAAGGGAGGTCGCGCCGATGGCGATGAGGGCGGAGAAGGCGGCCACCACCACGATCATCACCATGCGGGATTTTGTGCCGCCGAAGCGGTAGGAGATGGGGAGGATGACCGCGGCGTAGAGGAAGAACGCACCGGTGTAGAGGAGGGCGGTCTCCAGCTGGTCGGACTTAGTCAGAATACCCAGCAGGAGCTGAAAGAGGAGCACCACCGCGCCGATGCCTACGGCCAGCAGATACCGGGCGTCCACCATGGCCCTGCGCCCGTTGGGCGCGGCGGCGGCGTAGGCCTCCCAGTGGTTGGCCTCGTCGTAGCTAAAGAGGCTCATAATGCTTGTGCCGGAAAAGATCACAAGGTAGAGGGAGGCGAAGGAGGCGGAAAAGTCGCCGAACACCGCCAAACCGGCAAAGGCCAGCACAAAACACAGGTAAAACTTGGCATTTACCGCCTGCAAGGAGAGATCCCGCTTCAAAAAGCCTGTCATATTACCGTTCCCCCTTTGTGGTGTAGATCATAATGTCCTCCAGCGTGGCCGGCTCTGCCTCTGCGTCGGGCAGGGCGCGCTTCAGCTCGGCGCGGTCGCTGACCAGCGCCTGACAGCCGAAGCTGCCCTCCCGCTTGCCCACCAAAATGTCCCGGGGGATGGCGGAAAGCTGGCCGTGGGTGCAGGACACCTTGCCGTACCTTGCCAGCAGCTCATCCTTCGGGCCTTGGACGGTGAGCTTGCCCTTGTGGAGATAGGCCACATAGTCGCAGAGCTTTTCCAGATCGCTGGTGATGTGGCTGGAGATCAAAATGGCGTGTTCCTCGTCGGAGACGAAGTCCAAAAACACGTCCAAGATCTCGTCGCGCACCACCGGGTCAAGCCCTGACGTGGCCTCGTCTAGAATCAGCAGCCGGGGGCGGTGGGCCAGCGCGGCGGCGATGGTGAGCTTCATCTTCATTCCCCGGCTCAGCTCCTTCACCCGCTTGCCGGTGGGCAGGTCGAACTTTTGCAGATAGTGGTCAAAAAGGGTCGTGTCCCAGTTGGGGTAGACGCCGGGGAGGAAGGCCGCCACCTGCGACACCTTCAACACATCGGCGAAGGGACACTCGTCGGGGACATAGCCCACCGTGTCCGCCAGCTCCACCGTACCCCCGGTGGGATGGATGATGCCCAGCAGGCATTTGATGAGGGTGGACTTGCCCGCCCCGTTTTCCCCGATGAGGCCCAAGATCGTGCCGGCGGGAAGGGTGAGGTCGATGCTGTCCAGCACAAACGAGCCGTAATCCTTGGTGAGACTCTTGGTTTGAATGGCGTATTCCATGGGTAAAACCTCCTTATAATAGGATGTCCAGCGCTTGGCGCACCTCGTCGGGGGGGATGCCCGCCGCGCGGGCGGCGTCCACCGCGCGGGCCAGATGCTCCTCCACCCGGCGCCTCGCGTCCTCCCGCACCAGCTCCAGATCCCGCGCCGCCACGAAGCAGCCCTTGCCGGGGACGGTGGTGATGAAGCCCTCCCGCTCCAGCTCCTCGTAGGCCCGCTTGGTGGTGATGACGCTGATGCGCAGGTCGCGGGCCAGCGTGCGGATGGAGGGGAGCGCCTCCCCCTCCGCCAGTGCGCCGGAGAGGATGTGCCCCTTGATCTGCCGGGTGATCTGGTCATAGATGGGGCTGTCCCCGGTGTTGCGGATCATAATGTCCATAGGTCACCTCCGTGTATATTGTACATATCGCATATACACAGTATACACAAAGCGGCGCATTTGTCAAGAGGGAAAACAAAATTTTTTGCGCAGGGCTTATCTCTGATTTTTATTGCATTTTTTCATGAAAAGGACTATCATAAAAACAACTTTTGGAAGGACGGTGGTTTCCATGAAAACCAAAGCCAACTACACCATGCTCTTTGACTTTTACGAGCTGACCATGGGCAACGGGTACTTCCAGACCCCCATGAAGGACAAGATCTGCTACTTCGACATTTTCTTCCGCAGCGTCCCCGACGGGGGCGGCTTCGCCATTGCTGCGGGGCTGGAGCAGGTCATCGACTACATCGAGAACCTGCACTTTGACGACGAGGACATCGCCTACCTCCGCTCCAAGGGGCTGTTTCAGGAGGAATTTTTGGAGTATTTGCGTACCTTCCGTTTTACCGGCGACCTGTGGGCCGTGCCGGAGGGAACGCCCATTTTCCCCGGCGAGCCGATCCTCACGGTGCGGGCCAAGGCCATCGAGGCGCAGTTTATCGAGACCTTTTTGCTCCTCACCCTGAACCACCAGTCCCTCATCGCCACCAAGACCTCCCGCATCGTCCGGGCGGCCAAGGGCCGGGGGGTGAGTGAGTTCGGCTCTCGCCGCGCCCAAGGCCCGGACGCGGCCATTTTGGGGGCGCGGGCCTCCTATCTGGCGGGGGCGGGGGGCACGGCCTGCGCCATGGCCGACCAGATCTACGGCTCGCCCGCCACGGGCACGATGGCCCACTCTTGGGTGCAGATGTTCCCCGACGAATACACCGCCTTTGAGACCTACTGCAAGCTCTACCCCCACTCCGCCACCCTGCTGGTGGACACCTATAATGTGCTGCGCTCCGGCGTGCCCAACGCCATTAAGGCGTTCCAAACAGTGCTTGCCCCGTTGGGCATTGAAAACTGCGCCATCCGCATCGACTCCGGCGACCTGACCTACCTCTCCAAAAAGGCACGGAAAATGCTGGACGACGCGGGGCTGACCAAGTGCAAGATCGTGGCCTCCAACTCGCTGGACGAGTATATCATCCGCGACCTCATCCAGCAGGGGGCGCAGATCGACGCCTTCGGTGTGGGCGAACGGCTCATCACCTCCAAATCCGAGCCGGTGTTCGGCGGCGTTTACAAACTGGCGGCCATTGAGGAGGACGGCCATATCGTCCCGAAAATCAAGGTGAGCGAGAACCCTGCCAAGATCACCACCCCCCACTTCAAAAAGGTCTACCGCCTGTTCGCCCCAGACACAGGGAAGGCGTTTGCCGACTATATCGCCGTCTATGACGAGATCATCGACGGCCGGCCCTTGGAGCTGTTCGACCCGCAGGCCACATGGAAATCCCAGACCATCACCCGCTATGTGGCCAAGCCCCTCCTTGCCCCGATCTTCGAGGGGGGCAAGCGGGTGTATGAAACGCCCACGCTGGAGGAGGCCCGCGCGTACTGCGCCAAGCAGGTGGACGCCCTGTGGGACGAGGTGAAGCGGTTTGAAAACCCCCACAACTACTATGTGGACTTGTCCCCCAAGCTGTGGCAGATCAAGCAGGAGCTGCTGAAGGAGCAGGGGCACAGGTAAAAAAGAGAACCGGAGAAAGAGAGAGAAATAATGAACCGAAGAGAGATGAAACGCTCCGCGAAGCAGGTCGTCAAGCGGCACTGGCTGGCGCTGGTGTGCCTGTGTCTGGCGGCGGCGCTGCTGGGCACGGAGTTTACCCAGAGCCTGACGCTGGTTCGGATGGGACTTGGCGGGGAAGAGCCGGTGGAGGAGGGTGTCCGCACCGATTTTGGCAGCGCCGACCTCTACGAGATACTGGTGGACAGCTATCAGGAGAAAAATCCCCAGCCGCCTACGCCCGCCGACGGCTTTTTGGGGCAGGTATTCGGCCGCACCCGCGGGGTGCTGGCCGGGGTGGTGAATATGGTCGCCTCCGGCAAGGCCGTCACCACGGCGCTTATGGGCATCCGCTCGGTGACCCGCTCGGACGACTTGGCGGTGGCGGTGTTTATCGGCCTGAGTATGCTGCTCAGCTTGCTCTTCTGGCTGTTTGGGAAGGAGATCTACGTCGTCGCCCTGCGCCGGGTGGTGCTGGAGGGGGAGGAGTATGAAAAGCTCTCCCTCTCCCGGCTCACCTTCCCTTGGCGGGAGGGCCGCTGGAAGCGGGTGGCGGGGGCGATGCTCCGCTGTACCGTCTATCAGTTTTTGTGGTGGTGTACCCTCATCGGCGGGATCATCAAGCAGTATTCTTACTATCTCGTCCCGTACATTTTGGCGGAAAACCCCGCCCTCACCGGGCGGGAGGCCATTACCCTCTCCCGGCGGATGATGAAGGGACACAAGTGGCAGTGCTTTGTCTGGAAGCTGACCTTCCTCGGCTGGGCGCTGTTGGCCGCTTTGACCTTTGGGCTGTCCCAACTCCTGTTTTCCGGCCCTTATGAAGCGGCGTTTTTCGGGCGGTATTACGCCTATGTCCGCGCCGACGCCAAGGCCCGGGGTGTGCCCGGCGTGGAGAAGCTGACCGACGACTGCCTGTTTGAAAAAGCCTCCAAGGAGGCTCTGGACGCGGCCTACCCCCTCTCCGCCCAGTGCGCCGACAAGCCCGGCGATTTTATCTCGCAGGACAAGGGCTTCCGCCATTTTCTGGCGGCAAATTTCGGCATTTCCTTCTATTCCCGGGCGCAGGAGGCGGAGTATGACGCCGCCGTGGCCGCGTGGTCTGCGGGGCAGGCGGGGAAGGACATGGGGTCGGGTCTGGCTTACCCGGTGAAGCTGTGTCCCGCCCCCACCAAGGCGCACAAGGACACGATCCCGCAGGTGAAATATCTGCGGCACTACTCGGTCTATTCTCTGGTGCTGATGTTTCTCCTGTTCGCCTTTGTGGGCTGGCTGTGGGAGGTGGCCATCGGCTTGGTTCAGGGCGGCGTCTTTGTCAACCGGGGGGTGCTTCACGGCCCGTGGCTGCCCATCTACGGCACGGGGGCGACCATGATCCTTGTGGTGCTGGCCCGATTCCGCAAGAAGCCGGCGGCGGAGTTTTTCCTCGCCATCGTTCTGTCGGGGGCGGTGGAGTATTTTACCTCTTGGTATCTGGAGATGATGCACGGCGGGATGCGTTGGTGGGATTACACGGGCTATTTCCTCAACCTCAACGGCCGCATCTGTGCCGAGGGACTGCTGGTGTTCGGCGTGGCCGGAGCTGCGGTGGTCTATTTCCTCGCCCCAGCCATCGACGGCGTGATCCGAAGGATCAAGCCCGCCGTCGCCATCACGCTGGCGGCGGTGCTGCTGGCGGTGTTTTTGGCGGACAACGCCTATTCCTCCATCCACCCCAACGCAGGCCCCGGCGTCACCGACGTGACCGCGGCATACATAGAAAAACGGACGCGTTAAGCGTCCGTTTTTTCTTCGTTCGTTCCCGGCGGGGGCGTTTCCTCTGTTGGATCGACATGGATCATGATGTGTTTAATATCCGGGAAGTCCCGCTCCACGGCGGCGTGGACGCGCTCGGCGATGGCGTGGGCGTCCCGGAGCGTCAGCTCGCCGTCCGCCTGAATGACCAGATCAATGTACACCCGGTTGCCGAAGGTGCGCGACTGGAGGAGGGCCACCCCCAGCACGTCGGGCTGGGCCAGAACATAGTCCCGGAGCTTGGCGTCGTACTCCTCCCCCCGGGAGGTGTCCAGCATTTTGGAAAGAGCATCCTTCAAGATGTCATAGGCCACCTTTAAGATGAACAGGCAGATGACCACGCTGGCCACGCTGTCCAGCACGGGCCAGCCCAGCATCGCCCCGCCCACGCCGATGAGCGAGCCGACGGAGGAAAAGGCGTCGGAGCGGTGATGCCATGCGTCCGCCATAAAGGCGGGGGAGTTCAGGAGCTTGGCGTAATACCGGGTGTACCAGAACATCCCCTCCTTCATCCCGATGGACACCAGCGCCGCCACAAGAGCGATGACGCCGGGCGGAGTCAGGTCGCCATAGTGCCCCGCCAGAATGTTGGTCACGCCCACCTTGCCGATCCCCAGTCCGGTGACCAGCAAAATCAGCCCCAGAAGCAAAGAGGCGACGCACTCAAACCGCTCGTGACCGTAAGGATGCTCCTTGTCGGCGGGCTTTTGGGACAGCCGCACCCCCAGATAGGCGATCAGGGTGGTGAACACGTCGGAGAGGGAGTGGATGGCGTCAGACACCATCGCGCCCGACCGCCCGATCACCCCTGCGAAGAGCTTGAATACGGTCAGGACGATGTTGCCCAGCACCGTCACCACCGAGACCCGCTTGATCATGGCATTGGCCTGCATTTCGTTGATTTCAGCCATAGCAGTCCCTCCTTAAAAGCATAATCTTACACCATTCTATGCGCCGTGTCAAGATACGGTTTTGAAAAATTGATTGAAAAAGTCCCGTCGGAATATACAAATGTCAAAAAGGAAGGTGAAAAAAACTTGACGGGTTCACCAAAAAAGCTATAATAATACGCAAGGGGAAAATCGGGCATTCCAAGGCGAATGCTTGCTTGCCCGAAACAACCACATTTAAGGGAGGAAACAACGATGAGACGTTGGAGAAGGTTGATTTCTGTGCTTCTGGCGGCAGTTATGGTGCTGTCGCTGCTGCCTGCGGCGGCCTTGGCCGCGGGGGAAACGGAGCGGACGGTCACCCTGCCTGCGGGCAATATGTGGGCCTACGTCAGCAACCATGGCGCGTGGGGCGTGGGTGCGGAATCCCATGCGCTCAAGCTATATAAGTTGGCTGACAGCTCTGCTGTTTCGGGCAGTGCGGCTACCTCTATTGAGGATGGCGGTATTTACCTGATCGGAGACACGGCACCCGTTGGGGCAAACGACAAGTTCAGGAAGATGTACGCGCAGGCCGGCGCAACGGACTCCTGCGGAGAAAGTACCACGCCGGGAGACCCGTACACGCTTCCCAGCGGTTGCCAGAACCACAAGGCCAACCATATGTTCCAGATGAACGTAGACGCCAATGGCTGGTACACCATTAAGAACGTGTCCAACAATAAATATCTGGACATAAGCTCCCGCACGGTGGGTGAGTACAACCAAATTGCGCTTACCGCTACCCCCACCAAATTTGCCGTGACCAAGGTCGATGGAGCGGGGATGTTCACCATTGCCGCCGCTGTCGTCGATCCCAACGCGCCCCCTGACCTCAACGACCTCACCGAGCCGTTGTACGGCGCGATCGTGGACGACGACCTCCAGTACGTTCAGGCCAACTTCAGCGCGGCTTTGGCCGCGGACGCCAAGGCCGCGACCCTGAACGCTTGGCGCAACGATACCGCCGTGTCCCAGATCTTTTTGGCGGCGGGGCAAAATAATCTGACGGGGGTCACCGCCACCGCAGGGGACTTCTCCGACGGCAAAGGACACACCATCGCCGCCCAAAACGTAGACCTTTCCTTTATCAAGGTGGTTCAGGCGTATACCGGGATGCCCGGCTGGGGCGATTCCCACGGCGTGGCCGTGCCCACGGGCAGCCGCAAGGACGCTGCGGAAGTCCTGATGGGGGCTGACCCGGTGGATGTGGCCGCCGGGAAGGTGCAGGGCCTTTGGGTGTCGGTGAACGTGCCCAAGGACGCAGAGCCGGGTACATACAGCGGCCAGATCACCGTGACGGCGAGCGGTTTGGCCGAGGCGAAAAAGCTCACCTTTACGTATACGCTGAACGTGGCGTCTCCCGTCCTCCCCGACGCCACGGAGTTTAAGAACGGCTTTGACATCGAGCTGTGGCAGAATCCCTATGCCTCGGCGGAGTATTATGAGGTAACCCCCTTCTCCCCGGAACATTTTGCCATTTTGCGGCCTATCATGGAGAAGTACAAGTCCATCGGCGGTCACGCCATCACCACCACCATCGCCGAGGACGCATGGGCGCGGCAGACCTACAGCCAGAACGAGGTCCACATCCCCAGCATGGTGGCGTGGAGCAAGAACGCGGCGGGAGAGTGGGTCTTTGACTACACTGACTTCGACAAGTGGGTCGAGTTCAATATCCATGAGATCGGCATCGGCGATAAGATCGTGTGCTACAGCACAGCTCCGTGGACCAACGAGATCCGCTATCTGGACGCCAGCGGGGCAAAGCAGGTCATCCCCAAGGACAGCACCGCCGCTTGGAACGAGGGGTGGACCGCCTTTTTGACCGATCTGATGGCCCATATGGAGGAAAAGGGTTGGAAGGACCGGACCTACATCGGCATTGATGAGCGGGGGATCGACGACGCGGCGCTGACCCTGATCGAGAGCGTGACGGGCACCGACGGCAAGCCCTTCAAAAAGGCGGGAGCCATGGATAGGATGGACGCGGCCCACCAAGCCCTCTCCATCCGCATCGACGATTTGAATGTGGGTTCTATGGCGGTAAAGGGTAACCTGAGCACCTTTCAGAATATGCTGTCCACGCGGAAGGCCGCCGGTTTGCGAACTACCGTCTACTCCTGCACCGGACACAAGCCCGGCAACTTCTCTTTGAGCGCCCCGGGCGAGAGCTACTGGACCATGCTCTATTCCTACGCTGCGGGCGGAACCGGCTTTTTGCGCTGGGCCTATGATTCATGGGTGGCCGACCCCCTGCGGGACACCAGCCATGCCATGTTCGAGGCCGGGGACTGCTTCCTCATCTTCCCTGACGAAAAGGATGCCGTGAACCCGGTGGCCCACTCCAGCCTGCGCTTGGAGAAGATGGCTCAGGGCGTGCGGGACGTGAACAAGCTTATGACCATCCGGGCCAACTGCCCCGCCATGGAGAGCACGGTGGACACGCTGGCTGCCACGGTGAAGCCTAACTATGATTCCTCCACCTACTACCTTACCGACGCGGGCAAGACCGCGCTGGCCGCCGACATGAAGACCCTGCGGCAGGGGATCGTCTCCCTCACGGCAGAATACGAAGAGCGGCTGGCTCTGGGCGCCACCAAGAAGGTGAACCTCCAGCCCAAGGATGTGCCCATCGTGATGCTGCCTGAGCAGTATCAGGGCGATGTGTACGGGCCAATTTTGGATCGTTCCAACCAGTATTACGGCCAGCCCGACATGATCACCCTCCCCGACGGCACACTGGTCACCGCCTTCCCCAAGGGCCACGGCTGCGGCCCGCTGATTATGATGAAGAGCGACAACCGGGGGGAGAGCTGGGAGCGGATCGAGGACACGCCTGCAAACTGGGAACGGTCTTTAGAGACCCCCACGATGTACACTTTGAATTTCACCAATGGCGATGTAAAGTATGTCCTTATCACCGGGCGGCCCAACTGGAGTCATAACACAGGCTCCGGCGCTTCGGGCGGTTGGGACGCTTCCGTCAGCGACGACGGCATCCACTGGAGCGACGCGGTGCAGTATCAGGGGGACTGCGGGTTATACTCCGTGGTGGCTATGGCCAGCCTGATCCAACTGAAGGATGCGAACGGCAACTGGATCGACAAGTGGATGGGCGTTTTCCATGATTTGAACTACAACAACTACAAAACATATCTGACCTTTGACGCGAACGGCAATATGCAGTGGTCTGCCCCGGAGCGTTATCTGGCAGAGCATAACGCGATAGAAAAAGCGAAGCAGATCTGTGAGGTGGGGATGTTCCGTTCCCCCGACGGAAACCGCATCGTGGCCATGGCTCGCACCCAGAGCCACAACTGCCTGTCGGTGATCTTCTGGTCGGACGACGAAGGGGAGACATGGAGCCGCCCCGTGGATATGCAGGGCGCGCTGTACGGCGAGCGGCACAAGGCCCTCTACGACCCCATCAGCGGCCGTCTGGTCATCACCTTCCGGGAGATGATCTGCACCAGTGTGACTGCCAACGGCGGCTTTGGCGGCTGGACGTGCGGCGAGTGGATGGCATGGGTGGGCACCTACGAGGATCTGATGGAATTCAACGAGGGCCAGTACCGCATCCGGCTGGATGAGGACTGGGCGCCCAGCGCCGCGTCCGGCGACACCGGCTACACCGGCATGGCCGTCTACCCCGACGGCACTTTTGTGCTGGATACCTACGGCCACTGGGACAAGGAGTTTTCTCAGAGCTGGGCAGACGGAGTCCGCACCGACCGCTGCTGGATCCGCCGGACCAAATTCAAGCTGAGCGATATCGACGCGCTCTATAAGACCCAGCTGGAGACGGAAATTCCCACCGAGGAACTGGACTCCGCCGTTTTGGCGAAAAACGCCAAGGCCAATTCTTGGTATGAGAGTTCCTCCGGCGGCGACGGCGGCCCTGCGTGGGCCTTTGACGATGAGAACCGCTGGTGGCACTCCAACTATGGCAATGCAACGGCGGAAAATCTTCAGGGCCACCCCTCTGTGGAGACCCCCATCTGGATCCAGACCGGCTTTGATGAGAAGCGGGAGATCGCGGTGGTGAGTTATCGAAGCCGTACGGACAAAACCTCTTGTGTCATCAATGATTACGAGCTGCAGTTTGCCTGTCTGGACGACCCCACTGCCCAGCCTACGGACGCTGACTTTAGGACGGTGAAGAGCGGTACGTTCCAAAATACCAACGCCGCCCAGATCATTACGTTGGATCAGCCGGTGGAGGCCACTCATGTCCGTCTGGTGACCACCCGCGTATATGGAAACGACAACGCGCAGACCAACTATGTCACCGCCAAGCGCATCCGGGTCTATGCCGTGGGCGAGGCGGCGTACCGCTCGGACGCTGCCCAGTTGACCTCCCTGAGCGTCAACAGCACGCCTGTGTCTCTGAACGGTGGCACGGATCTGGGCACGGTGGCGGTGGATTCGGGGACGGCTTCCGCCGATCTGACCGCTGTTTACAGCGACAAGGCCAAGCTCAACCTCGTGGTCAACGGCCTGCCTGCTTCCAAGGACGCGCCCATCCCCCTGACCGGGGACGTGACCCAAGTGAAGCTGCGGGTGGTGGCGGAGGACGGCGTGACCACCACCGTGTATGACCTTGCCATCGTGAAGCAGAAGGAGGACAACGCCCAGCTTCGCAAGCTGTCTCTGGGTACGCTGAAGCTATATCCCGCCTTTGACCCCGCTGTGACCGAGTATTACGCGGTGGCCTACGGCAACCGTACCGCCAGCCTCACCGCCGTGGCTGCCCAGTCCGGCGCGGCCCTCGCCTACGAGGCGGTGGCCGACGAAGGGACGGGAACGGGAGCGGTCAACGGCGCGACCTGCCGCTTCTTCAAGAGTGAATCGGCGACGGCGGCGGGCGGCAAGCTCTATGCCAAGGACGGCAAGCTCTATAACAAGGTCACCGTGACCGTGACCTCCCCTGACGGGAGGAACTCCACGCCCTACACCATCCATGTGGAGGTGCGGGAGTCGGCCTATCTCTCCGATTTGGGCTGGTCCGCCATCGTGGGCAACGTCCCCATCCGCGACCGGGCTTGGAGCTACAACGACCTGTCCCTGATCGGGGCGGGCGGCAGTGAGATCACTGTTGACAACCCCAAGGGCTTGGGCGTCCGGGCCAATACGGTGGTGGAATATGACCTGTCCGACTGGGGCTTTGATACCATTTCCGGCCGGGTGGGCGTCAGCTACGCCCAGCGGGCCTCCGCCAGCGTCCCCGAACTGCAATTCCGCGTGATCTTGGACGGACAGGAGGCCATGATGCAGTCCTCCACCAAGAACGCGGCGGCGCCCGATGCCTTCACCGTCGATTTGCGCGGAGCCAACAAGCTGGCCCTGCGCACCACCGCCGTGGGCAACTCTGTCACCGACGCCGACGGCAACTGGACGGACCTCAAGCTGTCCACCATCATCCCCCTGCTGGAGAATCTGGACAGCAAGCCGATCACGGCGCTGGCCTTTGCGGAAAATGAGACCCATGTCATCTACGCCAACGAGGGCGACGCCGACCACACCGTTACTCTGCGGCCTACGGTGACCCCTGTCGATTCGCCGGAGCTGCTGCTGTGGGAGTCTGACAACACCGACGTGGCCACCGTCAACGACGGCGTGGTCACTGCGGTCGCCCCCGGCACGGCCACCATCACCGTCCGGGCCTCGGGCAACCCCACCACGGTCTTTGCCACCTGCGAGATCACGGTCAAGCAGAAGCTGATGGGGTCGGTCACCGTCTCCGGCGCAAATGAGGGCGTGGCCCAATATGGTGCGACCCTCACCGCCGATCTGAACACCTTCACCCAAGAGGCCAAGGAACACCTGAGCATCCAGTGGTATTGCGGCGAGGACGCCATTTCGGGCGCTGTCGGGCAGGACTATGTGGTCAAGGCCGAGGACATCGGAAAGACCCTGAAGGTCGTGATCACAGGCACGGATCTCTATGAGGGAACGTCCACCTCCCGCACCCTCTCGGTCACCAAGGCGGACGGCCCGCGGATGCAGGCCACCCCCACCCACCGAAACGTGGGTAGGGAGGACGCCGAGGACGGCGCGATCACCGGCCTCTTCAAGGGTCGGGCATATGAGTATCAGAAGTGGGCGCTGGACGGAGCGATGCCCGCCCTCACCGAGCCGTGGACGGCTGTGGTTTGGCCGGACGGCACGGTGGAGGAGATCCCCGGCGAGGGAGACACCTACGGCACGGGGGAGATCGCCAATCTGGGCGTGGGCAACTACCGCGTCCGCCGCGCCGAGACGGACACCCACTTCGCCGGAGAGCCCTCCGCCACCATTAGTATTGTCGTGACCGGTGGCGCAGAGGTGGAGCTGATCGTTCCTCAGAACGTGGAGGGCGGCGCAGTCCGCGCCAACCGCGATCAGATCCCCGCGGGAGATATCGTGACCCTGTGGGTGACGGTGAACGAGGGCTACCAATTCAAGTCCCTTACCGTCACCGATGCGAGCGGGACGGAAGTCGTGGTCAGCCCCGGTGCGGAGGACGGGGTCTATACCTTCCTGATGCCTGCCACCAGAACGACGGTGGCGGCGGAGTTTGAACGAAAGACCTACGCCATTACTCATGACTTGAAGTACATCCGCTGCGACATGGCCGAGCATGAGCATCAGGCGTATTACGGGCAGGAGCTGACCATTCTCTTGACGCCTTACGAAGGCTACAATATGCCCCGCAGCCTGACCGTGACCAACACGGACACGGGCACGATCTATACCGAGTACACCTATCTGCCCGACACGCCCGGCTCCCCCAACCGAGCGCTTCACTTTACCCGCGGCGTGACCGGAAACCTCACCGTGACGGGGGAGGCCGTGCGGAAGCAGTATACCGTGGTCTACAGCCTCACCGACGGCCTGCGCGCCCCCAACGCACCGCAGTCCGCCACCCACGGAGAGGAACTGAACGTTACGCTGGAGGCCGCCCGCGGCTATGCCCTGCCTGAGCGCATTACCGTAAAGGTGGGCGGGATAGCGCTGACGGCGGAGCAGTACGATTACGATGCCGAGAGCGGCAAGATCACGATTCCCGGCGAGCAGGTGACGGGGAACGTGGTCATCACCGCCGCCGGCAGAGCCAGCGCCCTGACCCTTCAGACCATCGCCCTGATCGGCCCGGCCCGTGTGGGACGTATCCTGACGGTGAAGACCGTGCCCGTCAACGCCACGGTGGAGTACCAGTGGATCGTGGTGGATGAAAACGGCGTCGAGACCGAGATCGACGGCGCGACCCAGCCGAAGTATACCATCCCTGCCGAGGCAGTGGGCAAGACCATCAAGGTTCGGGTCACCGGCACGGGGAGCTACGAGGGGACGTTGACCTCTGAACCTACCGCCACCATTCAACCTCAAACCGAAGACTTCCGCTATGTAGAGGAAGTGAGCATGGAGAAGCAGGATGTGGCTCTGCTGGTGGGCGCAACAGCCCGCTTGAAGGCCACCGTCACCCCGGAGGACGCCACCAGTCCCGTCCTGTTCTGGACTTCAGGCAACGAGGCCATTGCCACCGTGGATCAAAACGGCGTGGTCAAGGGCGTGGCCGAGGGTGTGGTCACCATTACCGCCGTGTCCACCGACCAGATGAACAATGTGTCCGCCTCCTGCCGGGTGACGGTGACCAAGCCCGCCTCCGGCGGCGGATCTTCCTCCGGCGGCAGCTCCTCCGCCCCCTCCACAACGACTACCTATGAGACCCGGGAGGATGGCACGAAGG
The DNA here is from genome assembly GCA_910584395.1 of uncultured Oscillospiraceae bacterium. Classification (GTDB taxonomy): domain Bacteria; phylum Bacillota; class Clostridia; order Oscillospirales; family Oscillospiraceae; genus MGBC124762. The sequence continues at coordinate 507 of CAJUAS010000015.1, read as the reverse complement.
TAACCACGGTGACCCAGCCCGACGGCACGGTGACCCAGACGGTTCAGCAGCCCGACGGCACGAAATCCGAGACCGTCACCACCAAGGACGGGGACGTGACCATCACCGTCACCGATCCCAACGGGGAAGAACTGGTGAAGGCGGAAATTCCTGCCACCATTCCTGAGCCGGAAACCAAGTTCGAGGATGTGGACGTGACCCCGTGGGCGGAAGAAGCCATCCACAAGATGGCCGGTCTGGAGCTGGTGAACGGCACGGGCGGAAATAAGTACAGCCCTGTCGCTCCCATGACCCGAGGCAGCCTTGCAACCGTCCTCCACCGCCTGTCTCAGGGTAAGACCGACTATGAGACCACCTTCAAGGATGTCGCCGAGGGCAAGTATTACACCGAGGGTGTGGCTTGGGCGGCAAAAGCCAAGGTTGTCACCGGCTACAGCGAGGACGTCTTTGCCCCCGACGATGTGATCACCCGGGAGCAGTTGGCCGTTATGCTGTGCCGCTATGCCA
>CAJUAS010000014.1 GCA_910584395.1 uncultured Oscillospiraceae bacterium | reverse complement strand
TCCCCATCACCACCCAGCCCCTCAAGGTGGAGATCCTCACCAAGGACGCGGTGGCAAAGACGAGGTTTGACTATCGGAAGACAAGCACAAACGCCAGCTACGCGGCCGGTGAGCAGATGTATTCCGAGGTTATTCTTACCAACACAACGGATGCTGATATGACGGTCAACGTGACCATTAAGCGAGAGAATTTGATGGATAGCGAGCCAGCGAACTATGGCAATAACGCCAGCATTGTAGACGCTTCTGATGTCAAGGTAGCAGATAGACTTAAGACTGATTTGGGCTATAAAGTCAGTACCACAACAACAGGCACTACGACCTTACCACTGGGCCAAATCTATGGTCTGTTGGGAAATGTAACGGACGAGACAAAGACAGACCCAAATAGAAAATGGGACGGAACAATTTCCAGCGGAGTTGTTCCGGGAGGACAAAACGCGAAAACACAGTCGACACTGTCGAATATTGTAATTCCCGCCAATGACTCCACCACCATTTATGTGGCAGGTACGGCAGAAGGTGCAACAGCCACCACAATGAAGCAAGGGTTTAATGGGGTTACGGTAAATACAACCGGAGGCGCCGCTGTGACTAATTTTTGGAGCAGCTACATGATTACGGCGACCTCCGTAGCAGACGCCGCGGTGACCAACTCGGACACGGCGGGCATTCGTTGGGAGGCTAACCCAATTTCAGAGCCGAAAGTGCGTTTAATGCACGGGAGTACGAATATCACCCCGGATGACGACACGGGTACGATCACGGATAATGAGGACAGTCTGCAGAGCTCCACAGGAACGAAAAAACATATGGTATATGTTTATGACAAAGCAGCGATATATCTGGAATGGGATTCAACCAATCTGTATTATGCGCTACCTGCAGGCTCAGAGGTGCAAGTAGGTATTAATAAGCCCATTTATGTGGACGGCGTAAGAACAGGTTTGACGACTGTTGCGGATACCACAGCGATTACTGAAGTGCCCATGGGCACGGTGACAATGAAGGATGATCCTGACACGGGTTTCTTTGATGAGACGGCTGGAAAGGACATCTATGGCCACTATATGTGGGATGAAACGGCGGAAGCGCCCACAAATGGCTATAAAAAAGTGTCGTACACTTATTATCCGTATAATGCGACGGTGGGTGTGTACGCAAACAAGAACAAATTTGCTGACTGGACGGGTGTGTCGGCGAAAACCGTGCTGACCGTAAAGGTGGACGGGGTCGACACGGAGATGGAAAAAACGGGAGCGTCGGCAACTGTTGCCGCCGCGCAAGTCGCTATCACGGGCGATATGGAAGTGACCGCCCACTATATGAAGCCCATCACTTTGGTAACGACCTATGACGGCGAAGCTCCGGGTGATAACACCGTAGGGGGCAATCCGGGCAACCGTGACGTAGATAATGAGTATGTGTTCAGCATTGAGGTCCGGGATGCTCTGAATAATCTCGTGGCCAGCTATACCAAGGATGGCGTCGACCCAACCAAGATTACGCCGCAGACCGTGTCAAACGCGTGGCTGCTTGATCTGGATGCGGGCAAATACAGACTGTATATCAATGGCAGACCAGTGGGAACACAGTTTGACACCACGACGATCAAGGAAGGAGCCACAGGGTATCATTTCGTGGTAGAGATGGTCGGCGTGACTCCCAAGGTGGCAAATGGGACGGACAAGTCGGGCAGTACCCTTACATTGACTGACGACCTGAACCCTGCGCGCGCCCGGGGCGACGTCACCGTGACCGGTGCAAACAAGAACACCGACGGGAGTATCGTTCTTTATTATCCCAAGGAGAGCAGCGTGAAGGTTACGGGCGCAATCGCCGAGGGCGATACCCTGTCCGGGCTGACCTACGATGGTGCGGACAAGACCGTCGAAGTGACTGATAGCACTTGGGGCGTAAAGAGCGTGAACAACAATATGTCGGTCAACATACGAGGCACGAAAGATCTGGTGGTGACCTTCGGCGCGGCGACGGGCAAGGTCGAGGTCACCTTCCTCAAGGACACCTTGGCGTATGTCGACGCGACCCGCGAGGTGAAGCTGTCCACCGCCAGCAACGCTCTGGAAAACGCGGTGACTCTGACCGCGGGCACGGCGGACAGTACGAAGCATATCTACACCAACGACGCGGTCGACCCGGCCAAGGCGACCGACGGTGTGTTTTACGTCTTTGTGGGCAACACATATGTGAATGAGACCGTCACGGTGACGGCCGGGGCGACTGACCCCGCCACGGCGACGGTGAATTACTATACCCTGACCGTTGAGGCGGATCAGACCAAGGACGCAGGAGCGAAAGTCGAGCAGAGCACAAGCGCCATCGCCGGGGACGCGACCAAGGATAGCCAGACGGCGGTGTATCTGAAGAACACCGTGGTCAATATTAAGGCTACCGAATCCGGGACGAATTACGCGTTCTCCACGTGGGAGGTTCAGAACAACAAGGGTTCTGCGCCCGATCCCAATCTGGCAAGCACCTCCGTGACTATGACCACGGAGACCCATCTTAAGGCAATTTTTACCAAGCCGAAGTATGACACCTATTTGAAGGTGACCCTGAACACAAACACCAATGTGACAAACGATCTGGTCTCGGCCACTGACACGGCCAAGGACTTCGTCTCGGTGACTTTGGGCACAGGGGCCGGGGCGATCACGGCTACCCACGTCGGCAACGGCGTGTGGAAGGCTGCGGGCGTGGTTGATGCGACCCAAAAAGACTTGAAGTGGTACGTGACCACCAGAGCGGGTGGGCCGTTCACGGCGAATCAAAGCGCGGTTGCAGACCGGGATGACCCGACCAAGTTCGCGGAGATAAAGCTGTACAGCGTGTCCACCGCGGACACCGACTATGATACCGCTCAGGCGACTATGACGGCCACCGGCGTGACCGGACAGACCCGCGTGATCGTGGAGAAGGGGGCGGAAATCACCCTCTCCGTCACGGCAGATACTGGCTATGACCACGCCTCTCCCTATTGGAAGGAGGGTACGGCAGGCAAGGGCACGGTGGAAAAGGCCAAGTACACCTTGACTACGGAACTTACCGCAGAGCAAACCCTCACCCCGACATTTACTTATAAGGCCACCATTACGCCCACCGTGGGCACGAGCGACGCGGTCTGCGACGTAGACACGGTCGTTCTCACCGCCAAGAACGCGACGAATACGGACACCACCTTTGGCACGCCCACCGAGGATGCCACCAGCCATAAGTGGACGGTGAGCGGTCTGCCCATCGGCGAGACGGAGTACGCCATTTGGGTGAACGGCCACAAGTCGAACTTGACCGTGAAAAACACCACGGAGCAGAAAGTGCCCATGTGGACGGTGAGCGCGGCCACCACCACAGGGGGCACAGTGGCCCTGACCACCACAGACAAGCTGAGCACCACCATGCCCAACGGCGCGACCTACACCACCGGCTGGACGATCACGGCGACGGCCAATACCGACAACGGCTACCGCGTGGCGGACACGGCGTGGGCTTTGACCAGCGGGAATACCTACGGCACGCTGGCCGCGACCAACGCCGCCAGCACCACATTGTCGGTGACGACGGCCATTGAAGGCAACGTCGTCGCCACGGCGTACTTTACCCAGCAGTGGACGGTGAAGAGCTACGTCAACACCTCCGGCGTTACTTCTACGGCCACGCTGACAGACGGTACGGGCACAGGCGCGGACGCTACCCATGCCAGCACCAAGACCATCGATGATACAGAGTATGTGAAGGTGGACTTCAACCGCAGCGCGGGTGAAGAGCTGGACGGCTGGACGCTGGCGGCCGGCAGCGGTAGCTGGCGCGCCACCGCGCCCACGGAGACTGACAATACGTGGACGGACTGGGCAACCACTGCACCCGCCAAGACGGTGGAGAGCTTCTACTTCAAGCCCTCCGCCAACAGCACCATTACCGCCGCGGTGAAGACCAAGCCGTATCCGGTGAAGATCATTGTCAAGCTGGATGACAGTGATCTGACCGATAAGACGGCCACCGTGCCCGTGGTGAAGGTGAACAACCAGACACTGACCTATTCCGACGGGGCATGGACAGGAATGTTCACGCCCGGCGACTATGCCTTGACCGTGGGCAGCGTGATCAACGACACGACCCAGACCCTGACCAATATCAACTTCAGCGTTGCTGATGGCGAGGGAGCGGAAGGCGGAGATCCCACCAACTTGACGCGCACCGTGAAGTACTGGACGGTGGGCGTGGAAACCGACGGTCACGGCGCAGCCACCATGAGTTCCACCAACCCGGTTCAGTCCAAGACGGTCAACGCCACCACCACCTCCGCCACCATCCGCGTGCTGGAGAGCACGAAGGTGACTTGGGCGGATTCCACTCCTGTGACCAATTATGTCTTTGAGAAGTGGCAGGAGAAGCAGGCAGACGATTCGTATGCTGACGCTACCCCCACTGCGGATGGAATCACAGCCAAACATACCTATAAGGCCCTCTTCAAGCAGAAAACCGGCACAGTGACGGTTACCGTCAAGCTGGACGGCCAGAAGGACGACAAGAGCAGTGACGCCACTGCGGACGCCGACCTCCACACCGTGAATCTGTATCAGGTGGGCGCAGGCGACGGCGGCGCGGACAAGCTGATCGGCACAAAGACCGGCAAATCCGGCGAATACAGCTTCACCGGCGTCCCCTACAATCAGGGCGCGGGGAAGTACTATATCACTGCGGAGAAGAAGGACGCCGTCACCGGCGCGAAGCTCTTTACCAGCGCGAAGAACATTGAGTTCTCCGGCGATGACGGCGATACGAAGACTGTGGACGCGCCGTATTTCACGCTTCAGGTCCACACGACCCAGAAGGTGGACAGCACCACCGAGTTGGCGGGCCGCGTAGCGCAGTCTCTGTCCACAATCACCGGAACGTTGACGGAAACGGACACCTCCGCCGTCTATGCGGGCGGAACGACCGTGAACATCAAGGCCGCGAACCACGATCCGCGGTATGAATTTAACGGCTGGACGGTGACGAAGGGCAGCTCTCCGGCAGATACCAGCAAGACGGGGGCGACCACCACCGTGACCTTGGCCGCGACCGGGACCACGGGGACGATCCTGCTGGCGGAGTTCCAGAAGACCCAGTTCAACGCCTATCTGGACGTAAAGGTGAACAATATAGCGCATACCGACCCGGATGTCCAAACGAACATTAAAAAAATCGAACTTGTGAAGAGCAATACAGATGCCACCTCTCTGGGTACACCGGTCTACAAGGACGGACACTGGACGGTCGGCCCGCTGAACAGCACCACCGTGACCGCCGGGCAGTGGAAGATCACCACTGTGGACGGCGGGGTGTACTATGAGGCAATGAAGACCACGGAAGCTGTTTCCGAGAAGCTGTTCTACGGTGTCACCGTGCAAAACGGCGACCATGGCAACACCACCAACCACGCGTATGTGAGAGCGGACGGCACGACCCGCGCGGTCGCACCCATTGGGGAGAATGTGGCGATCAAGGCCAACCCCGACTCGGGCTATACGTTCTCCAAATGGCTGGCGGATCACGCCGGAAATCCCACTGCGGTCTTGAACGCTGCCGCTGAAAAGGTTACCGCGCCGAGCGATGGGAACTTTACATTTAACGCGGGCTACACCACCACAGACAACAAGGATATTTACCTCAAGCCCGTCTACACCTACGAGGTGACGGTGCGTACGGTGCGTCCCAAGACGGGCGAGCCGACCACGATGGAGCCCACCGCTCCCGGCGGTAACGTGGTGGTCAACGGCACGACGTGGGCTGCAACCAGCACGGGCGTTTATAAGGTTACCGGCCTGACCCCCGGTGACACCGAGTACGCCATTAACGTCAACGGCTTCGATTCTTCTGTGAAGATCAAGGTGGCCAATGCCGGCGGCACGGTGGATGTGGAGCTGTTCAGCGTGACCATGGATAAACAGACGGCAGTGGGCAGCGAAACCATCGACGGAACGGCTTATATCGCCTTTGGCGAGGCGGCCACCGGAACTAAGACCTCCCTTTATCTGCCGGAGGGTGCAAAGACGGACGATACCCATAAGGTGACCGTGTTCGCCGCCAACGCCGCCACGAACCCGAAATACCGCCTGAAAACCGAGACGGGCGAGAAGCCTTGGACGGCGGCTACCTATGTCAATGCCCAGAGCAGCGCAACCACGACATTGAAGACGCCTGCGGACGGTATGGCGGAAGACATCACCATCATCGCTGACTTCCTGCGGCAGTACGACCTCACCGTCAGCGCGGTGACGACGGAAGACAAAGCGGCCACCAACTCTGAGGTGAAGCTGACGGCTGACCCGAAGGGTCTTGGCACGGTGATGCCGGGCACGGCCACCGGCCAGAGCGTGAAGGTCACCAAGGTGGACGCGAAGACCTATATCAAGGCGGAGTATGTCCACGGCGTGGGCGAGGACTTCAAGGGCTGGAGCTATGCTGAGGCTAACGGCGACCTTTACAGCGCGCTGAAGGAAGACGGCACGGTGGACACCACAAAGAGAATCGCCCCGGCGGCGCTGACTGCCCCCGGCGGCAAGGAGAACACCACGGTCTACTTTGTGCCCAAGACGGACGGCGCGGTGCTGAAAGCCGTGGTAGAGCCGGCGAAGTACACAGTTCAGGTCAAGGTCAATTTGGACAACACGGATTATCCGTACAACGACGGTGATTTGAAGGTCTGGCTCTATACCGACGAGGCGACACCGACGAAAGTGACGGGACTGACCTATAACACGACGGATAAGGCCTTTAAGGGAGAGGTTTACCCCGGCACATACCGCGTCTATGTCAATGGCGCAGATCTGGCGAATGATCCTGTCTTTACCGAAGCGGCCAAGAACATCAGCTTCACCGCCGACGAGGCGGAGGGCACGGCGGCTGGCGGCGGAGCCGCCGGCAAGGCCAAACTTGAGAAGACGATCAACTACTACACGGTCAATCTGAAGGCTGACCCGGCGGGGACTGCTCCCGCCCAGAACAAGATCTCCTTCGAGACCATCACCGACGCTAAGCCCGGCGCTACCACCGCCAGCAAGATCTTCTTGGCGAAGGCTGCCGGTTACAACATTAATATCTACAGCAAGGTCTATGCGGGCAGAGGCGCGACCGACACCGTCCACTACCGCTTCGTCGACTGGACGGAGACGGCGACGGCCCATGGCTTTGCCGACAAGGACGCCGGCAACACCGCCTACAAGTTCCCGGCGGAGAACACGCTGGTTGCCGACACGGCCAACATCGACGGCGCACAGGAAGGCAAGCAGCTCACCCTCACTGCTAACTTCAAGGAGCAGTATAAGGTGACGGTGAAGCGTGGGTACAACCCAAGCGATTCCATCACCCCGCAGGTGATGGTCACCGGCGATACAGCTGCGAACCGGTGGAAGACCACGGTCTATGTGGACGTGGGCGGTACCGTTGACCTCCAAACGAGCGGTTCGATTTCCGGTCTCCACTTCCAGAGCTGGACGATTGCCAAGAAGGCTGCGCCCAACGAGACGGAGGATGACGGCAAGGGCAAGTTCCAGAATGAGGATAATCCGGCCAAGTATGAGGCGGAGCGCGGCACCAAGAAAGCCAGCGCGGACAACGTCACCAACCCCAACAACCTGAACGGCTTCAAGCCGGAGGATGATACGGTCATCGACTTGAACCTCTGGAAAGAGCCTACTCTGACGGATGGCCTTTGGACGTACGAGCGTGGCGTCGGCAAGGAAGACAACCCGGCCGGGGTGAAGAAATTCACTTGGACGGTCAACGATGCCAAGGAAATCACTAAGGTCACCGTCAAGGGAATCAACACGACCTCTTACGCCGAAACGGAGCTGACGAAGGGGACGGATTATAATCTGGTGGACGGCAAGATCGTTCTCTTAGACGGCTATATCGACGATCCTAATTTGGTACAGGGCGACTATACCATTACGGTGACCTATACGCTGGGCACAACGTACAATGAGGTCGAGGGACTGACCAAGGAGACGAACTTCTACATTAAGCAAACGCCCTACACGTTGACCCGGGTGGATATTGGCGTGCCCACCAAGACGGCCGCAGAGGATTACACCCGCCAGCCGGACAAGACCCTGACCATGAACATTGACGCCACCGACAGCAAGACCGCGCAGGCGGCCTATCTGGAGTCGGATGATTCCCATTTGCACAAGAACATCAGCAAGGACGACCTGACCTTCACATGGTTCTGGGCCGCTAAAGCGCCGACGCAGGGCGCGATGACCGGAACGACGCTGACAAATTATAATAACGGCATATACCCCGCCGGCTGGAACAAGATCACGGATACCAACGATTTTACGACGGGATTCGGGAAGGATGCCGATGGGCACTACAACGCTGTGCCGACCTTTACCTCCAACGGAACGGATTACACCGATTTGAAGGGCAACTATGTCTTTGCGGTGGTCACGGCGACCGTCAGCGGCGAGGGTACGGTCATCACCAACGCCATCTCGGTGGACTATGACGCGAAGATTACCCTGCGTCAGGATGGGACTGCCGTCACCGACGCCAAGGCGGGCGGTTACGCCGTCTATCTGTGGCCCACGACCGGCGGGGCGTTCGACGTGACCAGCAACAAGGCCGTTCAGGCCACCCACGTGACCGGCGCGGCCAATGACGGCGTGGACAGCGGCATTTACAGCACCAAGGGCTCGAAGCTCAACGCCAACACGGACTACCACATCTACGTTCTGGAGACCGAGGGCATGACCCAGAACGTCACCGCAAACTATATTCAGTGGAAGAACGGCAGTACTCCTGTCGTCATTTCCCGCACCACGACGCCGCCCACCTATGTGGACTACTACACGGTGAGCGTGACGGATATGACCGCCGGCTCGACCTTTACCCATGCCACCACGGCCAAGCAGGCGAACGACCCCGCTGCGGCGGAGACCTTTACCAGCTATCCCACCTTCATCGTCACCACTCCGAAGGGCGCGACCATCAACAATGCCAACAACGCCAAGGGCGTGTTGAAGGGCACGAAGGTCGGCGTGAAGGCCAACGCGCTGGCTGCGCCCAACAACACGGTGGGCTGGACGCAGGACTACACCTTGGCTTGGCAGGATAAGGAGGGCGCGGAGACCGACTTCACCGACGCCGTCAGCAAGCTGACCCAGAGCAGTACCACTGCTGTGTCCACCGGCTATCCCTATACCAACAGTCTGGCCAACAAGGTGGACTTCACCGGCCGCCTGACGCAGAATACCTACACCATCGAAGGCGACGTGAAGGACGTTGACCGGCAGGCCGGGAAAATTACCACCGGCGGCGGCGCGATCGCTACCGCCACCCTGACAGCCGCAGCCGCAACTTACAATGGTACGTTGACTCCCACTGCGGGCGGACACGGCGCAAAGGTTGCTTTCACCGTGCCCCGCGCAGCGGCGGAAGCCTATACCCTGACGGCCACGCCGACGGACGGCACGAGCGGCACGCCTGAGACCACTATGAAGGGCTATAGCGTTCCCAGCGCCACGGCTGCGACAACGGAAAATCCCGTTAAGCTGGACGAGGTGGCCGCCGGGACGACGGGAAATGCTCTGAAAAACCGCTTCACCATCTTTGTGGCTGCTACGGAGTTGAAGATGAAGGTAGAGGACGGCGACAATACGGAGGGGCATCACAATGAATCCTCGAACCGCGACGATTATGTCTCCGCCGGACACGCGGAAACTTGGGTCTATGCCAACTACACCGCTTGGGAAAAGACCATCACCGTCACCAACACGGGTAACACCGAATTGGCGGTGACCCTTGTGCTGCAGAAGTCCACCGACGGCGGCACAAACTGGACGGACATCTACAAGACCGGCACAGAACTTGGCGGGACCGGCAAGGACACCGACACCAACGGCGTGCAGTTTGTTGGCTTGGAGGATACGTTTAATCTGGGCCTTGCCGACGACAACAAGAGCAAGAGCTTTAAGGTGAAAGTCCCCGAAACTCTGGAGAACAAAGACGACGTGAAGTACCGCTTTGACTTCGTGACCAAGGACGGCCGCGGTGGCGCGGATCCTGTCAACGGCCCGAAGATGTACTTCAACCTTGACCTTACCATTGAGCCCGTGACCATCCGGCGCGTGACCACGTGGAATAACGACGGCACTTTCAAGGTTCAGCACCACTGGTTGAAGGAGGACGCGGTGAATCTGGGCCAGCCGGACACCGACGCCACCTATAACGCCGGCGGCGAGGCGCATACCTATGCTGCCGAAACTCTTGGAACTGGCCATACCATCATGGACGATCTGGTCAAGCAAGGCGATACCCTTGACGATGGCAGCGTGGCGACAAACGACCCGACAAAGTCCGACATTAAGTACCGCTGGTACGTGGCGGACGCGGACGCAGAGAAGCCTACGATCAACACGACCACCGGCGCACTGACCTTCCCCGGCAACAAGGGACATGAGGTCACTGCCGATGTTGGTTCTAACGGCACGGCCTATACGCCCACCGAGGCTGACCACGGCAAGATGCTCTATCTGGTGGCCGTGGGCCAGCGCAACGCCACCAACGCGGTCATGACCCCTGACGAAACCCGCTTTGCGGAGACCCCCGTGCCCATCCCGTACCCCGCCACCATCACTCTCTGGGAGAATAAGATGGGCGGTTCCGGCGAGGAACGTGAACAGGTGAAGGAAGCCGACAAGGATAAGTACACCGTCTATGTGTGGGATACCGCCAACGGCGACTTCCCTGTCGATGATCCCACGGCGGAGGGCAGCAAGGTCATTCCGGCAACACCTGTCGTGGCGGACGGCAAATGCACGTACAAGACCGACGTGGTTCTCTACCCCGACCACACCTATCAGGTGTGGACAAGCGCGGCAAAGAAGGCAGACGGCGCGGCCTTCTACCTGCGGAACACGGGCATCACCATCGACAGCGTAGACCACAAGGACAAGGACGTGGACTACTATCTGGTGGACGTGGCCAACACCACCCTGAGCCAGAACGACTACGAGGGCAAGCTGGGCACGATCGCGGACAACAGCACGATCTTCTATAATGCCAACGACCTGACTGGCGATTTAGAAAAGCCCAGCGCCAAGATGCCGGCCAAGGGTGAGACCACCGCAACGCTGGACGTGGTCAACAATTACGTTCTGAAGAATACGGACGTGACCCTTGGCTATCCGGCGCGCACGCTGGACTATGACCTCAACTGGACAGGCGGCTATACCAACGGAGGCAATCCCGATGCCCCCGGCGCTGCTGTTACCCATGTGGTGAACTACAGCGCGGCGACGGCGCAGATCAAGACCGAGCTAAAATTGAAGGTCTATGACGTTGTGGCGTGGGTCACGGGCAGCTTGGGCAGCGTTGACAAAATCGCCATGACCATGAATGACGGTGTGGTGGATCGAGTGTTTACCACCACCGGCGATGTGGACAATGGTGAGATCGCGGGCCTCAAGGACGGCGAGACCGTGCCCTCCATCAGCACCACCGACCAGAACAAGACCTTCCGTCTGCCCAAGGCAAACTACAATACGGTTGCCACCTATGACGACAGTGTTTATACCCTCCAGTGCTACAAGTACCCGCACAACGGCGCGGACAAGGGCAAGGAGAACTTTGTCGTGCCCGTTACGGCGAACACCAGCTATGACGTGGTACTCCAAGGCGAAGGCTTCTCCATGCAGGTGGCCGACGACGTGGACGTTCAGACCCAGAAGAACACCAACAGCGCGACGGGTGTGACCGTAAGCGGCGTTTGGAGCGACAGTGCAGACCCCAAGCGGCAGGACGGCAGCCAAACCCAGACCATCAAGCTCAACTATAACTACAACGAGGATCAGAAGGTCAAGCTCACGGTGACCAACGCCTCTCAGCAGCCTAAGGATGAGACGGCGGATCGCGTCATTCTCTACGACATCACCTTTACTGCGGATGCAACGGCAGGCAATCCCATTATTCTCAGCACCGACACAGGCGACACCAACAGCTTTGCCGGCGGAGCAATGGTGGATTCTCTGGATGACAAGGGCAGCGCGACTGTGACCTTGAAGATTCCCAGCGGCTTGGACGTTGGAAAGTACGAGTATACGGCGAAATTCGACTTTAAGACCACGGATGGCGGCGCAGACGGTGCAAGCGCGACCTATAAGCTGGTCGTGGAGGTCGAACCCCTCACCTTCAACAGCGTGGACGTGAAGAAGGACACGGACGGTACGCTGATCATCGACCCGGCTGCAGACAAGCAGTACACGGTGACCCGCAAGGTCACCGCCGAGGACGGCGAGACCCCGAACCTGATCTACAGAGACCTGCCCAATACCACCACGACCGACCCCGACACGAACGGCAAGCTGATTCAGGACACCGACTACGGCTATCAGTGGATCAGCGCGCCCGTCAGCATGAGCTACGACGACGTGAAGGCCGCGGTCTCTTGGAGCGACGGCGTGTTGACCGTCACGGAAGCGGCCAACGGCGTGAAGAAGGGCAGCGGCGCTGACGCGACCCAGAAGGTTTACACGCCCAAGGATGCCGATTCCGGCCGCAGCCTGTTCTTGGTCATCTACGGCAAGGACAACGCTAACGGCACGCGCCGCAACGCCACCAGCTTTGCCATCTCGCCCGCGCAGGTGAACACCTATAAGGGCATGGTGGCCCTCAAGGTGGACGATGCCGAGAAGCGCGGCAAGGATGACGCGGACAGCGCCGACGTGGTGAACAAGCCCAATGATGGCGACGGTTATGAGGTGTGGTTCATCAGCAAGGACAACGCCATGGTCAAGAAGCAGGCCACTTGGACGAAGGTGGGCACGGAATACGCCTATGTGGCTGACCTGATCCCCAACGAAAATGGCTACTCTGTGGAGATCAGCCGCGCCAAGGACAGCGACAAGAAGGTGGCCCTGCCCGACGCGCTCATCACCGGCGCGAACGTGAAGACCACCATTGACACCACCGGCAGCAACGTGGTGGAAGCGCCCTTCTTCACCGTCAACGCGGTGAACTTCATCAACGAGGAGTACAAGACCGGCACGGGTGAAACCTTTACCGCTACCATCACCCCGATCATCACCATCGGTGCGGATCATGCGGAGCTGGCCAACCACACCCCCGTCCTCTCCGGCCAGAGCGTGGCGGCCAAAGCTCCGGCTATGGCCGATCCCAACGGCGACAAGGCTTGGGAGCAGGATTACACCCTGACTTGGCGTAACACCACCGGAAACGACAAGAACATCACCGTGGACGACAAGACGAACCTGACTGACGAGACCAACAATGCCTACAAGGGCCAGTCCGCCACCGCCGCCATTGCCGACGGGGCTTACGCCTACGGTGCGGTGAGCGCCAAGACCTTCATCGGCGGCCGTCTGGATCAGACCACCTACACCATCGTGGGTACGATCCACGGCCCGACTGGCAACGCCCAGCAGGTGAAGAAGGTGTCTCTCAAGGAGACCACCAGCAACGTCACCTACTGGAACGAAGACGCGACGGATACCGGCATCAAGAGCGGCAAGTGGAAAGACAGCAACAACGACGGCAAGCACAACAACGGCGACGAGGTCACCTTCACCGTGGTCAAGGGCACGTACACCGTCACCGGCTATGAGGATACGAACTTCACCATCCGCAAGGTGACCGTGGAGGGCACGGACGCAGCCAGCACGCCGCGCAACGAAAAGACCTTCACCCAGAGCGTGGAGAAGCTGACCGAGGCAAAGCGTATCTTCGACATCTACCTTGAGGCCACTGGGCCGAAGCTGATGGTCAACGACACGGAGAACCCGGCCAACGAGGCCGCGTCTACCCCAACCGACGACCACAAGTTCGCCGACAATGACGACGGCGCGCACTATTACTACAAGCAGCTGACCGCCGACGACGTGTTTACGCTGGAGCTTTCCAACCCCGGCAACGTGGATCTGAAGCTGAAAGCCCCGGAGGTCTACAAGCTGGACACCGGCACGGATTACAGCAATATGCAGACGGCGCTGAGCGGCAAGACCGCGCTGACCAACCTCACCGTAAAGGACGGCACGCGGACGATCCTGACCTTCGCGGGCCTGCCCGCCGCCAACGATGATGTGCTGGTGGGCGAGCGTGTGAGCCACGACGGCAACACTTTGACCAACGCGGGCACGATCACCGTGAGCAAGGACGTCTACAACAAGGACGACGCCATCTATGTGGTGAAGTTCGCTTCCGAGTACCTCACCACCGACGGCGCGCCCGCTGTGACCGGCCCGACGGTCTACTATGTGCTGGATCTGAAGGTCGAGCCGCTGCCCATCAAGAAGGTGACCGCCGAGACTGATCCCACCAAGACCGACGGCACGCTGCGGCTGAAGGACAACGATCTGGACAGCGTCTTGGTGGATCACGACCTGAGTGATGCCACCGATCCCATCGGCGCAAAGGCCGCCGGTCTGGCCGAGGGCGATATCAGCTACGTCTGGTACTCCGCGCCCACCAGCGCGACGGTGGTCGCCGGTGACTTCGACTTCGACACCACCGGTATGAAGCTCACCGCCCAAGGCACGGCCAAGGGTCTGAAGCAGGGCGAGAACGCCAACAACGGCAAGACCTACAAGCCCTCCGACGCGGAGCAGGGCCTGAACTTCTATCTGGTGGCCTACCGCACCGACGCGGACAAGAACGCCAGCGAGTTCGCCGTCTCCGACGGGGTGTACGCTCAGGTGACCATCGCCATGAAGGCGTACCGCACCGATAAGGCAGCTCCGGGCCTGCTGACTGACGTGAATATTTCCACCATGGTGGGCGAGGACAAGAAGACCTCCAACGATGACACCGTGACCGTGACCGGCGTGGCAGATAACGCCAACGTCCTCACCTTCAACGCCACCAAGACCGACGTCACCGCGCAGGATAAGGCGGACGATCCCGCCGCGGCCAAGTGGTACTTTAAGAGCTGGGCGGTTCAGCCGCTGACCGGCGATGAGCTGGGCGCGACGGACACCGGCATTGAGACCCCCGTGGCTGGCGAGCGCCTGACCATGAACTACACCGCCACCGGCAAGGCCACCGTCATCGGCTACTTCGACAAGCTGCCGGAGTTGAGCTATAAGAATGGCGCGCTGGCAGGCGGCTACGTGATTGGAAACGACGCCGACGAGGTGGAAAATGACCGCACCTTGACCTACACCCACAATGACGGCAGCGGCAGCAGAAAGGTCAGAGTCTTTATCGCCCCGGCAAATGACGGCAAGTCCGTCTTTGGCGGCACGTGGGCGAGCAAGACTTCGCAGGAGCTTACTTTCGGTTACTTCGACAAGGTGGCCGGCGCGGCTACAGGCAGTTCTACCGAGTTGGGTGTGGACGGTGACTATGTCCTCTCCAGAGAACAGCTGATCAAGCCGTATTTGAAGTCTGGCAGCACCTATGTGATCACCTTCTATGACATGGAGAAGGGTGCGAAGGCTGAAAACGGCTACGAGGGCTATGACCGTTCCGTGACCCTGACCATCACAGCAGGCAACTTTGACGTGACCGCCCGCGCCAAGGACGCAAATGAAACGATAGACGGCAATCAGGGCGGTGTCGTACGGCTTTACACGACAAAGCCCGCTGATGACAGCGGGTTCGTGAAGGAAGACAAGAAAACGACCAGCGGCGGCTTCATTCAGGCGGAGGCCAAGGCGGAGCCCGGTTACCGTTTCGTGGAGTGGAAAGTCCTTACCCATGATGACGATGACGCTGTGGGCAACGGCGGCACAATGACGCCGGCGAACGGCAAGTCTCTTGTGGTGAGCTTCTCCCCCGACGGTGAGGGCGCAATCCTTGAGGCATCCTTTGAAAAAGTGCCCTTCACTCCCCAAGCGGACGTGAAGACCTCCGTCTACTACGGCGACGATGAGCTTCAGGAGACGGACGGCAAGTTGGTGGTCTCCGTCACCAAGGACAAGGACGCTGTGCAGAACTTTGCCTATGATCTGGCCACCGAGGCGGAGCTGACCGACTATCTGAACGGCGCAACCCGTCCCGCCAACGCCTACACCAAGGACGGCGTGGGCGACGGTACGAACAACACCAACGTCGTGCCCGCATGGCTGCACTATGAGGCGGATGCCACCGACAACACCAAGGTCAACTTCACCGTGAAGGCCAACACCCCCGCCACCGGCGTCAACGTCCAGAAGAAGACCGTGGACGGCGAGCTCAAGGACGTGGAGGACGAGCTGGTGGTCTACCTGAAGGTCACCGAGACCAACACCAACGAGAGCAAGATCGTCCCCGTCGCCATCGACGTGGTGACCTCGCAGTTGAAGATCGCCACGGCAGGCACAGCGGCTGACGATACCACTCTGGACGGCAAGACCCAGCAGGTATTTGACGGCGACGCCTATCTGGCGTTGTTTGAGGCCGCCATCGACGCCGCCTACCCCGGCGAGGGCCGCAAGCCCGACCACGAGGAGAAGGTCTACTACGACTACTTCGCCTACACCAACGTCTACAACGAGAATAACCCCACCGGCAACATCGTGGACGCCAATAACCAGACCGGCGATCACGCCGCCAACGCCGCCGGTAAGAACCGCTGGGACAAGACCGACGGCGCGGCGAACACGGACTACGGCAAGGTGACCGATGGCTACTGGACGGTGGCTCCCGCTGCCTTTGACGGCACAGGCCCGAACGGCTACGTGGCGGGCGAGGAAAAGACCAACGCCCATGACTACGTCTTTACCTTCCACTACACCGGTGCGGAGACGGCCGAGGACGACTACAACTACGAGAACGCAAGCATCACTCTGACCATCCCCGCCCTTGTGCCGGAGATGAGCTTGAAGTTCGCCGATACCCTCCATACCACCACCAAGGACGGCGATCCCAAGACGCTGCTCACCCTGACCAAGGGCACGCACAGCGGGGAAGTGGCGGCAGACGGCTACGTGAAGAACGATGCGGTCAACTACGCGCCCATCTCTCTGGCCTACGCCAACGCGGCCAACCGTACGGACGAGCATCTGACCTATCTGGACGAAGAGCCCGTCTTCCACGTCACCCTCCAGAAGATCGGCAACCTGAAGCGGGTGGAGCTGAGCGCGGCGGATGTGGACGGCTTCAAGACTGATCTGCCCACCTTCACCATTGATCCCAACGAGACCACCCAGACGGCGTCCTTCGACGTGAAGCTGGCCGCCTTGAAGAGCAATCCCAAGCTGTGGGTGGGCACGCACACCATCAAAATCTCGGCCAAGGGATACTACGACGACGCCACCGGCGCGGAGAAGTACATTGAGGCCACTTACGAGCTGAGCGTCATCGTTGATCCCAAGGTCATCGCCACCGTGGATGTGAAGGTCACCGACCCGGAGACCGAGCCCACCGAGGCGAAGGGCACTACGGAGGACGGCGACCCGGTGGATAACAAGACGCCCGACAGCAAGGGCAACGTGCCCATTAAGGACGTGGACGTCACATGGAAGCCCGAGCCCGGCACGCCGGACGGAAAGCACACCGAGGCGGAGGTCAAGGTAGAGATCGACCCGAACTACGTCTACGCCGAGGACGATCCTGCGACCGCCGACAATAACGAGGACATTACCAACAAGACCGAGCTGACCGTCACCGACCATCTCACGCCCGACCCGGAGGTCAACCGTGACCCGGATGACGGTGACCACGTCATCCACATCACCCAGAAGATCCCCTATCTGATGCACGACGATGTGAAGGACGGCAGCGCCCCGGCAGATACCACCGGCCCGAAGGTGGATGACCGCCGCACCGTCTCCGTTATGCAGGGCGCTTCCGGTCTGGGCAGCTACACCATCAACTTGGGCGCATACGGTGCGAATGTTTACGACGTGAAGTGGACGGTTGAGCAGGATACGATCACAGCCAACGCGGAAAACGGCATCGGGGCGGTTCTGGGTACGCTGCCCACGGACTTTGCCCTTGACGTTGACGGCGCCAAGCAGAGCGTTGTCCTTGACCTGAGCGCGGTGGATACCTCGAAGACAGGAACCTATACCCTGACCCTCTTGGCGCTGGGCAAGGCCAATGCAGACGATCCGGACGATGCAAGAACGATCCAGTCCACCTATGTGTTCCGGCTTATCATTAACTCTCCCGGCGGTGGCGGCGGTGTGGTGGAGACCTGCCCGTGCAAGGTCTTCTACCATGTGGGTCTCCACGGCACGACGACGGACGCCACCGTGGAGGACGTGAGCGAGGGCAACCGGCCCAGCAAGGTGCCCACCGTGACTGCGCTGGACGGCTACGCCTTCCGCGGCTGGTCGCTGACCAACCCTGCTACCCTGAAGAAGGGTGAGAAGATCACGCTGGTCGATCCCAAGACCGTAACGGCCAAGGGCGAGTCCATGACCTTCTACGCGGTCATCGTGGAGCGTCCCTTCCATGAGCACTACGTCATCGGCTATCCCAACGGCAACTTCGGCCCGGCGGATAACATCAACCGCGCCTCTGTCGCCACCATCATCGCCCGCGCTATCCTGCCCGACTTCGTGGAAGGCGCGAACTACGGCAACCCCGGCGGCTACAGCGACGTGTCCGGCCACTGGGCCGAGAGCGCCATCGCCTACTGCTCCAAGTTCGACGTGTTTAAGGGCTACACCGACGGCACGTTCCGTCCCGACCAGCCCATCACCCGTCAGGAGTTCGCCACCGTCATTGCCCGTCTGGACGGCGAGCTGACCGCCAAGGACATCCCCTTCAACGACATTGACGAGGCCGGCGATTGGGCGCTGAACGGCATCTACACCTCCTATGAAAAGGGCTGGGTCAACGGCTACACCGACGGCACGTTCAAGCCGCTGAACAACATCCGCCGCGACGAGGCCGTGAAGGTCTTCAACGCCTATCTGAACCGCGGCGTGGACGCCGACGGGTTGGCTGACCTCCGCGAGTACGTCCACACCGGCGCGGCCAGCAACAACACCGAGAACGGCGTTGACGAGTACATGACTTGGCCCGACGTGCCCAAGGGCCACTGGGCTTACTACGAGATTGTGGAAGCCGCCAACGACCACGAGTTTACCCCCGACTTCGACACCGAGCTGGGCTACACCCTGCCCGAGCACTGGGAGAAGTGTTGGATTGATGAGCGTTGGCGTTACGGGGACGGCCCCAGCGGCGGCGACAGCGCCGCCATGGTGTCCGCCGGCTTCCAAGTCTGGCTTCATTAAGTAGGAGGTGCGTAACATGAAGAACACCAAACGGTTTCTTGCCCTGCTTCTCACCGCGGCCATCCTCACCGCGGCGGCGCTCAGCGCCGCCGCGGCGGGGTGTCCCGTTTCGGTAGACTACAATCTGGGCACTGGCGGCGTTTCCAACGACCTCACCTCCGAGGCTGTTCCGCAGGACACCAAGCCCGCCCATGTGCCTAAGGTCACCGCGCTGGATCGCCGCACGTTTTTGGGCTGGTCGCTGACCGACCCCTCCACCCTCAAGGTGGGGGAGGTCGCCCCGCTGGTAGATCCCACTGCCGAGCGGGTCACCAAGGACACGACCTTCTATGCCGTCTATGCCCCCTACCATCAGCACTACGTGATCGGCTACCCCAACGGCCAGTTTGGCCCGGGCGACTTCATTACCCGCGGCTCGGTGGCGACCATTATCGCCCGCGCGGGCTTAGAGGGCTTTGAGGAGGGGGCGGATTACGGCAACCCCGGCAACTACAGCGACGTGTCCGGCCACTGGGCCGAGTCCGCCATTGCCTACTGCTCCAAGTTCGGGGTGTTCAACGGGATGCCGGACGGCACGTTCCTGCCTGACGCCCCCATCACCCGTCAGGAATACGTCACCGCGGTGGCCCGGCTGGCCCAGAAGATGAACCGCGTCCCCGCCACCTTGACGGAGAAGAACGATTTCGAGGATATGGACGACGTGGGCGACTGGGCCTTGGAGGGCCTGCGGCTGAGTACCGGCGCGGGCTGGATCGACGGCTACACCGACGGTACGTTCAAGCCCCAGAACAACATTCGCCGCGACGAGGCGGTGAAGGTGTTCAACGCCTACCTCTACCGCGGGGTGGACGCCGACGGACTGGCCGACCTCCATGAGTACGTCCACTCCGGCGTGGCCAGCAACAACACCGAGGATGGCACCGACGAGTACATGACATGGCCCGACGTCCCGTCGAACCACTGGGCCTACTATGAGGTCATCGAGGCCGCCAACGATCACGCCCACTCCTACACCGGCGAGCACAAGCAGACCCTGCCGGAGCACTGGAGCCAGTGCTGGATCGACGAACGCTGGCGCTACCACGACGACATCAACGACGGCGGCCCGCTGGCGGGCACCGACGCAGTCGTTCAGGACGGGGAAACGAACCCCTGAGAAGGAAAATCTCAAGGCCACCGGCAAACGCCGGTGGCCTTGGCTTATGAGAACGGTGTTACAGGAGGGGATGGCATGAAATTTTGGGTGGGCTTTCTGGCGCTGCTGCTGGCGGCGGCGCTGGCGTTCCTGCTGCGTTATTACCGCCGCTGGCGTCGGGCGGATCGGGAGCTGAAAACCGTCGCGGAGGAGCTGGACGTTCAGCGCAGAGCCGCCGAGCAAGAGCAGAAACGGAAAAAAGATCTGGTGGCCTTTCTGGCCCACGACCTGAAAACACCCCTGACCTCTGTGGTGGGCTATCTGACCCTTCTGCGGGACAAGCCCAGCCTCTATCCCGCCGAACGGGAACGCTACACCGCGGTGGCGCTGGAAAAAGCCCAGCGGCTGGAGGAGCTTTTGGGGGAATTTTTCGACATCTCCCGCATGGAGCTGCATCAGGACGAAGGGCGGCGGGACACCGTCCAGCTCACCCTCCTGCTGGAGCAGATCACCGATGAATTCTACCCCCTTTTGGGCGATAAGGGCCTGAAGTTAGAGGCGGACATTGCCCCCGGTCTTGTCACCGTGGGGGACGCGGACAAGCTGGCCCGGGTGTTTGACAACGTGCTGCGAAACGCCGTGAGCTACTCCCATGAGGACGGCGCGATCCGCCTGTCCGCTGATTTGGAGGAGGGGAGCGTGCATATCCGCATTGCCAACCGGGGACTGGGGATTCCGGAAAAGGAGCTTTCCAACATTTTCGACCGCTTTTACCGTCTGGATGCCGCCCGCTCCACCCGCACCGGCGGCGCGGGGCTGGGTCTGGCCATTGCCAAGGAGATCGTGGACGACCACGGCGGCTCCATCGCCGCGGAAAGCAACGGGGCGGACACGGTGTTTCATATCGTGCTCCCGGCGCTTTGATAAGAAAATTCGGGAAATTGGTCGAAAAGCCTTGCGGAAATATTACAGAAATGTTACAATGTAAAATAAGCTCAAATGGGCTAATTTTTGTGAAACGGAAAGGTGAACGAGCATGAAAAAGATCCTGTCCCTGCTGCTGGCTGTGGCGATGCTCTTCTCTCTGGCCATCCCCGCCCTTGCGGAGGAAGCCGAGGAGGAGACCCCCGTCACCCCCTACACTGTCCCTGCCGACGTGGAGGGGAAGATCGTGATCCTGCACACCAACGACGTCCATGGCGCGGTGGAGAACTACGCCAAGGTCGCCACCCTGAAGAAGATGTTTTCCGACGCCGGCGCGGAGGTGCTGCTGGTGGATGCGGGCGACTTCTCTCAGGGCGAGACCTATGTCAGCACCAGCCAAGGCGCGTCCGCCATTGAGCTGATGAACGTGGCGGGCTACGACATGGCCGCCCCCGGCAACCATGAGTTCGATTATGGCTACGAGAACCTCAAGGAGCTGGTCAAGCTGGCCGAGTTCCCCATTCTGTGCGCCAACATCGTGGACGAAAAGGGCGAGCCCCTCTTCCAGACCAGCCTTGTCACCGACACCAAGATCGGCAAGATCGGCATCTTCGGTCTGGACACCCCTGAGACTGCCACCAAGGCCCACCCCGCCAAGATCAAGGGGCTGACCTTCTTGGGCGGCGAGGAGCTTTATGAGTGCGCCCAGCTCAACATCAAGAACTTGAAGGACGACGGCGCAGAGTTCATCGTCTGCCTGTCCCATTTGGGCATCGACGACGAGTCCGCCGCCAACGGCAACCGCTCCATTGATATGCTGGCCAAGGTGGAGGGCATCGACCTCCTCATCGACGGCCACTCCCACTCCACGCTGGAGAAGATGAAGGAAGTCACCGACGGCACCGGCAAGGTGGGGGACACCGTGGTCACCTCCACCGGCACCAAGATCGCCAACGTGGGCGTGGTCATCATTGACGCCGACAAGAACATCACCACCGAGAACGTCCCCGTGGAAGCCATTACCGACACCGACGAGACCGTCGCTGAGTCCGCCAAGGCCGTGGTGGACGCGGTGAACGAGCTGTATGGTCAGGTGTTCGCCAAGAGCGAGGTCGCCCTCAATGGCGACAAGGCCCCCGGCAACCGCACCGAGGAGACCAATCTGGGAGACCTGATCACCGACGCTATGGTCTGGCAGGTCACCAAGGACGGCGGTCTGGACGTGGACGATGACCACGTCGTCGCCATCACCAACGGCGGCGGCATCCGCGCCGCCATCGCCGCGGGGGACATCACCCGTCAGGACGTGAACAAGGTTTTGCCCTTCGGCAACACCGTTGCCACCATCTACGTCACCGGCACCGACCTGCTGGAGGCTCTGGAGGCGTCCACCTTCTGCACCCCCTCCGCTGTGGGCGGCTTCCCGCAGGTTTCCGGCATCAACTTCACCATCGACACCGCCGCGACCTTTGACGCCGGCGAGAACTATGAGGGCACGACCTATGCCCAGCCCAAGTCCATTGCCCGCGTCACCATCGACAGCGTGAACGGCAAGGACTTTGACGCCAACGCCAAATACGCCGTCATCACCAACGACTTCGTGGCCGCCGGCGGCGATACTTACTACGTCTTTAAGAACAAGAACATCGTGGACACCGGCGTGCCGCTGGACGAGGCCCTGATGGCCTTCATCACCGAGAAGCTGGACGGCGTCGTGGGCGAGACCTATGCCGCACCTCAGGGCCGCATCACCACCAAGTATGTGGGTCTGGACGCCGGCAAGTGGTACACTGCCGCCGCCAAGAATGTGATCGACAAGGGTCTGATGAGCTCCACGGGCAACGGCTTTGACGCCGACGCCACCGTGACCCGCGGCACCATTGTTCAGGTCCTCTACAACATGGAGGGCACGCCCGAGGTCAACAATAAGATGGCCACCTTCCCCGACGCGCAGGGCAAGTGGTATGAGAACGCTGTCCGCTGGGCCGAGCAGATGGGCATTACGCAGGGCAACGGCACAGGCGCGTTCAACGGCGAGGCCGTTGTCACCCGCGCCGAGCTGGTGGTATTCCTGAACCGCTACGCCGAGGCGAAGGGCAACACCGTCACTGCGGAGGTCAACGTTCTGGATTACGCGGACGGCGAGAACCTCACCGAGTGGGTCATCCCCGCCTTTGAGTGGGCTGTGGGCGCCAAGATCATCACCGGCAAGGCGGGCAACCTCCTTGCCCCCGGTGAGACCGCGACCCGCGCCGAGCTGGCCCAGATCCTCACCAACTACACCGATTTTTTCGCCCCCGCCGCCCAGTAAGCGATCCGGAGCGGGCCAACTACCCCTCTGACGCAGCCTACGCCAACTTTCGGGAGGTCACCGCCGGGGGCATTGCCCCCGGGGTGCTCTACCGTTCCTCCAGCCCCATCGACCCCAGTCAGGGGGAACGCCGCTTTGCGGCGGACGACCTGCTCTGGGAGGCCGGAGTGGTGACGGCGGTGAACACCTCGGACTGCCGCCTTCGCTTTCGGAACTTCAAGGGCTACCGCGACACCCACTACGCCGCCTTGGGGGAGAGGAATCAAGTGGCGCTGAACATGGGCCATGACTATCCCTCCGACGCCTTTTTGGAGGATATGTATAACGGTCTGGACTTCCTCTCCGAACGCCCCGGCCCGTACCTGATCCACGGGACTCAGGGCGTAGAGCGCACAGGCTATGTGTGCATGGTGCTGGAAGCACTGATGGGGGCGTCCAAGGAGGAGCTGCTGGAGGATTATCTGCGCTCCTACGAGGAATATTACCGTTTTGAGCCGGATACAGACGGCTGGAAGGCCGCGGAGCGGCAGGCGGTATCCAACCTCCTGACCTTTACTGGAGCGGCTGACGAGGCCTCTCTGGACGCGCTGGATCTGGCACAGGCGACCCGCACCTACCTGCTGGAGCAGGTGGGGCTGAGTGCCGAACAGGTAGAACGGATCGTCGCACACCTTTCAAAACCATAAAGAGAGAGCCGTCACAGCGTGACGGCTCTCTCTTTATGGTTTTGTTCAATCGTCCTCCTTGCGGACGTGGACGTGGTCGTTGATGTGATCCATGCAGTAGCAGTAGTACCCGTCGCATTTGGAGCAGTAACGGAACTCCATCTTGGGGTCGTCCGCGTCGGTCTTGCCGCACACGCTGCACTTGTGAAGGTAGCCCTTGGTCTCCTTCGCCTTTTTCTGGGCCGCCTTGAAGTCAATGGTCTGCTTGGAGTGCTGGTGCTTCGCGCGGCGCTTGCGGCGGGCGACGGCGTCGGCAAAGTCGTTCCAGAAGAAGAGGAAGAAGTTGAAAATGGCCACCACGGGCAGGAGGGCAAACTGCCAAAGACCAAAACGCAGGTTGTTTAAGATCTGCCAGACAAAGAGAGCGGCGTCGATCCATGCCAGCCACTTCACCTTTACGGGGATGAAAAACATAAAGAGGACTTGCATATTAGGATAGAGGACGGCAAAGGCGAAGAACATGGACAGATTGACGTAGGCGATGGAGGAGACTCCAACAATCATTCCGTAAAGGATATTGAGCAGCACGCCGGTGAAGAAAAAGCAGTTGAATTTGGCTGTGCCCCACTCCCGCTCCAGCAGACTGCCGATCCAGTAGTAGAAGTATGCCGACAGGATGGTCATAAAGAAGGACGTACCGGGGACGGTGATGTTCAAAATGCCGAAGTCCCCTGCGACGGGGACAACAATGAAGGTGAGCAGCCGCCAGATCTCTCCTTGAAGGATGGAGGGACGGAAAAAGAACAGAGCGGCGGAGAGGGGAAAGGCGCTGAAGTTGTCGATCAGGCCGATGGCCACGTTGGCCACGGCGATATACAGCATCAGGTTCGGAATTCCAAACTTGGGATGGCGGAGCGCGAAACGGTCCAGCCATGCGTTGATCTTACGCACAAGCAGTTCTCCTTTCAGTGGGGTATCAAAATCATTATAGCCCAACCCCCAAGGGAAGTCCACAAAAAATTGCGATATTTTCCCGGGGCGCAGCTCCTCCCTTGTTTTTCGCCAAGCACCCGCCAATTTGGGGTTGACATTTGCTCCGCAATAGGATAGAATACCCTTCGACAACTGAATATCCCTATCAAGAGTGGGCGAGAGAGTTAGCTCCGTGACCCCACACCAACCTGCCCTTCGCAAGGTGGTTCTGCTAACAGCGATAAGGAGGAAACGAACGCTCCTTATGGAGCGTTTTTTGTTTCCCCAAAACAGAAAGGAAATGAAACATGAGCAAACGTATCTTTACCTCCGAGTCCGTCACCGAGGGGCATCCCGACAAGGTCTGCGACCAGATCTCCGACGCCATTTTGGACGACATTCTGGCCCACGACCCCGCCGCCCACGTGGCCTGCGAGACCTTTACCACCACGGGCATGGTCACCGTGATGGGAGAGATCACCACCGAGCATTACTGCGACATCGCCGCCATCGCCCGCCAGACCATCAAGGAGATCGGCTATGACGACCCCACCTACGGCTTCGATTACCGCTCCTGCGCGGTGATGACCGCCATCGACCAGCAGTCCCCCGACATCGCCATGGGGGTCAACCAGTCCTTTGAGCATCAAAACGGCGGGGAGGACGCCGCCGACCTCATCGGCGCGGGGGATCAGGGCATGATGTTCGGCTACGCCTGCGACGAGACCCCGGAGCTGATGCCCGCGCCGCTGGCCCTGTCCCACGCCCTCTGCCGCCGTCTGGCGGCTGTCCGCAAAAGCGGGGAGTTGCCTTGGCTGCGCCCTGACGGCAAAAGTCAGGTCACCGTGGAGTATGACGAGACCGGCAAGGTGCTTCGTACCCCCGCCATCGTGGTCTCCACCCAGCACGACCCTGACATCGCCCTCGGCGACCTGCGGGAGGCGGTTGTGGAGACCATCATCAAGCCCACCATCCCCGCAGAATATCTGAAGGACGCCAAGTTCTTTGTCAACCCCACCGGACGCTTTGTCGTTGGCGGCCCTGTGGGGGACACGGGGCTGACGGGCCGCAAGATCATCGTGGACACTTACGGCGGCGCGGCGTCCCACGGCGGCGGCTGCTTCTCCGGGAAAGACCCCACGAAGGTTGACCGCTCCGCCGCCTATATGACCCGCTACATCGCCAAAAATCTGGTGGCTGCGGGACTGTGCCGCCGCTGCCAGATCGAGGTAGCCTATGCCATTGGAGTGGCGAATCCCGTGAGCATTTTAGTGGAGAGCTACGGCACGGGGGTGGTGGACGACGAGAAGCTGGCCCAGCTCGTCAAGGCCCACTTCGACCTCCGCCCCGCCAAGATCATCGAGACGCTGGATCTCCGCCGCCCCATCTACCGCCAGACCGCCGCCTACGGCCACTTCGGCCGCGCCGATCTGGATCTGCCGTGGGAGCGCACCGACAAGGCGGAAGCGCTGAAAAATGCCATCTGACGATTCCAATTTGGAATATATCGACAAAGTATGACAAAAAGACCCCCCGAAGGACACACTCCTTCGGGGGTCTTATACTGTGGGGAAAACAGCTTACTCGTCCTCCAGCCGGACGGTGAGGACGGCGAAGCTGCCCGTCAGATCGGCCTTGCTGAGGGTTACTTCCTCCATCGTGCCCGGCGCAAGGGCGGCCTTCTGTTGGTGGTAGATACGCTTGCCGTCGGCGTAGACGCTGAGGAAGCGGTTTTCGCTCCGGGCGGCGACCCGGAAGCGGAGGGTGAGGGCGTCCTCCAGACAGTCGGGGCGCACATGGGTGGGGACGGTATAGCGCACGCCGTTTTCCGCGCGGATGGGCACGTCCCGCAGGCCGGCCGGGTCGGCAGCCCCCTCCCGGATGTACTTGGCCGCGGCGCGCCCGGTGGCCTCTCCCTCCAAAGAGACGAAATCCACTAAATCGTGGACGTGGAGGACGTTGCCGCAGGCGAACACGCCGGGCACGGAGGTCTCCAGCCGTTCGTTGACCATAGGACCGTTGGTGGCGGGGGAGAGGGCCACCCCCGCCCGGCGGCTCAGCTCGTTTTCCGGGATCAGCCCCACCGACAGCAGCAGAGTGTCGCAGGGGTACTCGATCTCCGTGCCGGGGATGGGCTTGTTGTGTTCGTCCACTTGGGCGATGGTGACGCTCTCCACC
Organism: uncultured Oscillospiraceae bacterium; assembly: GCA_910584395.1. GTDB lineage: Bacteria > Bacillota > Clostridia > Oscillospirales > Oscillospiraceae > MGBC124762. The sequence continues at coordinate 12,060 of CAJUAS010000014.1, read as the reverse complement.
CGCTTTTTGCCCTTGATGTCCACCACCGTGTGGGAGAGCTTCAGGGGGATGTGAAACGCGGTCAGGCAATGCTCAATGTTCCGCTTCAGCCCGCCGGAATAGGGCATCAGCTCCACCACCGCGTGGACGTTTGCCCCTTTAAGGGCCATGCGGCGGGCGGTGATGAGACCAATGTCGCCGCTGCCCAGAATGACCACGTCCTTGCCGGGCAGAACGCCCTCCTTGTTCACCAGCCGTTGGGCCATCCCGGCGGAATACACCCCCGCGGGGCGGTAGCCGGGAATGTTCAGCGCGCCCCGCGGCCGCTCCCGGCAGCCCATGGCCAAAATGACCGCCTTGGCGGGAATTTCAAACACTCCGTCCCGCTTGTTCACCGCCACCACCGTCTTGTCGGCGCGGATGTCGATCACCGTCGTGCCGAGGCGGTGGGGAATGTCCCGGTCAAGCACCCGCTGGACATAGCGCTCGGCGTACTCCGGGCCGGACAGCTCCTCGTGGAAGGTGTGCATCCCGAAGCCGTCGTGGAAGCACTGGTTCAAAATGCCCCCCAGTTCGTTGTCCCGCTCCAAAAGGAGGGTGCGCTTGCACCCCGCGTCGTAGGCCGCGGAGGCCGCCGCCAAGCCGGCGGGGCCGCCGCCCACAATGACCAGATCGTATGGATTCATGCGCGGCCGCCTCCCTTCTGTGCCCAGTCGTCCTCATAGGCCATCTGGCTGCCCGGGCCGCACTTGGTCACGGCGGTGAGGGGCACGCCCAGCTCCCGGGCCAAGATCGCCATGATCCGGGAGGAGCAGAAGCCGCCCTGACAGCGGCCCATGGTGGAGCGGGTGCGCCGCTTTACCCCGTCCACACTGCGCGCCCCCAAGGGGCGGCGAATGGCGTCGAGGATCTCCCCTTCGGTCACCGTCTCGCAGCGGCAGACCACGCTGCCGTAGGCGGGCTGCTCCTTGACCAGCGCGGCGTATTCCTCGTAGGACAGGACCTTGGGGTCGAGAACGCCCTTGCGCGTGGCGATAAAATGCTCTTTTTTGTGGAGGTTCAGCTTGGCGGACATCTCCTCGGCCACCATTTTCCCGATGGCGGGGGAGGAGGTAAGACCGGGGGACTCGATGCCCGCGCAGTCGAAGAAGCCGGGGGCTTCGGATAACTCGCCGATGACAAATTCATGGCCGTCCTCATGGGCGCGCAGGCCGGCGAAGGAGGTAATGATCTGCTTGAGGGGCAGGTTTTTCACCGAGCGGGTGGCTTGGGCGAGGAGGGCTTCCAGCCCGGCGGCGGTGGTGGCGGTGGCCTCCGGGTCGTCAAGGTCGATAGCGGTCGGCCCGAGAATGGTGTTGCCGTGGACAGTGGGGGCGACCAAGATCCCTTTGCCGAATTTGCTGGGCAAGGGGAAGACGGTGCGCTCCACCGGCAGGCCCACCACCCGGTCTAACAGGCAGTAATCGCCGCGGCGGGGGGTGATGTGAAGCTTTTTTTCGCCAAAGAGGTTGTGGAATCTGTCGGCGTACACCCCGGCGGCGTTGAGAACGGCGCGGGTCTCGATAGGCCCTTGGTCGGTGTCCACCACAAAATGGCCGCCGACGCGGCGAATGTCCGTGGCGGCGGTGTTGAAGCGGAATTCCACCCCGTTGGCGGCGGCGTTTTCCGCCAGAGCAATGGTGAGGGTAAAGGGACAGATGATGCCCGCCGTGGGGGCGTACAGGGCCGCCACAATGTCGTCTGCGAGGTTGGGCTCTATGGCGTGCAGCTCGCCGCGCTCCAAGATCCGCAGGTCGGGCACGCCGTTGGCGCGGCCCTGCTCCAGCAGCTTGGTAAGGCCGGGGCGATCCTCCTCGGAAAAGCACACCACCAGCGAACCGTTGCGGCGGAAGGGAATGTCCAGATCCTCCGCCAATTGGCCCATGAGGGCGTTGCCCTCCACATTGAGCTTGGCCATGAGCGAGCCGGAGGCGGCGTCATACCCGGCGTGGACAATGGCGCTGTTGGCCTTGGACGTGCCGCAGCACACGTCGTCCTCCTTGTCGATGACGAGGATGCGGGCGTCGTAACGGCTCAGCTCCCGGGCGCAGGCGCACCCGGAAACGCCCGCGCCAATGATGAGAACGTCATACATGGAACATCACTCTCCTTTGCACAAAGGGACGGTCAGAAACCGTCCCTTAGGTGTCGTCTTTTGCCCAGTTAAAAGAATATTTCACCGCCTTATGCCAGCCCTTGAGGCGCTGGGCGCGGGTGGCTTCGTCCAGAGCGGGGGTGAAGGTGCGGTCGATGGCCCAGTTTTGCACCACGTCCTCCTTGCTTTTCCAGTACCCCACCGCCAGCCCCGCCAGATAGGCCGCGCCCATGGCGGTGGTCTCGGCGCACCGGGGGCGCAGCACGGGAGCGCCGATCATGTCCGCCTGCGTCTGCATCAAAAGGTTGTTGGCGCAAGCCCCGCCGTCCACCTTCAGGGCGGTGAGGGAGATGCCGGAATCCGCCTTCATGGCGTCCAGCACGTCGTGGACTTGATAGGCCACGGAATCCAGCGTCGCGCGGATGATGTGATACTTATTTACCCCGCGGGTCAGGCCCACGATCACCCCGCGGGCGTATTGATCCCAGTAAGGTGCGCCCAGCCCGGTAAAGGCGGGGACGACGTAGCACCCGGCGGTGTCCGGCACAAGGCCGGCCAGCGCCTCCGACTCCGGCGCGCTGTCAATGAATTTCAGCTCGTCCCGCAGCCATTGGATGGCCGCGCCCGCCACGAAGATCGAACCTTCCAAGGCGTAGGTCACCTTGCCGTCCAGTCCCCATGCGATGGTGGTGACAAGGCCGTTTTTGGAAAAAACGGGAGTTTCCCCTGTGTTCATCAGGAGGAAACAACCCGTTCCGTATGTATTTTTCCCTTCGCCGGGGCGGAAACAGGTCTGCCCGAACAGAGCGGCCTGCTGGTCGCCCGCCGCGCCGCTGAGCTTGATCGCACCGCCGAACAGGGCGGGGTCGGTCTCGCCGTACACCTCCGAGGAGGGCCGGGGCGTAGGCAACATACACCGGGGGATATCCAGCTCGTTCAGGATGTCCTCGTCCCAGTCCAGTGTATTGATATTGAACATCATGGTGCGGGAGGCGTTGGAGTAGTCGGTGACATGGAGCTTGCCGCCGGAGAGCTTCCACATGAGCCACGTCTCCACCGTGCCGAAGAGCAGCTCGCCCTGCTCCGCCCGGGCGCGTGCGCCGGGGACGTTTTCCAGCAGCCAGCGCAGCTTGGTGGCGGAAAAGTAGGCGTCGATCACCAGACCGGTCTTGGCCCGAATGGCCTCCACCAGCCCCTTTTCCTTCAAAAAGTCGCAGTATTCGCTGGTGCGGCGGCACTGCCACACGATGGCGGGGTGGATCGGCTCGCCGGTATGCCTGTCCCACACCACCGTGGTCTCCCGCTGGTTGGTGATGCCGATGGCGGCGATGTCCGCGGCGGTGGCGTTGATCTTGTGCATGGCCTCCACAGCCACGCCCAGCATCCCCGACCAGATCTCGTTGGCGTCGTGTTCCACCCAGCCGGGCTTGGGAAAATACTGGGTAAATTCCTTTTGGGCCACGCTGCACATCTCGCCGCGCCGGTCAAACAGGATGCAGCGGTTGCTGGTCGTCCCGGCGTCCAGCGCCATGATATATTGAGACATTAGTTCATTTGCTTTTGTCTGGAGATATTCATCGTGCCGTCCTGCATATCGTTGATCCACTCCAGACTCTTGCCTGTGCCGTAGGCCACGCAGGAGATGGCGTCGTCCGCCACATAGGTGGCGATGCCGGTGTGGCTTTCGATGAGCTTGTCAAAGCCCCACACCAGAGAGCCGCCGCCGGTCATCACGATCCCGTTGGTGGAGATATCCGCCACCAGCTCGGGGGGCGTGCGCTCCAAAACGCTGTGGATGGCCTCCAAAATGCGGGTGGAGACCTCCTCAAAGGCCTCGATCATCTCGCTGGAGGTGACGGTGAACACCCGGGGCAGGCCGGTCATCAGGCAGCGGCCCTTGATCTCCATGGTCTGCTCCTCCGGGCGGGGGAAAACGCAGCCGATCTGCTTTTTCAGCTCCTCGGCGGTGCGGTCGCCGATGAGGACGTTGTGCTTGCGGCGGATGTACTTCACAATGGCCTCGTCAAACTGGTCGCCGGCGATCTTAATGGAGGCGGATTCCACAATGCCGGAGAGGGAGATCACGGCGATGTCGGTGGTGCCGCCGCCGATGTCAACGATCATGTGGCCGTCGGGCTTGGTGATGTCGATGCCCGCGCCGATGGCGGCGGCCAGCGGCTCTTCAATGAGGTAGACCCGGCGCGCACCCGCCTGAATGCCCGCGTCGATGACCGCGCGCTCTTCCACCTCGGTGATGCCCGAGGGGACGCAGATGACCACGCGGGGCTTGAAGATGCGGAAGGAGCTGACCTTGTGGATGAACTCCCGGAGCATCCGCTCGGTCATGTCATAGTCGGAGATCACGCCCTCCCGGAGGGGGCGGATGGCGACGATGTTGCCGGGGGTGCGGCCCAGCATGGCCTGAGCGTCTGCGCCCACCTTGAGGAGCTTGCCGGAGTTTTTGTCCATGGCCACCACGGACGGCTCACGAAGCACCACGCCCTTCCCCTGAACGAACACCAGAATGGAGGCCGTACCAAGGTCGATCCCGATATCTTTACTAAACATTTTTGACACCTCTATCAAATCCCAAAAGTCTATTCGGATGATAACCGCTTAGCTCTTTCATTATACAAGCCTTGGAAGCCTTTGGCAAGGCCGATCACGACATTTCAAGCAAAAAATGCCCGATATCGTCCATGGCCTCTGACGCCTGACGGACGGGGAACATCTGAAACACGTGCCACATATCCTTCCAGACCTCTAAGCGGCAGGGTACGCCCGCCATCACCAGCCGGTCGCGCAGGCGGATGGAATCGGACTGCAAAATTTCGTTGGTGCCCACCTGTACCAGCGTGGGGGGAAAGCCCTTGAGGGAGCCGTACAGGGGGGAGAGGTGGGGGTCAGTCCAATCCTCCGCCTCCCCGGCATAGGCGCTGCGCACGCCCTTGACGTACTCCAAGGTGATCATGGGGTCAATGTCCGCATTTTCCTTGTAGGACTTTCCCTGAGCGGACATATCCGTCCACGGGGACATAAGGATCAGGGCGTGGGGCAGAAGCCGCCCCTGCTCCTTGAGCATTTGGGTCAGGCAGAGGGCCATGTTGCCCCCTGCGCTGTCCCCGGCGATGACCACGTCCCGCGCCCCGAAGCCTTGGTGCATCAGATGATCCCAAGCCGCCATACCGTCCTCAAGGGCGGCGGGGTAGGGGTGTTCGGGGGCGAGGCGGTACTGGAAGGAGAGCACCGGATAGCCGGTGACGTGGGAGAGCTTGGAGCTTAAAATGCGGGCGTAGCCCAGCGCGCCGCTGGTATATCCGCCGCCGTGGCAGTAGAGAATGGCGTGGCGGCGGTCGTGACCCCGGTCGGGCCGCGTCCAAGCGCAGGGCATCCCGTTCAGCTCGAAGGTCTCCCAAGCCATCCCGATCATGGGGGTGACCAAGCGGCCCAAAAGCTCCTGCCCCCGCCGCTGGCGGGCCAGATCCTTGGCTTCCATGGATTCGCTTCCCCCCATGGAGTGGATGGCCTTTAAGAGCTTCATCATGGGCTGAAGGCGTTTCTGCTCTGCTTTGGCGGTCTCCTTGGCGGTTTTTTCCGCGTTTTTCACGTCGAGGCGGGCCTGCTTTTCCTCTTCCGTCAGCTTTTTTGCCATAAATGTCCGCTCCTTACAGCTCCAGACTATTGGCCACTTCCTTTAAGGTCTTTGCCGAGGCCAAAAGGGCGGCGGTCTCCTTCTCGTCCAGAGAGATGGGCACATGGGTTTCGATGCCCTCCGCGCCGACGATGGCGGGCATACTCAGGGCAATGTCGTCGATGCCGTAAAGCCCGTGGAGCATGGAGGACACGGGGAGGATAGACTTCTCGTCCCGGACGATGCACTCGCAGATGCGCTTGACCGACATGGCGATGCCGTAATAGGTGGCCTGCTTTTTGGCGATGATCTCATAGGCACTGTTTTTCACATTGGCGGCGATGCGCTCCATGGACTCCTGATGGTTGAAGTGCCCACGCATTTCGCAGAAATCGTTGACGGGAATGCCGGAGACGTTGGTGCTGCTCCAAGCGGCGATCTCGCTGTCCCCGTGCTCGCCGATGATGAAGGAGTGGACGCTGCGGCTGTCCACCGACAGATGCTCCCCAAGGGCGTATTTCAGCCGGGCGGTGTCCAGCACCGTGCCCGAGCCGATGACCCGGTGTTCCGGGAAGCCGCTGAGCTTGACCGCAGCGTAGGTGAGGATGTCCACCGGGTTGGAGACGATGAGCAAAACGCCGCCGAAGCCGCTTTCCACGATCTGAGGGATGATGCTCTTGTAAATGCCCACGTTTTTGTGGACGAGGTCGAGGCGGGTCTCGTCGGGCTTTTGGTTCGCCCCGGCGGTGACGATGACGATGGAGGAATCCCCGATGTCACCGTAATCTCCGGCGTAAATTTTCATCTGTCCGGCAAAGGGGATGCCGTGGGCGATATCCTTGGCCTCGCCGTCCGCCTTGTCGTGGTTGGCGTCCAGCAAAACGATCTCGGAAAACAGCCGGCTCTGCATCAAGGCGAAGGCCGTGGCTGAGCCTACAAAGCCGCAGCCGATGATCGCCGCTTTTCTTGGATTGACCGGACTCTTCATAGTTTTAGACCTCCTTCAAAATAAGCCTGAGTGTCTGCTTCCTATTGTAACACAACAAAACTTGTGCTACAATAGATTTTCCAAATATCACCGAAAGGGGAGGAGCGCGTGGCGAAGAAAAAGGCCCAGCCTTCGATGTGGTATCCCATGGACAACGCCGGGGTACTCTATGCCGCCATTTCCGGCGACGATTACTCCCCTGTATACCGCATTTCCGCCGTGTTGGACAAGGCCGTGGACGCCGCCGCCCTCCAGCGCGCTCTGGAAAAGACCATTCCCCGTTTTCCCACCTTTCATGTGCGATTGCGAAAAGGAGCTTTTTGGTATTATTTTGTTCCCGACGACCGCCCCGGCCCCTTTGTCCAAGAGGACGTGTGCAATTTCTGCCAGCCCATGGAGCCCACGGCGGAAGCTACCCGGCTGCTGCGGGTGTGCCGCTATGAAAACCGGGTCTCCATCGAGTGCTTCCACGCCCTCAGCGACGGCGGCGGGGCGATGGTGTTTTTCAAGACTCTGCTGGCCTGCTATTTCCGGGAGCTGGGGGAGGACATCCCCAACGAGATGGGGATCTTGGACGTGGAAGAGCCGCCCCGTCCCGGCGAGGCGGAGGACGCCTACCGCCGCTATGCGGCGGGCCGGGCCGCGCCCCGGACGTGGAAGGCCACGGCCTATCATCCCACCGGCACGCCTGAGCCCTTTTATACCCTTAATGTGACTCAGGGCATTTTATCGGTGGACGCGGTCAAAAAGACCGCCAAGGCCCATGGCGGCTCGGTGACGGAATACCTGTCCGCCGCCCTTATCTGGACGCTGATGGAGCTGCAGCGCCGGGAGGGGAGCAGGGAGCGGCCGGTCTCTCTGGCCATTCCCATCGACCTTCGGCGGTTTTTCCCCACCGAGACGGTGCGGAACTTCATCCTCACCGCCCGGCCCTGCATCGACCCGCGGCTGGGGGATTACACCTTCTCCGAGGTGGTGGAACAGGTGCGCTACCAGCTTCGGCTGGAGCTGAGCCGCCCGCTGATGCAGGGCAACATCACGGGAAACGTGAATTTCCAGAAAAACCCCATTCTGAAGGCTGTCCCCTGCGCGCTCAAAGACCCGGTGATGAAGCTCTCTTACCGCCTTGCCGCCATCCGTCCCTTTTCCATGACCTACACCAACCCCGGGATCTTCACCGCCCCCGCCCGGATGGCCCGGCATATTGAGCGGGTGGAGGCGGTGCTGGGCCAGCCCTACGGCGACACCGTCAACTGCGCCAGCGTCTCCTGCGGCGACGTGCTGTCCATTTCCTTCGCCAGCAATTTGAAGGAGCGGGACGTGGAGCGGGAGTTTTTCCGCTTCCTCGTCAAGGAGGGCCTCCACGTCAAGGTGCTGTCCAACCGTCCCGACCCCGACCGGAATTCTTAGGAGGGAAGCTGTTATGTCCTATTGTGTCCACTGCGGCGTGGAGCTGGACGCCACCGCTGCGTCCTGTCCCCTCTGCGCCACCCCCGTCCATGACCCCAAAAGTCCGCGGGACACGACTTCCCCGCCGCCTTACCCCACCCGCTCTTCCACGGTGGAGCTGCCGGGGAAGGGGGAGCTTGCCCTGCTGCTGACGGTCATCCTCTGCGCGGTGGCGGCGGCGTGCGGTCTGCTCAACGTGTTTTTGAAACCGGGCCGGCTGTGGAGCCTCTATGTGATCGGCGCGCTGCTGACCGTGTGGTTCTGGCTCATTTTGCCCATTTTTCTCCCCAAGCTCCACCGGGCGGCAAAGGTGCTTCTGGACGGCGCGGCGGTGGCCCTTTACCTGTTTCTCATTAGCGTGGATCTGAACGGACGGGACTGGTATCTCGGTCTGGCCCTGCCCATCGTGCTGGCGGAGACCGCCGTTGTCCTTGCCATGGCGGTGTATCTGCCCCGCCACTCCATTTTGACCACCATCACGGTGCTGATCGGCGGCTGCGCCCTGTCCTGCCTGTTTGTGGAGCTGTTTGTGGACCTTTGGCTGACCGGGAGATGGCAGCCCTTGTGGTCGCTGGTGGTGACAGCCGCCTGCGGGGCGGTGATGGCGGTGCTTATCGTGGTGCGCCGCGTGCCCGGCCTGCGGGCGTGGACAAGAAGACAATTCCATTTGTAAGGGAGGATCGAAATGCCATCTTCCAAGCGTTTGAATACCCAGTATATCCTCATTCAGCTGGCCTACTGGGCGGTGTGCGCCGCTCTGCTGGCCTATCAGACAACGCTGCTTCTCCACCGGGGCTTTACCAATACGCAGGTGGGCGTTTTGCTTGCGGTGCGGTGCTTCGCGGGGGTGTTCGCCCAGCCGTTGGTGGGCAGCTATGCCGACCGTCACCCCAACCTCCCTCTCAAGTACATCCTCACCCTCTGTCTGGGGGTGGCCTTCTTCGCCGGTTTGCTCCATATGCTGCCCATGGGCATGGTGGGCACGGCAGCGGTGTTGGTGTTTTTGGGGGCGTTGGAGATCTCCGCCTACCCCCTTGTGGACTCCATGGCGGTGCAGTTTATTCAGGTGGGGGCAAACGTCCCCTATTCGCTGGGCCGGGGGCTTGGCTCTCTGGCTTACGCCGCAACCAGTATGTTCATCGGCTTTCAGGCGGGCCGTCTGGGGGTGGAGACCACGCTGGTGACCCACAGCGTTTTGGTGCTCGTCCTCATGGCCGCGGTGGTCACCTTTCCGAAGTTTGACCCTGAGTGGCGGAGAAAAGACGGGGAGAAAACCGCCGCCCAAGCGCCCAAAAACGCCCTGCGCCTTCTGCGGGACAACCCCCGCTTTGCGCTGATGCTGGTGGGGCTTCTGCTGGGCATCACCGCCTGCCTGCCCATGAGCAATTTCTGCATCAATATCATCCGCGCCAAGGGCGGGACGGACGCCCATCTGGGGGTCGCCATCTTCCTGATGTCCGGCTCGGAGCTGCCCGCCGCCCTCCTGTTTGACCGTCTCTACCGCAAGGGCCGCGCGGGGGCGATCCTGACCTTCAGCATGGCTGCGGTGGCGGTGAAGGCGTTTTTGACCATCCTCGCTCCCAACTACTGGATGGTGTGGCTGCTGCAGCCCACGCAAATGCTGGGCTACGGCCTGTTCACCCCCGCTTCGGTGTTCTATGTCAGCGACGCCATCGCCCCAGAGGATCAAGTGAAGGGCCAGACGCTGATGATGATGGCGTCCAACGGTCTGGGCGGGATGCTGGGCAGCGCGCTGGGCGGACGGATGCTGGATATGGGCGGCGTGAGCGGGATGCTCTGGGTGTGCGTGGCCATGGGGACAGCCGCCGCGCTGCTCACGGCCTTTGCCGCTTTTCCTCGTCTCCGGCGCAAAGGCGGCGTGTGAATCAAAAGGGAAGTAGAAAAAGCAGAAAAACGCTCCGAGAGGGTTTCCCTCTCGGAGCGTTTTTGCTTACGCTTAGCTTTCCGGCGGAAGCTCCCGGTAAAGTCCGGCGGCCTCACCCTTTTGGGCGTGTTCGTCCACGGCAAGGACTTGGATGCGGGTGATGCGCGGGCCTAAGTGAAGCTCGATCACGTCGCCCACCTTCACGTCGTAAGACGCCCGCTGAGGCCGCCCGGAGACCCACACCCGGTCATTGTCGCAGGCTTCGTTGGCCACGGTGCGCCGTTTAATGAGGCGGGAGACCTTCAACCACTTGTCCAGTCTCATCTCACAGCACCCCAAACCGCTGGAAGGGCAGCAGGATCATCACCGCCCGCCCCAGCACGCACCGTTCGTCCACCGTGCCCACGCTGGGCGAGCGGGAGTCGGTGGAGTTGTTGCGGTTGTCGCCAAAGACGCAGATCGAGCCTTCCGGCACTTGGATGTGGGCGTTGGAGAGGGAGGAGGGGAGGCGCATAGGCTCGCCCAGATACGGCTCATCCAGCACCTGCCGCGTGCCGTCCCTGTCGGTGACGGTGACAGTGTTGGCGTCGTAGTCCACGTCCACGGTCTGCCCGCCGGTGGCGATGACCCGCTTGACAATGGGCTTGTCGCTAAAGGAACGCTGGGTGAGGACCACGATATCCCCTTGGGCGGGCTGGTAGCCAAGGTGCTGAAGCACCAGCATGTCATGGTCATGAAGGGTGGGCATCATAGACTTGCCGTCCACCCCGATGATGCGGCCTACAAAAACATAGATCAGGATCATGGCGGCCAGCGCGAGGATCAACGGCTGCAGCCAGCTATAGATGGCCACACGAAAAGACTGGCCATGGGTATTGGGGGCGTAAAAGGGGTCAAGCTCCCGCTCTTCGGGAAGGGTTTTGTCCTTCTTCATGGAAATTCAGATCCTTTCGGGAAATATCCCTGTCATTATATCACACGGCCGCCGTTCCATGCAACCCGTTCCCGGCCAGCGCGGCCTTTTCCCGGCTCTGGCAGGTGAACACAAGCACCTGACGGCTGGCGGCAAAGTCCCGGAGCACTTGCAGGGCGAGGGAAAGGCGCGCATCGTCAAAGGTGACCAGCGCGTCGTCCAGAACGATGGGTGCGCTGTCGGTCTCCGGGAGGGCCAACAGGCAGATGGCCAGCCGCAGGGCCAGATAGGCTTGGTCGGCAGTGCCCTTGGAGAGGAGAAGGGCGCTTTTGCCCTCCAGCGTGGGATTGCCTGCCAGCGCCTCAAAGGAGCGGGTGAAGGTGAGGGAGTCATAGCGTCCGCCGGTGAGCTTGGACAGGATCTCCCCGGCCAGCGCACTGACGGCGGGGGCAAACCGCTGCTGCAGCAGGGCGTTGGCGGCGGCCAAGGCGTCCATGGCGGCGGTGAGGGCGACGTACTGTTCCTCCTCGGCCCTGATCTGAGCGTTCAAGCGGTCGCACTCCTCCCGCAGGGCGTCCGGGTCGCCCACCGCCCGCAGCTCGCCGTCGGCCTGCGCCCGGCGGGTACGCAGGGCGGCAAGGCTTTGGCCCACAGCGGAGAGCTGGGCGCGGGTCTGGGCGATGGCGGGGGTGTCCGACCCGCCCCGGTGGACCAGAGCGGACAGCTCCTCTTGGGCGGCGGTCAGCTCAGCCTCGTAGATGCGGTCTCGCCGCCGCAGGGAGACAGCATAGAGCAGGCCCGCCCCGCCGGCGACCATCAGCGGGATGCCGAGAAACGGCAGCCCCAGCATTGCCAAAAGCGCGCCCATAAGGATGACCGCGCAGAAAAGGCTGATGAGGAGGAAGGGGTGGCTGGCGCGCCGGTCTACCGCTTGGGCCAGCTTGTCCTGCGCGGCGGAATATTCCAGTTGAAAGGCCGTCTCCTGCCGCCGGGTGAGGTCGTCCAACTGCCCTTGCAGCTCCCCCTCCCGGCGCAGCAGCTCCTCCTCCTGCACGTCGGCTTCCCGAAGGGTGTTTTCCAG
>CAJUAS010000013.1 GCA_910584395.1 uncultured Oscillospiraceae bacterium | reverse complement strand
CCCGACGGCCAACGTCACCCGCGCGGAAGTGGCTGTCATGCTCGACCGGTTTATCGCGCTGATCGGTAAGTAAACAGTTTGGGGACGGTTTCTTCGGAAACCGTCCCCTTGCTTTTCCCCCGCTTATGTGTTATGATGGCTTCACATAGGCAGAGTAGGACGGCGTGTGTTTCCCCATGGGGATCAGTGCCGGCGGGACGGGGAGTTGTCCGCCGGACGAAAGGGAATTTTTTCTCCACCTCCCGCAGTGCGCCCTCCGCATCCCGCTCCCGCATTTTCGGACGTTTCCATCCTCCCGTTATGCGGCCGCCCTTCGGGGTCTGCCCAACATAATCGGAGGTGTTTTTATGCTCGAAAACGATCAAACGCGCTATCCGTCCCCCTTCTCCGCCGCCTACTGGCGGCAGGCTCTGGCCGACATGAAGAAGCCCCGCATCCTCACCTTCTCCGCCCTGATGATCGCCGCGTGCTGGGCTTTGGGGCTGATCCCCTCCATCCACATGGGCGCGGCCCGCATTTCGTGGGGATTCATGGCCCGCGCCCTTTGCTCCATGGTGGGCGGGCCGGTCAACGCTCTGGTGTTCGGCGCGGCGGAGGACACCATCACCTATCTGCTCCACCCCACCGGGCCTTATTTCCCCGGTTATATGCTCACCACCATGCTGGGCAACTTTACTTATGCTCTCTTTCTCTACCGCCGCCCCTTCAACTCCATGCTCCCTGTCCGGGTTTTCTTTGCCAAGCTGCTGACCAACATTCAAAATGTCATCCTCGGCTCACTGTGGAGCTACATTTTGGGCGGTCAGGCATACCGCGTCATTATGATGGAGCGTCTGGTCAAAAACGCCATCACCCTCATCCCTCAGACGGTCATTCTCTGCGTCCTCTTCGCCGCCCTGATGCCCATTTTGCGCCGGGCCAAGCTCATTGACTGGTAAGACCGTTGTCCTAAACCTCCCCGCGCGCGCATACCTCTCTAACAGCATGGTTATGGAGGTGTGCGCGTGTCTTTTTTGTCCCTTGTGGAGAGGTGGGCCAACGCCCTTTGGAATCCTTGGCTGCTTTGCCTATTCCTGCTGGTGGGGGGATACTATACCCTGCGCTCCGGCTTTTTTCAATTTGCCCCCCACCGTTGGCTGCGCCCCTTAAAAGTCTCCCTCGCCCGGCCAAGAAGCGGCGGGCTGACCCAGTTTCAGGCGCTGGCCACCGCTCTGGCCTCCACCATCGGCACGGGGAGCATCGCCGGGGTGGCCACCGCCATCTTTTTCGGCGGGCCGGGGGCGGTGTTCTGGATGTGGGTGTCCGCCCTGCTGGGGATGATGACGGGCTTTGCAGAAAAAGCCTTGGCGGCGGCCTACCGGGAGGTCGCGGCGGACGGCGCCGCCGCAGGCGGGCCGATGTGCTACATGGCCCGCGGCCTGAAACGCATGGGAAAGCCCCTTGCCGCCGCCTTTTCGCTATCCTGCGTCTTTGCCTCGCTGGCCGGGGGCGCTATGGTGCAGTCCAACTCCATCTCCACCGCCCTGCGCGCCTCGGCAAACATCGCGCCTGTCTCCGCCGGGATCTTCACCGCGCTGGCAGTGGGCATCGTGCTGTTTGGCGGCATCGGGCGGGTGGGCAAGGTGAGCGAACGGCTCGTCCCGCTGATGGCGGGGCTGTTTCTCTTCGGCGGGGCGGCGGCGCTGCTCCTCCGCCGGGCATACCTCCCCGCCGCCATGGAAGCCATTTTTCAGGGGGCGTTCCGCCCGCAGGCCGCCTGCGGCGGATATACCGCCGCGCTGGCCCTGCGCTACGGCGTGGCGCGAGGGGTGTTCACCAACGAGGCGGGTCTCGGCTCTTCCGCCATGGCCCACGCCGCCGCCGGCGGCTCTACCCCCACCGAAGAGGGCTGCTGGGGTATGGTGGAGGTGTTCATCTCCACCCTCCTTGTCTGCACCGTCACCGCGCTGGTCATCCTCACCGCCGGCGTATATGTTCCCGGCGGCATCCCCGCCGAGTATCTGGGCGCGCCCCTGTGCGCCGCCTCCTTTGGCGTGACGCTGGGGAGGTTTGGCCCGATTTTGGTGTCCGTATCCCTCCTGCTCTTCGCCTACACCTCCCTGCTGGGCTGGGGATACTATGGCGAGCGCGCCCTCTCCTTCCTGTGGGGCGGCGGCCGGGCCATCCCCGCCTTCCGTGTGGTGTTTCTTCTGTGCATCGTGGCGGGCAGCGTTGGGGAGGTGGGGGCGGTGTGGCAGCTTGCCGACCTGACCAACGGCCTCATGGCCCTTCCAAACCTGACCGCCCTGATCCTCCTCTCCCCGCAAGCCCTCGCCTTTCTCCCAAAGCGGCGAAAAGGGTAACCCTTGCATTTTGTCAACCCCCGGTGTAAAATAGATTCGATACCGTTTGACAAAGGAGGCGACCCCATGACCAGAGACGAAGCCTTTGAATTTCTTGACCGCACCGCCCGGGGCATCGCCGAGATGTTCGGCTCTTCCTGCGAGACGCTGGTGCAGAATATGTCCGACCCCAGCCACCCCATCCTCTCCATCTATAACGGGCAGGTTTCCGGCCGGGAGGTTGGCTCTACGCTGGACATTATGGGCTCGGGCCGCCTCATTGACGAAACAGCCATGACCACCGACTTTGTCAACCTCTACGCCACCACCCCCTCCGGGTCTCAGATCAAGTCCTCCACCTTCCATATGATCGGTGAGGACTACAATCTGGCTCTGGGCATCGACTTCGACTACTCCTCTCTGGTCTTTGCCAACCGCATTTTGGTGGATCTGATGAGCGCCGACGCGGATCTCCAGTCCGCCTTGTGGCAAGGGGGCGACAACGGTCTCGCCCAGATCTTTGACGAGTGTCTCGCCGCCATTGGCAAGCCGGTCAGTGCCCTCACCAAATCCGACCGCATCAAGATCGTCGCCCTTTTGGAGCAGAAAAACGCGTTCTCCTTCCGCAAGTCCGTCCCCTATGTCGCCAAGCGGCTTCAAGTGTCCCGCTACACGGTCTACAAATACCTCGACCAGCTCAACGCCCAAGAGGAAGCCTGATTTTTGGAGGGATCACCCATGAAAAAAGAGAAGATCGACCAGTACTTTGACGACCCCGCCGTCCGCGCCCGGCTCATTGACGCCGTCTCCCGTCTGGTGTCCGTCAAGAGCGTCAAAGGTCCGGCCCAGCCCGGCGCGCCCTTTGGCGCAGGCCCGAAGGCTGCGCTGGAGGAGGCGCTGAAGCTGGCGGACGAGCTGGGCTTCGCCACCCGCAATTACGACGGCTATGTGGGTCTGGCCGACCTGAACGACGCCCCCACCCAGCTCCACATTCTCGCCCATCTGGACGTGGTGGGCGAGGGCACAGGCTGGGACACCGACCCCTACACCTGCGTGGAGAAGGACGGAATGCTCTACGGCCGGGGGGTCAGCGACGACAAAGGCCCGCTCTGCGCCGCCCTTTTGGCTATGGCGGCGGTGAAGGACTTGGGCGGCACGGCCAAAAATGTGAAGCTGGTCATGGGCACGGACGAGGAATCGGGCAGCGAGGACATCGCCTACTACTACGCCCGCGAGCCCTTTGCCCCCTACTCCTTTACCCCCGACGCGGACTTCCCCGTCATCCACATTGAAAAGGGCCACTATCATCCCGATTTTGGCGCGGCGTGGGCGGACGAGTCCGCCACCCCCCGGGTCACCTCCTTTAAGGGCGGTTTCCGCCACAACGTCGTCCCTCCCGAAGCGGAATGCACCATTTTAGGTCTGGCCGCCGCGCAGGTCACCACCGCCTGCGATCAGGTCACCTCCGCCACGGGAGCTGTTCTCACCGCCAAGGACGTAAAGGGCGGCGTCTGTCTCCACTGCGCGGGCAAAAATGCCCACGCCGCCTCCCCGGAGGGGGGCATCAACGCCATTCAGGCGCTGCTGGCGGCACTGTCCCTTTTGCCGCTGGCGGACTGCACCAGCACCCGCTATCTCCGCTCTCTCCATGAGCTGTTTCCCTTCGGCGACACCCGGGGCAAGGGTCTGGGTATTGCGCAGGCCGACCCGGAAAGCGGCGAGCTGACCTTGAATCTGGCCCTGCTCACCATGACCTCCACCCGCTTCAAGGCCAAGTTTGACGTCCGCTTCCCCCTGTGCGCCAACCAGTTCAACTGCAAGGGCGTCTGCGAGGAGGCCTTCCGCCGCCACGGCATCTCCATTCTGGGCGACCCGGACATGACCTCCGTCCACTGCGTCAGCGCCGATTCCCCTCTGGTCAAGACCCTGCTCCGCTGCTACAGTATGTATACCGGAGTGGAAGACCCCAAGCCCATCGCCATCGGCGGCGGCACTTACGTCCACGATATCCCCGGCGGGGTGGCCTTCGGCTGCGACTTCCCCGGCTTTGACCCCAAAATGCACGCCGCCAACGAGCAGGCCAGCGTGGACAACCTTCTGCTCAGCGCGAAGATCTTCACTCAGGCCATTTTTGAGCTGTGCGGGGAGTAAGAGCCATGAAAAAACGACTGCTCTCTGCTGCCCTGTGCCTCTGTCTGCTGCTGTGTGCGGGCTGTTCCACCACGCAGGCCCAGATCAACCAATATAACGCCGCCCTCTACGTCCGCGGCCTTCTGGACGAGACGTATACCGGCGCGCCGGGCGGCGACTACCTCCGGCTTATGGACATCACCGCCGAGGACACGCAGGAGACCTTTGAGAAGAATCTGGACATGGAGTTTTCCCAGCGTCTCGCCGTCCGCTTCGAGCTTGACGAGGTTTTCCTCAAAAGCGACCTGAAAGCCGACTATCTGGAGCTTCTGAAGCAGGTGTACGCCAAGGCGTCCTACACCGTGGTTCAGGCCGCCCCGCTGGATCACGGCCGTTATTGCGTGGAGGTGTCCGTCACCCCCGTCACGTTCTTTCAGGCCGCCTACGCCGACGGCTACGCCAAGCTCCGCGCCGATTTTGAGAAGGCCCATCCCCTCCCCAGCGAGGAAAAGCAGGCGGATATGACCTCCGCCCAGATCCGGAAGGCCCGCGAAAACTTTGAGTCCAAGTGGGCGCAGGAGGTCTACGATTACCTGTACGCCCGTCTGGACGCCATCACCACCGGCCCGGCGGTGACCAAGCTGGTGCTGGTCACCCCCGGCAGCGGCGGAGATTACACCCTCTCCTCCACCGACTTTCAGGACATCGACGACTTAGTCCTACAGTACTAAGGGACAACCAAACCACACAAAAAGTAAAAAAGGCTTGCATTTTCCAGTTCGCGATGGTATAATACCCAAGTCTCAAGAAAGGGTGATCCTCTGGGGTTTTGCGAAAATGCCCATGAACGCCTATCAATAGGAGGAAATATCCATGAACACACTTGATCTCTTCAACCAGAAAAACATGAAGGCCGAAGCCCCCGACGCCCAGATCGGCGACACCGTCCGCGTCCACATCAAGGTCAAGGAAGGCTCTCGCGAGCGCATTCAGGTCTTTGAGGGCACGGTCATCGCCAAAAAGCACGGCGGCATCGCCGAGACCATCACCGTCCGCCGCGTGTCCTTCGGCATCGGCGTGGAGAAGGTCTTCCCCGTCCATGCGCCTTCCATCGAGAAGATCGAGCTGGTTCGCCACGGCAAGGTGCGCCGTGCCAAGCTCTACTACCTGCGCGACCGCGTGGGTAAGAGCGCCAAGCTTCAGGAGAAGCTGTAAGCTCTCCCCAACCTCGCACCCAAAACGCCGGTTCTTGCGAACCGGCGTTTTTCATGCCGTTACCCCCCAAGGAAGGAGGCGTTTTTGTGCTTCAAGTGAATGACTTACATATCTCCATAGACGGCGGTATGGAAGATCTGCGCGAAAAGACCGCCGCCGCGCTGGGCGTCCGGCCTGACCACCTTCGTCAACTGCGTCTGGTGCGCCAGTCCATCGACGCCCGGCGCAAAAGCGACGTTCACTACGTCTGCGCGGTGCGCTGCGCCCTTTCCGAGGCTCAAGAGCGCAGCATTCTGGCCCGCGCCAAGGGCAACAAGATCACCTCCGCGGACACGAGACCTTACGTCTTCCCCGCCCTGCGCCGCGACCCCAAGGCCCTGCGCCCGGTGGTGGTGGGCATGGGCCCGGCAGGGCTGTTCGCCGCGCTGTTTCTGGCCCGGGCCGGGCTGCCCCCCATCGTGCTGGAGCGGGGCAAGAGCGTGGAGGAGCGCTCCCGCGACGTGGAGCGGCTGTGGTCAGACGGGATCTTGGAGGAAAACTCCAACGTCCTCTTCGGTGAGGGGGGCGCAGGGGCTTTTTCCGACGGCAAGCTGAACACCGGCATCCACGACCCCCGGCTCACCGCCGTGCTGGAGACCTTTGTGGAATTCGGCGCACCCGAGGACATCCTCTATGTGCAAAAGCCCCATGTGGGCACGGACAATCTGCGGCTGGTGGTGGCGAAGCTGCGTGCTGAGCTGTTGCGGCAGGGGTGCGATATTCGGTTTCAGCACACCCTCACCGGGCTGAAAACGGCCAACGGCGCTTTGCAGGGCATCGAGGTCTCCACCCCTTCCGGCGGTTACGCCCTGCCCTGCGACTGTCTCATTTTAGCCCCCGGCCACTCCGCCCGGGACACCTTCCATATGCTCCAAGCCGCCGGCGTCCCCATGGAGGCCAAGGCCTTTGCCATCGGCGTACGCATTGAACACAGTCAGGAGGCGGTCTCCCGCCAGCAGTTCGGCGGGGCGTGGAACAAGCTCCCCGCCGCGTCCTACAAGCTCTCCTGCCACCTTGCAAACGGGCGGGGGGTGTTCTCCTTCTGCGTCTGTCCCGGCGGACAGGTGGTGTGCAGCGCGTCGGAGGAGGGCGGCGTAGTGACCAACGGCATGAGTTACCGCGCCAGAGACGGCCAGAACATCAACGGAGGACTATTGGTCAGCGTCACCCCCGCCGACTTTGGCAGTCCCGACCCCTTGGCGGGGCTGGCCTTTCAGCGGCAGTGGGAGGAGCTTGCCTTCCGGCTGGGGGGCGGCGGCTTTTACGCCCCCGCCCAGACGGTGAGTTCCTTTTTGACGAAGAGCAAGCCCTCCCTGACCTCTTCCATCGTCCCCACTTACCGTCCCGGCGTGACCGCCGCAGCGATGGACGGCTGTCTGCCCACCTTTGTCACCGATTCTCTCCGGGAAGCTCTGCCTCTTCTGGGCCGCAGGCTGCCCGGCTTCGACGACCCGGCGGCTCTGCTCACCGGGGTGGAGACCCGCTCGTCCTCCCCGGTGCGGCTGCTGCGGGGGGAGAGCCTGTCCTCCCCCCTGCGCGGACTGTACCCCGCCGGCGAGGGGGCGGGCTGGGCCGGAGGGATCGCCTCGGCGGCAGCGGACGGTATCCGCGTCGCAGAAGCGGTGGCAACGCAAATTTAACTTGTAATTTCCAGATAATAGGTCTATAATAACCCTACCCCATGAGGAAAAATCGCGTGACGGGTGAGCGACGCTCCCCTCACTTTTTTTTAGAGAAGGAAAAAGGTGAAATTATGTCTCAACGATACGCGTTGGTCATCGGCGCCGGCTTTGCCGGGGCGACCGTGGCCCGCAAGCTGGCCGAGGGCGGCACGAAGGTTCTGGTGGTGGAGCGCCGCAGCCATGTGGGCGGAAACGCCTATGACTGTCTGGACGCGGAGGGCGTTCTCATCCACAAATACGGCCCTCATATCTTCCACACCTCCCACAAGGAGGTCTATGACTTTTTGAGCCGCTTCACCGGCTGGCGGGAGTATGAACACCGCGTGGTGGCCAATGTCTACGGCCAGCTCATGCCCGTCCCCTTCAACCTCACCAGTCTGGACATCGCCTTTGAAGGCCGCGCCGCCGAGCTGTCGGAAAAGCTGCTGGCCGCCTACGGCCCGGAGCGGAAGGTGACCATTTTGGAGCTGCGCCAGAGCAACGACCCCGCCCTTTCCGATCTGGCGGACTATGTGTACGAAAACATCTTCAAGACCTACACCGTCAAGCAGTGGGGGCAGACCCCGGAGGAGATCGACCCCGCCACCACCGCCCGCGTGCCCGTGTTTCTCTCCCGGGACGACCGCTATTTTCAGGACGCCTATCAGGGGATGCCTCAGGAGGGCTACACCGCCCTCTTTCAGAATATGCTGGACCATCCCAACATCGAGGTGCGCCTGAACACCGACGCCGCGGATGTCCTCACCCTCACGCAGGTGGGCACGACTTTGGTGGACGGCGAGCCGTTCAAAGGCCCGATCATTTATTCCGGGGCGGTGGACGACCTCTTTGACCGGCGGTTCGGCCGTCTCCCCTACCGCACGCTGGACTTCGTCTTTGAGACCCACCCCGTGGAGTGGTATCAGACCCACGGCACGGTGAACTATACCGTGGATCAGCCCTTTACCCGCATCACCGAATTCAAACACCTCACCGGGCAAGTCCTCCCCAAGAAAACCACCATTATGAAGGAGTTTTCCAAGGCGTTCACCGGGGAGGAGGGGCAGATCCCCTACTACGCCATCATCAACCCGGAAAACAAAGCCCTCTATGGCAAATACGCCGCGCTGGCCGCCGAATATCCCAACCTATATCTGCTGGGCCGGTTGGCGGAGTATCAGTATTACAACATGGACGCCATTGTCAAACGGGCCTTGGAGCTGGCCGATACCCTGTAAGGGCGCACCATGTGCGCCCCTACAAAAATATAAACAGGACAGGAGGCCGATCCCATGCAAAAGCTCATCACCTTTGCCGTCCCCTGCTACAACTCCGCCGCCTATATGGACAAGTGCGTTCACTCCCTTCTTGCCGGCGGCAGCGACATCGAGATCATTTTGGTGGACGACGGTTCCACCAAGGATGACACCCCCGCCATCTGCGACCGCTACGCCCAAGAATACCCCGACATCGTCAAGGTCATCCATCAGGAAAACGGCGGACACGGCGAAGGGGTCAATCAGGGCCTCCGCCACGCCTCCGGGGTCTACTACAAGGTGGTGGATTCGGACGACTGGCTGGACGAGGAAGCGCTCCACACCGTCCTCAACAAGCTGCGGGAGTTTGTGGGCAAGGGCCATCCGCTGGATCTGATGATCGCCAACTACGTCTATGAACACGTGGAGGACAACACCCGCAAGGTCATGGGCTATTCCAACGTGTTCCCCGTGGGCAAGGTGTTCACTTGGAAGGACATCGGCCACTTCCACCCCTCTCAATACCTTCTGATGCACTCTGTGATCTACCGCACGGAAATGCTCCGGCAAAGCGGCGTGGAGCTGCCCAAGCACACCTTCTATGTGGACAACATTTTTGTCTACCAGCCCCTCCCCTTTGTCAAAACCCTCTATTACATGGACGTGGATCTCTACCGCTACTTCATCGGCCGGGCCGACCAGTCGGTGCAGGAGTCGGTCATGGTAGGCCGGGTGGATCAGCAGGTGCGGATCACCAAGATCATGATCGACGCCCACGACCTCCACGCCGTCAAGGCACAAAAGCCCAAGCTGGGCAAGTACATGACCAACTACCTCTCCATGATGATGACCATTTCCTCCATCTTCCTCATGCTGGACGGCTCTCCGGAAAAAATGGGGGTCAAGGCCGCCCTTTGGGAGTACTTAAAGGCCAAGGACGCCAAGCTCTACCGCAAGATGAAATATGCCGCCCTTTCGGCGGTGGGCAACCTGCCCAAGGGCATCGCCATCCCCGGCTACCGCCTCGCCCGGAAGATCTATAAGTTCAACTGAACATCCTGTCTCCACCCTCCCGGCCACAAATGTGGCCGGGATTTTTTCTTGACACACGCCCCAAACTGTGATAGGATACCCCTACCCCACAGGGGGAGGGGTATCCATATTTTCCGGCACAGGAGGAAAGACTATGCAAGGCGACAAACAAAAGGTATCTCAGCTTCTAAAAACCGCCCGCGGACAGATCGACGCCATCCTCGCCATGATCGAGGACGACCGCTACTGCATGGACATATCCCAGCAGGTCATGGCCGCGCAGGCGCTTTTGGGGCGGGCCAACAAGGAGATATTGACCGCCCACCTCACCCACTGCGTCCGCAACGCCAAAAGCGGCGCGGAACGGGAGGAAAAGGCGGCGGAGCTGGCGGCGCTTCTCAATAAGCTGCTGCCGTAAGGAGGACTTGCAATGAAGGAAAAATTCACCGTGACCGGGATGACTTGCTCAGCCTGTCAGGCCCATGTGGACAAGGCCGTGTGCAAGCTCCCCGGCGTCACCGAAGTCAACGTGAACCTGCTCTCCGGCTCGATGACCGTGGCCGGGGACGACAACGTCACCCCCGCCGCCGTCATTGACGCGGTGCAGAAGGCGGGCTACGGCGCGGCTTTGGCAAACGCCCCAAAGGCAACCTCCGCAGCCCCCGCCGCCGACCCCATGGCCGGGGAGCTTCAGAACATGAAACGCCGGTTCTGGGCCTCTCTTTGCTTCCTCCTGCCCCTCTTTTACCTCTCCATGGGTCACATGATGGGCCTGCCCATCCCCCACTTCTTCCATGGCGTGGAAAATGCCTTTTCCTTTGCGTTTACCCAGTTTTTGCTGGTCCTTCCTATCATGGTCATCAACCAGAAATACTACCGGGTGGGCTTCAAATCCCTGTGGCACCGCGCGCCCAACATGGACACCCTCATCGCCGTCGGTTCTGCCGCGGCGGTGGTCTACGGCATCGCGGCCCTTTACCAGATCGGCTGGGGGCTGGGCCACGGTGATCTGGCGCGGGTGAGCCGGTACTCCATGGATCTCTACTTTGAGGGGGCGGGGATGATCCTCACCCTCATTACGCTGGGTAAATTTTTGGAGACACGCTCCAAGGGCAAGACCGGGCAGGCCATCTCCCGGCTCATGGATCTGCGGCCCAAGACCGCCCAAGTTCTGCGCGGCGGCGTAGAGACGGAAGTCCCTGTGGAGGACGTGAAGGTGGGGGATCTGGTGGTGGTTCGTCCCGGCGAACGTGTTCCGGTGGACGGCATTGTCCGGGAGGGGGCGTCGGCAGTGGACGAATCCGCCCTCACCGGGGAGTCCATCCCCGTGGACAAGGCGGTGGGCGATACGGTCATCGCCGCCTCCATCAATACCTCCGGGGCGTTCACCATGGAGGCCGCCAAGGTGGGTCAGGACACCACGCTGGCCCAGATGATCGCGCTGGTGGAGGAGGCAAGCGCCTCCAAAGCTCCCATCGCCAAGCTGGCGGACAGGGTGGCCGGGGTGTTCGTCCCCGTGGTCATGGCCATCGCCGCCGTCACCGCCATTGTCTGGCTGGCTGTGGGCGGCACGGTGGAAATGGCCCTCACCTCCGCCGTGGCGGTGCTGGTCATCTCCTGCCCCTGCGCGCTGGGCCTCGCCACCCCCGTTGCCATCATGGTGGGCACGGGCAAGGGCGCGGAAAACGGCATCCTCATCAAATCCGCCGAAAGTCTGGAAACTCTCCACAAGGTAGACACCGTGGTTCTGGACAAGACGGGCACGCTGACGCAGGGCAAGCCCCAAGTCACCGACGTCTGCCCCGCCCAAGGGGTGGAGAAAAAGCGGCTGCTCACCCTCGCCGCCGCGCTGGAACACAAGAGCGAGCATCCGCTGGCTAAGGCGGTTGTAGATTATGCAAACCAGCTTGGCTATGATCTCCCCGTGGCGGAGAACTTTCAAGCCGCCCATGGGCGAGGGGTCTCCGCCACCATCGGCGGCGATAATATTTTGGCCGGCAATGCGGGAATTATGGAAACCAGCAAGGTAGATATCTCCTCCATGGAGGAGACCGCCCGCCCCCTTGCCCAGCAGGGCAAGACGCCCCTCTATTTTGCAGAAAACGGCAAGCTGCGGGGGCTGATCGCCGTGGCGGATCAGGTGAAAGAGACCTCCGCACAGGCCGTGCGGGACATGGAGGCCCTCGGCTTGAATGTAGTTATGTTAACTGGGGACAACCCCCGCACCGCCAAGGCCATCGGTGACCGCTTGGGCATTTCTCAGGTGGTGGCGCAGGTCCTCCCTGCCGACAAGGAACGGGAGGTGGCCCGCCTGCAGGCCGAGGGCCACAAGGTCGCCATGGTGGGCGACGGCATCAACGACGCCCCCGCTCTGGTGCGCTCGGACGTGGGCCTCGCCATCGGCGCGGGGTCGGACGTGGCGCTGGAGAGCGCGGACGTGGTGCTGATGAAAAGCGACCTCAGAGACGTGCCCACGGCGGTGCGCCTTTCCAAGGCGGTCATCCGCAACATCAAGGAAAATCTGTTCTGGGCTTTTTTCTATAACTGCCTTGGCATCCCGCTGGCGGCGGGGGTGTTTTACAGCCTGCTCCACTGGCAGTTGAACCCCATGTTCGCCGCCGCCGCCATGAGCCTAAGCTCGGTGTGCGTGGTCAGCAACGCCCTGCGGCTCAAGTGGTTCAAGCCCCTTCACAGGGACGCTCCCGCCCCTGAGGGTCATAGAGAAGCAACCGACATCAAAAAGGAGGAAACAACGATGAAAACCATCCAGATCGAGGGCATGATGTGCCAGCACTGCGTCTCCCACGTCTCCGCCGCGCTCCACGGCGTGCGGGGCGTTGACAGCGTGGAGGTGAGTTTGGAGGACAAGTGCGCCAAGGTAAGCGGCTCTGCCGACGACGAGGCCCTTCGTTCCGCCGTCACCGGCGCGGGCTACGAGGTCACCGGTATTCAGTAGGGATGGGTTTAAAACCCGCCCGGCAAAAAGGGACGGCTTCGCGGAAGCCGTCCCTTCGTCTTACTCATACTTAATTACAATTTTCTTGCCGTGGCGGCAGGCGCGGGATTTTACCGAACGCTCTCCCCCGGCTTGGTTTACCCCTCCACGTCCTCGATGAGGCCGTAGCCGCCGTCGTTTCTCTTGTAGACCACGGCAAACGCGCCGTCCTGATCCACGTCGCGGAAGGCAAAGAAGGTGTGCCCCAGCAGATTCATCTGCAGCACCGCCTCCTCGGCGGTCATGGGCTTCATGGGGAAGCGCTTGGTGCGGACGATCTTCAGCTCCTCCTCGGTCTCGTCAGGGGCAAAGGAGGTCGGCTCGGCGGCGGGCACAAAGGCATCCTGACGCAGCCGCTTCTCCAGCCGGGCCTTATTCTTGCGGAGCTGCCGCTCCACCGAAGCCACACAGGCGTCGATGGTGGCGAACATATCGGCGGTGGACTCCGCCACACGGATGATCGTCCCGCCGCTGCGGATGGTCAGCTCCACGTTATTCTGTCCCTTTTGAATACTAAAGACCGCATTCGCCTCCATCTCCTGCTTAAAGTAGCGTTCCAGCTTTGCCACTTTCTTCTCCGCATAAGCATGGACGTTCTTGGGGAGGTCGATCTTCTTGTCTGTGTAGGTGAACTTCATGGCGGTCAACTCCTTTTCCTTTGCTACGGGTCGGTGGGCCGTTGTCGGCACTCCTTCCTCACCATTATGTTACCACACATCGCCGAATAAGTCACGCTCTTTTTGCAAAATTTTGTGAATTTTTTCTAAACATTCCTCACAACGTCCCGCTGGCGTGGCGGGTCACGTGACAGCCCATGTTCACCGCGCAGGGCAGCCCTGCAATATGGGTGGGCCGTGGCTCAAAGGCCACCCAAAGAGCCGTGGTGCTCCCGCCGAACCCCTGCGGGCCGACGTTCAGCGTGTTGAGCCTCGCCAACGTCTCCTCCTCCAGTGCGGCGTAGAGCTTATCTTTGTTATGTAAACCAATCGGGCGGCAGAGAGCTTCTTTCGCGGCCAGCGCGCAGCTCTCAAAATCTCCCCCCAGACCCACGCCCACCACCACCGGCGGGCAGGGATTAGACCCGGCTGCCTTGACGCAGTCGGCCACAAAGTCCACGATGTCCTCTTTCGTGGCGGCGGGGGTGAACATTTTCAGCTTGCTCATGTTCTCGCTTCCAAAACCCTTGGGCGCAACAGTTATGTCAACCGAATCGCCGGGGGCGAGCTTGACGTGCAAAACGGCGGGGGTGTTGTCCCCGGTGTTCCCCCGGCGCAGGGGGTCGGCGACCACGGAGCAGCGGAGCTTGCCCTCCACATAGCCCTTTGCCACCCCGGCGTTCACCGCGTCGGCAATGCCGCCGCCCACCACATGAACCTCCTGCCCCAAGGTGAGAAACACCACCGCCATACCCGTATCCTGACAGATGGGCAGGCCCTTTTCCGCGGCGATGGTGAAGTTCTCCTCCACGTCGCCTAAGATCGCCCGGGCCAGCGGGTTTTCTTCCGTCTCCCGGGCCGCATAGATGCAGCGTTTCAGTCCTTCGGGCAGGTAGGTGTTGGCCTCTACGCACAGCTTCGCCACCAGCTCGGTAATGGCCTGCGCTTGAACTTCTCTCATATCACACCACCCGTTTCCCCGACAAGATCACGGCAGAGGGCGCGTTGGTGACCGAGAAGGGACTGCCCGGTGTGACCACGATGTCCGCGTCCTTCCCCGCCTCCAGCGTACCCAGACGGTGGCCCAAGTTCAGGATCTCCGCCGGATTCTTGGTAATGGCGGCCAAGGCCGCTTCCTCGCTCATGCCGCCCCGCACCGCCAGCCCCGCGCACAGGGGCAGGTACTGGATGGGGATGACCGGGTGGTCGGTGCAGATGGCCACCCGCACCCCGGCGGCGGCCAGTTCGGCGGCGTTCTCCAGCGCCGCGTTGCGAAGTTCCGGCTTGGAGCGGTCGGTGAGATTCGGCCCGGTGATGACGCTCACCCCCGCGGCGGCAAGCTCTTTGGCGAGGAAGCGGCCCTCTGTGCCGTGGACGATGACGCAGTTCAACCCGAACTCCTTGGAAAGCCGCAGAGCGGTGGCGATGTCGTCCGCCCGGTGGGCGTGGATGTGGACGGGCAGCTCCCCTTTGAGCACGGGGATCAGCGCCTCTAACTTGGGATCAAAGTCTCCCTTGCCGTTGGAGCGTTTGGCGGCGTATTCCTGCGCTTTTTGAAGGGTCGTACGGATCAGAGCCGCCGTGGTCATGCGGGTGGTGGGGCTTTCCTTGCGGTCGTGGTACACCGTCTTGGGATTCTCCCCGGTGGCCATTTTCATGGACACCGGCTCGGCCACCACCATGGCGTCGGCCACCCTTCCGTCGGTCTTGACGCACAACATCTGCCCACCGATGGGGTTGGCTGAGCCCGGCCCGGTGACCACGGTGGTCACCCCGGCGGCACGGGCCTCTGCAAAGCAGCGATCTTGCGGATTGAGGGCGTCCAACGCCCGGAGGTGGGGGGTGATGGGGTCGGTACACTCGTTGCCGTCCTCTCCCTCAAACCCCAGAGAATCGCCAAACACCCCCAGATGGCAGTGGGCGTCAAGGTAGCCGGGGGTCACATGGCCGCCCTTGGCGTCGATGACCTCGCCCAGATCCCCCCCCGGCAGGCGGGACATCTCCCCCACCGCCGTGATGCGGTCTCCTTCCCAAGCCACAAATCCGTTGGGGATCACCGCCCCACTGACCGGATGGATCACACCGTTGATGATGACCATGTTTTCATTCCTCCTTTGGTAAAAAAGCAGGGAGAGGCGAACCTCTCCCTGCGGATTTGACGGTCAACGTCCCCGCCCGTTGCCCCGGCGGGTGTTGCGCCGGTCGGCGGCGCGGATCTCGGAGAGCTTGCTGTCGCTCTGCTGCATGAACTGCTTCAGGCGGTCTTCAAAGCTGGCCGGGCCGGCCGGCTGGGGAGCGGGACGGGGCGTAAACCCACCGCCGCCGCGGCCCTGAGGCCGCGCTCCGCCCTGATTCGCGGGGGCGCCGCTGGGTCTGGGAGGCGGCGGAAGCGCCTTTTTGATGGAGAGGTTGATGCGGCCGGATTCATCAATGCCGATGACCTTGACCGTGACCTCCTGCCCCACCTGAAGGTGTTCCGAAACGTCGCTGACGTAAGCATAAGCGATCTCCGAGATATGTACCAGACCGGATTTTCCCTCCGGCAGCGACACGAACGCGCCGAACTTGGTAATTCCCGTGACCTTTCCTTGAACGACCGAACCCACTCCGAACTCCATAGTTTGCAATAGTTCCTCTCTCTCCAAATTTTCCCGGGGCGTCCTCAGTTGCCGCTGTCGTAGAAGACGATCTCACCCGGCGCGACCAGCCCCAGCCGTTTGCGGGCGACCTCGGCAATGCGCTCAGGGTCATCCTTTTCGGCGATGGCTGCGCTTAAGGCTTCGTTTTCCTGCCGTTGACGCTGGTTGGCCTCTTCTAAGGCGGCCTGCTGCTGCGCCAGCGTCTTTGCCTGAGAGCGCAGGTTCAGGAACGTGGTCATGGAGACTGCCAACAAAATCAGCAGCAGCAGCTTCGTGACCATACCCGCTCTCTTGAATTTCATGCCAGCCTCCGCCTCCTTCCCCCGGTGCGCTTCCCTGCGGTGTGTTGGACAATGTTCCCGGTTGTCTTGTTATTGTAAACCATCTTTCCCAAAAAGGGAAGTGTTTTTTTGCAAATTTCCAAAATTTTTTTAGGGCAATTTTCAGCGTGCGCCATGGAATGGTGAAAACCCACCATATTTTCCCGCAGATCGCCGCCACCACCCCTTCCCAGCGGCGCACCAGCGGGCTGAGCAGGCGGAAATAAAGCCACCCGCCCAGAAGCATGGCCGCGGCGACGTAAAGCTCCACCTCTCCCCCGGTCAGCTCCACGGTGTAGCCCAAAACTGAGAGGGTCACCGCCGCCCAATAGGCGATGTCAAGGAGGCTTCCCCACACTTTTCCCTTCCAAAGCAGGCGGAAAAGCCGCAGCAGATCATAGCACAGCGCCACCCCCGCCCCCATGCACACCGCGCCCCCAAAGGCCGCCGCCTGCTGGGAGGGCAGGTTTCCCAGCCCCAGCGCGATCTGTCCCATCACCGAAACAGCCGGGAAAGCAAGCCGCCTCGGGCTTCGTGAAGCTCCTCGTAGGTCAGGCTTTCCACCTGTCCCTCCACCTTGAGCGCGCCGCCGTCCAAGCTCAGGGTCTCAATGTGCAGTCCCTCTCCCCGGACAATGAGCGCGCCCAAATTGGTTGACATAATTATTGAGCTTTCGTCGAAGCTCTCCACTTCCTCCACCCCGGTGATCTCCAGCTTCTCCCGCCCCACCAACGTGATCTTGTGCCCGCTGTTTTCCATGAGACAGCCCCCCCTTTCATGGCACTGTATGCCTAAAATGGGACAAATATGCCGCCCTTGACTTTTTCTACCCAAGCTGTCATAATGCACCTAATATCCGCTTCCTGCGGAAAAGGGGGGTCTTGTAAACATGAGTAAGGTTTCTGAATTTCTGAAGCGCAAGAACGTGGTCGTCACCCCGCGCCGCTACGGCGTGGACGCCATGGGCGCGATGGCGCAGGGTCTTTTTTGTTCCCTGCTCATCGGCACGATCTTGGATACGCTGGGCAAGCAGCTTGGCATCGCTTGGCTGGTCACCGTAGGCGGCTATGCCTCGGCCATGTCCGGCCCGGCCATGGCGGTGGCCATCGGCTACGCCCTCCAAGCTCCGCCGCTGGTGCTGTTCTCTCTGGCCACCGTGGGCTATGCGTCCAACGCTCTTGGCTCAACCACCTTACTGGGCGGCAAGGGCGCGGGCGGGCCGCTGGCGGTACTGTTCATTGCCATCATCGCCGCTGAGGTGGGCAAAATGGTCTCCAAGGAGACCAAGGTGGATATTTTGGTCACCCCGCTGGTCACCATTCTCTCCGGTGTGGGCTTGGCAGCCCTGATCGCCCCCGCTATTGGCACGGCAGCGTCCGCCGTGGGCGACTTTGTGAAGTGGGCCACCGTCCTCCAGCCCTTCCTCATGGGTATTCTGGTCTCGGTGGTCATCGGCATCGCTCTGACGCTCCCCATCTCCTCCGCCGCCATCTGCGCGGCCATTGCCCTTACGGGCTTAGCCGGGGGCGCGGCGGTGGCCGGATGCTGCGCCCAGATGGTGGGCTTCGCCGTTCTCTCCTTCCGGGAAAACCGCTGGGGCGGGCTGGTCAGTCAGGGTCTCGGCACGTCCATGCTCCAGATGGGCAACATTGTGAAAAACCCCCGTATCTGGCTTCCCGCCATTCTCACCTCCGCCATCACCGGCCCGCTGGCCACCTGCGTGTTCCATCTGGAGATGAACGATCCCGTCTCCGCTGTGGCTTCCGGCATGGGCACCTGCGGCATGGTGGGGCCCATCGGGGTGTATGCCGGCTGGGTCAGCGACGTGGGCCTTGGGGTCAAGACCGCCATCACCGCCATGGACTGGGTGGGTCTGGCGCTGATCTGCTTCGTCCTCCCCGCCGTGCTCACTTGGGCCTTCGGCCTTTTCTTCCGGAAAATCGGCTGGATCAAAGAGGGAGACCTGAAGCTGGATTGACCTGCAACTGCCGGTTGACAAAATGGAAGCTCCTCCCGCTGGACTTTCTGCCCCCTTTGGCATATTCTTTAGGCGAAAGGAGGTCAATCCTATGACCCTTGGGCAACGCATCCAAGAACACCGCGCCCGGCTGGGCCTCTCTCAGGAAGGACTGGGCGAACAGCTTGGGGTGAGCCGTCAGGCGGTGAGTAAATGGGAAGCGGACGCGTCCCTCCCCGACACTGACAAGCTCATTGCCCTTTCCAAGCTGTTCGGACTGACGCTGGACGAGCTGCTTCAGCTCAACACCCCGCCGCAAAACGACGGCGAGCCTCCCGCTCCCCTCCCGCCCACCCAGACTGTCCCCCGGCGCGGCCCTGCGGCCGTTCTGCTGACAGTCTTATGCCTGCTTTTGTCCGTGGCCGTGGTCTGGCAGGGGGTCTCCCTCTCCCGCCTCCGGCAGCAGGTAGACCGGCTCACCGCCGTGGCCTTCCCGCCGCCCCAGATCGCCCACTTCCAGTGGTCGGCGCGGCGTGACGCCGGCCATGTGAACACTGGGAATATCGCTCTCGCCTTCCAGATACAGGTCAAAAACCTCTACGGCAAAGAGGCGGAGGCCCGCCTCCTCCTCACCGACGGCGCGGGCCAGACCTACGATCTGGCGATGGAGAACACCGACCGGCTGTGGTTTCGGGGCGGCGCGGTGGTCACCGGCGATGTGCCCGTCACCGTCTCCGTGTCTTTGACGGCGGACGGCAGCGAGGAAGTTTTTCCCTTGGTACAGCTGGAATCTGTCACCGCCAACGGCTATACTCATACCTCGCTCTACGATCTGGAGATCACCAGCGAGACCTCCACCGCATGGCAGGACGAGTACTACAAATGGAGCGTTATCGGAAAGTGACCATATAAAAAACGGGACGGCTCGTGTGAGCCGTCCCGTTTTACAATTCTATCTCCAGCCCCGTGGTCAGACGCACCACCCGGTGGGGGTAGGCTTCCTTCAAAAGCTCAAAGGCCGGGTCGCCGGTGCAGTGGCCGGTGTAAAGGGTCTCCACCTCTAACTCCTCAAAGAGCCACTTGCCCAGATTTTTCACAATGCCGGGGGCAACCCCAAGACAGTGGGTGTTTTTGCCCATGAGGTGCAGGCCGCCGATCAGCGCTTGAACGCCCTTTCCGGGAAACCGCTCCTTCACCCCCCGGACGATGTGCCCCGCCCCGGCGTGGCAGCAGGAGTTGAAGATGACCAGCCCCTTCTCCCCCTCCAGCACCAGAGATTGCTCGTGAGCCACCTCGTCCGGGATCAGCCAAACCCCCGGCGAAATTTGGGCCGCGCCGTCCCCTTGCCGCCCCCGCTCTGCCAGCAGCCCCTTCACCTCGCCGGACAAACCGATGTAGTGCCGCTCTCCCCCGTTGTCCGACCAGTGCTCGGCCAACGCGGCGGGGCGGAAATACACCGCCGCTTGTTCATTTTGCGCCAAAAACGCCGCCAGTCCGTCCCCGTGGTCGTAGTGACCGTGGGACAAAACCGCCAGCTTGATTCCAGTTATGTCAACTCCAAGACTTTCCGCGTTTTCCAAGAACCTTCCAGAGCTGCCCCCGTCCAAAAGGATGGGGGTATTGTTATAATTTATGTAAACTGAAAGGCCATGCTCCCGGCACAGGCCGTCCGGGGCGGTGTTCTCCATTAAAATCTTGATCTTCACGACTCAAATCTCCTTTTGGGTCACATCCCGCACCCATTTCCCAGAGTGCAGGCGAACAACGCCCAAGACCGCCCGCGCCAACTGTTCTACGGAACGCATCACGCACACCCACAGCACGTCCAGCCGCCAAACGAGGCCCACCACCGCCGCCATGGGCACGCCCATGATCCACATGGGTGCAAGGTCGATGGCCGCCGCGGCGGTCACGTCGCCCCCGCCCCGGAGGACTCCCACCACGTTGGTGGTGTTGAAGCCCTGAAGGGGCAGGGTCAGGAAGGTCACGGTGAGCATCATGGTGGCGATGCGGGAGGCGGACGCGGACAGCTTGAACAGAGGGTATACCAGCGGCGCGACCACCAGATGGACAAGGCCGATGGCCAGCGCGCCGAACGCCGCCCCCATCAAAAGGGCGACGGTGTTGGTCACCTTGCCCAGCTCTCCGGCCCGCTGGGTCTCCCCCGCGCCCACGGTCTCGCCGATGATGATGGCCGTGGTGGCCGCCACCGCCATCACCGCCACGGTGCAGACCTTTTCCACATTCCCCGCCACGGCGTAGGCCGCCAAGATCTCCTTTGCGCCGGCCATGTGGCCCATGATGGTGGGATAGAGGGACGCGCCCAGTCCCCACAAAGTCTCGTTGAGCACCACGGGGGTGGCGTATTTGGCAAACCGCCGCAGCGTCTCCATTCCGGGGCGGAACACCGCGCGAAGGCGGAGCTTGAAGCGTTTGTTGCCAAGGGCGTAGGCCACGGTGACGGCGAACTCGATGATACGGGAGCTGAGGGTGGCGATGGCCGCGCCCTCCACCCCCAGAGCCGGCGCGCCCAGATTGCCGAAAATAAGCACCCAGTTCAAAAAGGTGTTGGCGCACATGGAAATGGACAGCACGCCCAGACCCAGCTTGGGATTTCCCATGCTGCGCTGGGCAGCAATATACACCTGCGTCACGGCGTTGAAGGCATAGGAGAAGCCCACGATGCGCCCGTATTGGGCGGCGTAGGCAGCTACCTCCGGGTCGTTGCAGAAGAGGGCCATAAAGGGTTCAGACCAGAAGCAGAGCAGCAGGGCAAAGAGCGTGCTCAAGATCCCCGCCACATAAAGGCCCACCCCCAGCACCCGGTTGATGGCGTCCTCATCCCGCCGCCCCCAGTACTGGCTGATGAGTACGGTAGAGCCGCTCTGCACCCCAAAGATCAGGAGCAGCACCACAAAAATCGGGGTGTTGGCGTTGGTGACTCCGGCCAGCGGCCCTTCCCCCAGCATCCCGACCATAAAGGTGTCCACCAATGCCAGAGAGGTGGTCACTAAATTCTGCAAAATGATAGGCAGGGCCAAACGGAACATATTCCGGTAAAAATCCTTCCCCTGCCGCATATAGGAAAACATATTCGACTTCCTCGCACGTTTAAGATAGGGTGGTAAACAGCATGGCCTTGGCCTCCTGAAGCCCGCGCACCAGCGCGTCGGCGTCCTCCTTGGCGGAGGTGTGGCCGAAGGAGATCCGCAGCGCTCCGTCCAGCCACGGCTTGGGCAGGCCCAGCGCGGCATAAACATGACTTGGCTTGCCCTTGTGGCAGGCAGAGCCGGAGGAAACATACACCCCCAAGTCGCTCAAAAAGCGCACCACCACCTCGCTCTTATAGCCCGGCAGAGTCACCGCCAGAATGTGGGGCGCATCCCCCGGCGAGAGGATCTTCAGCTCGGCGATGTTTTCTTGCAGTTGAGCCGCGGTGTAATCCCGCAGTTCCTCCAGCCGCCGGCACTCCTCGGCCTGACTGCGGCTGCCCTCCGCCACTGCGGCGGCAAAGGCCGCGATCATGGGTACAGGCTCTGTTCCCGAACGAAGGCCGTTTTCCTGCCCGCCGCCCAAAATCAGAGGGGGCAGCTTCACGCCCTTCTTCAAATACAGGCAGCCGATGCCCTTGGGCGCGCCGATCTTATGCCCGGAGACGCTCACCGCGTCCACCCCCATGGTTTTGGGGACGAAAGGCACTTTCAAAAAGCCCTGAACCGCGTCGCAGTGGAAAAAGATGTCCTTTTTGAACGCCTTGGCGGCCTTGGCGCACTCCGCCACCGGCTGAATGCTGCCCAGCTCGTTGTTCACCAGCATCATGGAGCAGAGAACGGTGTCCTCCCGCAGAGCGGCCTGAAAGTCCTCCACCCGGACGCGTCCCTTGCCGTCCACCGGCAAAACGGTCACGTCAAAACCCCGCTGTCCCAGCGCCTTGACAGGCTCTAACACAGCGGAGTGTTCTACAGCAGTGGTAATGATGTGCCCGCCCCGCCGTCCGGCGGCGCAGGTAACAGCCCAGTTGTCCCCCTCCGTACCGCCGGAGGTGAAGATGACCTCCTCCGGCTGACAGCACAAAGCCCCCGCCACGGTGCGGCGGTGCTCCTCCACCTCTTTGCGGGCGGTCTGGCCCAAAAGATACTGTGCGGAGGGATTCCCCCACCGCTCCATGGCTGCCTCCGCCGCCTTGATCGCGGCGGGAAGCACAGGAGTGGTGGCGGCGTTATCAAGATAGTGTGTCTGTGTCACGCTTTTTGTCCCTCTCTTCCCGGTCAATCCATGGGGATGCCGTCCGGCGGCAGCAGGGAGATGTCCACCGGCGGCGGGGTCGGCTCGGGCGACGGAGACACAGGCTCGGCGGAAGGCTCTGCCGTCGGCGCAGGGGTCGGCGTGGGGACAGCCTCCGGCGGGGTGGTCGGCTCTGCCGGGGTGGTGGGCGCGGCCGTGGGCACAACGGTAGGAGCGCTCGGCTCTACCGGCGGCACAGTGGGCGAGGGCTGGGGTGCGATCCCCGCCTCAGGCACGCCGTCCAAGGGATTGTAGCCGATGATCTTGTCGCTGGGACGGTAGGTGTCGGTAGACACCCACTCCCGGCTGAGCAGCGTGCCGTCGGCGGCGTAGGTGTTCTTATAGACCTCCACTTTTTTGCCGGTATGTGCGCCCTGAAGAACTTTTGTCGTGCCCTGAGGGATCTCCGGGTCGGCCTGATAGGAGACCCCCGCCGGAGTGGTGGACAGGCGGACGGACTCCATCTTCACATAGGTATCGTCGGTTTTTGTGCCGTAGATCCGGGCGGTCAGCACCCGGTTTTCGATGGTCATGCTGATCTTGATGGGATACTTGGTGTTGTTGGCGAACACATAGTCCAAATTGGGCCAGCTCACTGTGGCGTCAATGCCCTCAGGCATATAGGAGACCGTATACATATGGTTCTTGCGGTTGACGATCTCCAAATTGGCGTTGAGACAGGCCTGATACAACGTGCTGGAGGGCTGGCACACGCCGCCGCCCACCATCAGCTCCTGACCCTTGGAGGTATATCCCGTGGCCTCCCGGTAGCCCTTGGCGGTGGTGCGCTGGCCGGTGGTCTGGTTGTAGGACATCTGCTGTCCGGGGAGCAGAACGACCCCGTCGCAGGCGGCGGCGGACAGCTTCACGTTGTTGACGCGGTTGGCGTCCCCGGTGACCTTACTGCTGCCCTCCCCCAAAATGTCCCGGAACAGGGTGGCGCGCAACTCCAGCGTGGTCACGTCGGGCTGGGTGACGGCCAGCTCCACCTTGCCGCTCTCCCCCTCCGCCAGTGTGTCGTACACGGCCTTGGCCTTTGCGGCGTCTAACTTCAGGCCCAGCCGGTGGGGAATGACCTCGTCGGTCTCCACGTCCAGCGCGGCGTCCATAGGCTCGCAGCCGATCTCGTCGGCCATTTTGGAGAAGTCAGGCTCTTGGGGCGGGGTGACGGCGAGCTCGGCGGTGATCGGGTCGCCGATCCCCTGCTGCAAATGGTTCATCACAAGCACGCGCAGCGCGTCCCGGTCGATCCCCCGCCCGGTGACGCCCTTGGTGAGAACCAAGTGGGCGGTTTCCTCCGTCTCCTCCACTGTCCAAGACGCCTCCGCCACGCTTCCGCCCGCGGCGGCTTCCACCTCATCCAAAACCTGCTCCACGTAAGCGCCGTTCTCCACGTCCGCCGGACAGTAGACCAAGGTCTGTGTTCCAAAGACGCCAGAAAGATAACGCCAGCCCGCCGCAAAGAAGTTTGTCTGCGTCCACCAAGAGACTCTGTTTTCCACATCCGCCGGATCAATGACAGGCTTGGCTTCCTTGGCCTTCAGGATAACCTCCCGGTCTCCTACCCGAATGGGAAACTCCACGTTCTCATAGGTTTCAGACGCGGTCTCGACCACCTTCGCGGCGGCCTCCTGCGCGGTCATGCCGCCGATGACCACGCCGCGGTACGTCATGGTGTTAGGCAAGGTGCGGTGTCCGGCGACGGCATAGGCGCACAGACCCAGATACGCCGCCAGCAGTACCGCGACCACAATAGCCGCAATGAGTACAGGCAGCTTCCACTTGCCGCCTGAACCGGGGGCTAACCTGCGGCCCTGCTTAGGCGTCGTTTCCTCCGGCTGCGCGCCGGGGGACACGGGGGTCTCAAAATTGTTTTCCTCCACGCTCATTCACTCCTTCAACGCCGCCGCAAATTTTCCGGCGCACCTATCTCTCCAATGGCCAGACATTCGTTTCTACATTATATGTCAAGCACTATAAAAAAGCAATGACAAAGCGGTAACAACCCCGCCGTTTTTTTAGGAAATTTTAAGAATTCCTACGGAAGAATCCACTTTACTTTTTTTCTCCACAGGTGTATATTGTTCCTACTGTGATTTTGTGACCACACAAGGAGAGAGGCATACATGGCGGAGTACCACTACAAATACAACCCCACCAAAAAACCGGGCCAGAGCCAAAAAGCCCCTGACGGTCTTGGCGGGAACAACCCGGACGGCAGCGGCGACGATCTGTTCTCGTGGATCATCATTGTCATTGCGCTGGCGGTCTTTTGGCCGCTGGGTCTGTTTTTGCTGTTCCGCAAGCTGATGAGCGCGTCCACCTCCAGCCGCGCCAATACAGGGCGCACCTCCGCCACCCGCTCGAACTACACTTACAATTACACCTACAATTATGACAAGGTGCGCTCCGCCGCCAAAGAGGCTCAGAACGCCGCCCAAGGCGCGGCACAGGCCGCGGCGCAGGCAGTCCGCTCCGCCGCCCAGAGCGTCTCCTCTCCCGCCCAGCCCAAGGCTCGGCCCAAGCGCTCCGCCAAGGCCGAGCCTATGCCGGGGACGATGGCCCAGAAGGCGGTCAACCCCAAGGCAGGCCGGGGCTTCATCATCACCGGCGGCATCCTCACCGGGACGTTTTTGTTCTCCCTCCTGATGACCGTTCTCGCCGCGCTGGCGGAAGGATTTGTCTGGGATTTCCTGCCCGCGCTGGGCGCGCTGGGGTGCTTCACGGGAATCGGCCTCATTTTCCTCTATGTGGGTCTGTTCCGCCGCAAGAAGGTAAAAATGTTCCGCAAATACCTGATGCTCATCGGGATGCGAAAAAGCGTCTCCATCTCCACGCTGGCCAAGGCCACCCGCCGCAGCCACAAGAAGGTATGCGACGATCTTCAGGATATGCTGGATCAGGGCATCCTGCCCATCGGATATCTGGATCTGGCCAACGACAAGCTGGTGCTTACCACCGACGGCATTGAAGATGAGCCGGACGAGGAGGACGAGGAGGAAAAGCAGGCGGAGGCCCGGCCGAACGACAGCATTCTGGCGGAGATCCGCGCCGTCAACGACTCCATCCCCGACCCAGTGATGTCCGCCAAGATCGACCGCATTGAGGAGATCACCGGGAAAATACTGGACTACCAGCGGAAATATCCCGCCAAGGCCGGGCAGCTTCGGAACTTTCTCAACTACTACCTGCCCACCACCCTCAAGATCCTCCGGGCCTACGCCCAACTGGAGGAGCAGGGCATTGAGGGAGAGAACATCTCCGCCGCCAAGGCCCGCATCGAGGGCATGATGGACAAGGTGGTGGAGGGCTTTGAAAAGCAGCTTGACAAGCTCTTCCAAAACGATGTTCTGGACATTTCCAGCGATGTGGCGGTGCTGGAAAAAATGCTGGACAACGACGGTTTGGGCAGTTCGGGCATGACCTTGGGCGGCGTATGACGAGGCGGCGGGAAATTCACATCCCGCCGCCTTTTTTCGTTGACGAAAACCCCAAGATGTTGTAGAATAAAAGGGTATGTGAGCACAACATGGATACGAACACTTTCAAGGAGGCTGATTTTCATGCCCAAAAGTCATACGGAACTGATCCACTGCGACAACTGCGGAGAGGACTTTTCCGCCGCCTACCGCCGCTGCCCCTTCTGCAACGCCAAACCCGGCCAGCGGTTTGAGCGGGACGAGGCCAACGACTACGACGAGCCCACCGGCCCGGTGGACTATGAGCCGGCCTACGACGACCCCCCTGCCTTCCGCAACAGCGGCGGCAAGCGTCTGGCCGGAGGTGGAGGGGGCGGCGGCTATCACCGCCGCCGGAGCAATCTCCCCATCGGAGCGATCCTCTTGTACGGCGGCACGGCGCTGGTCATCGTGGCCGCCGTGTGGATCATCACCACCAAGCTGCTGCCCAAGTTCTTCCCCGCCTCCGCCTCCCCCAGTCCCTCCGTGGAGGCCAGCGTATCCCCCTCCCCCTCCCTTCGTCCCTCTCCCTCTCCCTCTCCCTCCGTTGAGCCTACCGCCGATCCGACGACCGAGCCCACCGGCGATGTAACTCCCACCGTGCCCGTGGCGGTCACCGACGAGCCTTCCGTCACCTCCGCCCCGGTGAGCGCCCTGTCTCTCAGCTCCATCGACTTTACCCTCTCCCCCAAGTGGCCCTCCTATCAGATGACGGTCACCGGGGCGACGGGTAAGGTGACCTACTCCATCGGCAGCCCCAGCGTAGCCACCGTCTCCGACACCGGGCTGGTCACCGCCGTAGCCAACGGCTGGACGGTACTCACCGTCACCGACGAGGCCGGGGCTTCCGCCAAGTGCGACGTGCGTGTGGCCGGGATGCCCAAGGCGGAGACCCCCGCCGCCACCGACAACGGCGGCAATTCCGGCAGTTCCTCCGGCAGTACCAACACCAGCGGGGCTAAGCTGAGCACCACCGATTTCACCCTGTCCCAGAAGTTGGGCTACACCGCCCAGCTCACGGTGAGCGGCGGCACGGCGACAAGCTGGTCGTCCAGCAACGAGAAGGTGGCCACGGTTTCCTCCGGCGGACTGGTCACCGGCGTTTCCAAGGGAACGGCCACCATCACCTGCACCCTCTCCGACGGTACTACCCTCACCTCCATCGCGCGGGTGCATTGAGATGACCCTTCAGGAATTGGGCGTCACCGTCGGCACGATGCCCGCCGGGCCGCGTGGCTCGATCTGTGACGTGCCCGGCGTCAAGGTGGGTCACACGACCCTGAACAGCGAACGCTTCCACACCGGGGTGACGGTGGTCATCCCCGGCGTGGAGAACCCCTTTCTCCACAAGCCCCCTGCGGGGGTGTGCGCCTACAACGGCTTTGGGAAAACGGCGGGGCTGATGCAGCTCCAAGAGCTGGGCCGCATCGAGACCCCCATCGCCCTCACCGGCACGTTGAACGTGGGCAAGGTACACGACGCGCTGGTGGGCTGGACGCTGGCCAAATGCGCCGCTGACGGCCACCCCGACGTGCGCTCCATCAACCCCATCGTGTGTGAGTGCAATGACGGCACACTGAGCGACATTCGCTCCCGCCCCGTAGGGGAACAGGAAGTCCTGTCTGCGCTGAAACACGCTTCGGACACCTGCGCCGAGGGCTGCGTGGGCGCAGGGGCGGGGATGATCTGCCACGACCTGAAGGGCGGCATCGGAACGGCCTCCCGGGTCATGGAATTTGGCGGCAAGCCCTATACCCTCGGCGTGCTGGCCCAGACCAACCACGGCTCGCTGAAGGATCTGACCATCGGCGGACGGCTGGTCGGCCCTCGTCTGGCGGAACTGGCAGGCCGCCATGAGCCGGACAAAGGCTCCTGCATTATGATCGTCGCCACCGATCTTCCCTTGGATTCCCGCCAGCTCTCCCGGGTCGCCAAGCGGTGCTCGGTGGGTCTGGCGCGGC
The DNA here is from genome assembly GCA_910584395.1 of uncultured Oscillospiraceae bacterium. GTDB lineage: Bacteria > Bacillota > Clostridia > Oscillospirales > Oscillospiraceae > MGBC124762. Next base: position 11,769 of record CAJUAS010000013.1, on the reverse strand, counting down.
TCGGTTCTTATATCGGTCACGGCAGCGGTGAGGTGTTCCTCGCCTTCTCCACCGCCAACCTCTATGAAGAACTGGACAAAACGCCCATCGTCCCCACCCTGTCCTTCCGGGAGGACGACATGGACGTTCCCTTCCGGGCGGCGGCGGAGTGCGCCGAAGAAGCCACCCTGCGCGCCATGCTGGCCGCCGACACCACCGTGGGCTGGCAAGGCACGAAAATCTACGCCCTTTCCGAGCTTTGGGGGAAAATTTAGGTTTTCCCTCTTGCTTTTTATTTTGGGGTGTGTTATACTCCCTCATAGATTGAAACATTTGTTCGTTTTTCGTTGCAAAGGAGTTGTACTATGGCAGAGGAAAAGAACTGCTGTCCTAAATTCAAGACCACCTGCGGCGGACAGGCCCTCATTGAGGGCATTATGATGCGGGGGCCTTCAACGGAAGCCATCGTGGTGCGAAAACCCGACGGCGAGCTGGAGGTCAAGGTGGAGGAGCTGAAGCTGGTCAAGACCCGCCACCCGTGGCTGGGCCTCCCCTTTCTCCGCGGGCCGGTCAACTTTGTGGACTCCATGGTGCATGGGGTCAAGGCGCTGATGTACTCCGCCGAGTTCTATCCCGAGGATGAGGAGACCCCGGAAGAGCCGTCCAAGCTGGACGCTTGGATGGAAAAGCACTTGGGCAGCGAAGCCGCCATGAACGTGGTGGTCACCTTGTCGGTGATCTTGGGGCTTGGCTTCTCCATTTTGCTGTTTTTCGTCCTGCCCACCCTGATCACCGGGCTATTGACCCGGTTGATCGACCATCGGCTCGTGTTGAGCCTGATCGAAGGGGTGGTGCGAATGGCCATTTTCTTCTGCTATATCATTCTGATGTCCAAAATAAAGGACATGAAGCGGGTGTTCCGCTACCACGGCGCGGAGCATCAAACCATCTTCTGTTATGAGAGCGGCCTGCCGTTGACGGTGGAAAACGTCCGCAAGATGCCCCGCCACCACCCCCGCTGCGGCACCAGCTTTCTCTTTGTCATCATGGCGGTGGCCATCGTGATCCATGCGGTGCTGGGGGTCGGCTGGGACAACACTTGGCTTCGCCTTGGGGTGCGGCTCTTGAGCCTCCCCCTCATCGTGTCCATCACCTATGAGATCAACCGTTTTGTGGGACGGCACGACAACTGGCTCACCAAGCTCCTCACCGCACCGGGGCTTTGGCTTCAAAACTGGACGACCGCCGAGCCGGATGACTCCATGATCGAGGTGGGCATCCGCGCTTTGAGCGAGGTATTGCCTGAGGAAGAAGGAGCTGACGCTTGGTAATGGCAGCCACCTACAACAACCTATATCTGGACGCCCGCCGGGCCTTGAAGGCCGCCGGCAGCGACAACGCCCAGTTGGAAGCGCAGGAGCTTTTGTCCTTTGCCGCGAAAAAGAACCGGCAGGAGCTTTTTCGGGATATGGCCCTGTACGCCTCTCCCGCCGTTGCGGAACAATTTGAGGCTCTGATGAAGCGGCGGCTGGCGGGCGAGCCGGTGGCCTATCTGGTGGGCGAATGGGACTTTTACGGTCTGTCGCTGGACATCTCCCCCGATGTTCTGGTGCCCCGGGACGACACGGAGATCTTGGCCCGGCAGGCCATTGAGCGGGTTCAGGGATACTCCGGCGAGGTTCGGGTGCTGGATCTGTGCGCCGGGAGCGGCTGCGTGGGGCTGGCCATCGCCAAAAACTGCCCTGACGCCAAGGTGCTTTTGGGGGACATTTCCGAGGGCGCGCTGCGGATCTGCCGCCAGAATACCCGCCGCAACGGCTTGACCGCGCAGGTCTCCTCCTGTCAGGTGGACGCGCTGGAAAAACCCAGCGCCGCCCTGTGGGATTTTGACGTGATCGCCGCCAACCCGCCCTACATCCCCACCGGGGATCTGGACGGGCTGGAGGTCGCCAAATTTGAGCCGCGGCTGGCTCTGGACGGCGGCACAGACGGCCTCGATTTCTACCGTGCCATCACGGAAAAGTGGGTCTCCACCCTCCGTCCCGGCGGATGGCTGCTCTGCGAGGTCGGGATCGGTCAGGTGGGCAAGGTGGAGGAGCTGTTCGCCCGCTGCGGCCTGCGGGAGATCCAGAGTTATCAGGACACCGGCGACATTTGGAGAGTTGTCGAGGGCCGTTTGGAGCGTTAAACACACTTCATAAGGAGGAAGAAATACATGGCTGACAAGAAAAAGACCGTCCCCACCGCCGCGCCGGCGGCTGACCGCCGCAAGGCGCTGGAGACCGCCATCGCGCAAATCGAGAAGGATTACGGCAAGGGCGCGATCATGCGTCTGGGCGAAAATCAGGGGGTCGTGGTGGACTCCATCCCCACCGGCTCGCTGTCTCTGGATCTGGCGCTGGGCATCGGCGGCGTTCCCAAGGGACGCATCATCGAAGTCTACGGCCCGGAATCCTCCGGCAAGACCACTCTGGCCCTCCACGTGGTGGCTGAGAGCCAGAAGCGGGGCGGCGAGGTGGCCTACATCGACGCCGAGCACGCCATGGACCCCAGCTACGCCCGGGCTTTGGGGGTGGATATCGACTCCATGCTCATCTCCCAGCCGGACACTGGCGAGGACGCGCTCCAGATCGTGGAGATGCTGGTGCGCTCCGGTGCGGTGGACGTGGTGGTGGTGGACTCCGTCGCCGCGCTGGTGCCCCGTTCCGAGATCGAGGGCGACATGGGCGACAGCCATGTGGGCCTGCTGGCCCGGCTCATGTCTCAGGCCCTTCGCAAGCTGGCCGGCTCTATCGCCAAGACCAACTGCATCGTCATCTTCATCAACCAGCTTCGCGAGAAGGTGGGCGTGGTCTACGGCAACCCGGAGGTGACCACCGGCGGCCGCGCACTGAAGTTCTATTCCTCCGTCCGCATCGACGTGCGCCGCATTGAGGGCATTAAGGTCGGGGGCGAGGTCATCGGCAACCGCACCCGCGCCAAGGTGGTCAAAAACAAGGTCGCCCCCCCCTTTAAGGAGGCGGAGTTCGACATCATGTACGGCGAGGGCATCTCCAAGATCGGCGAGCTGATCGACTTGGGCGTCAAGCTGGATCTGGTGCAGAAGTCCGGCTCATGGTTTGCCATCGGCGAGACCCGCATCGGGCAGGGCCGGGACGCCGCCAAGCAGTATTTGAAGGATCACCCGGAGGAGGCCGCCGCGCTGGAGGAGGAGATCCGCAAAAACGCCTACAAGCTCATGAGCAATCAGGAGCGGGTGGCCGCCAAGGCCGCAGGCCGGGCGGTGGATGTCGCCGCCGACGATTTGGACGATGAGGATTGAGTCCCTCTCCCCCTCTCAAAGGGTACAGGGGCGCTGGATCGCCGTGCTGGCAGACGGCTCTAAGCTCAAGCTCACCGACCGGGAAATGGTGGATTTCTCCCTGTACGCCGGGCTGGACTTGCCGGAGGAGACGTTGGCGCAGCTCCGCGATTCCGCTGGCGAGTCGGCGGCGCGGCGGCGGGCACTCAACATTCTCTCCGCCCGGCCACTCAGCCGCAGGGAACTGGAAAAGCGGCTGGCGGAAAAGGGGGAGACCCCTGCCCACGCAGCGGCGGCGGCGGACTACATGGAGCATCTGGGCTATCTCAACGACGAACACTACGCCAAGCTGCTGGCCGAGCATTACGCCGCCAAGGGCTACGGCCCGCGCAAGGTGCGCGACGAGCTGTACCGCCGGGGTGTGCCCCGGGAGCTTTGGGACGGGGCGCTGGCGGAGCTGCAAGAGCCGGACGACGTGTTGGACGCTTTGGTCGCCGCCCGCCTGCAGCGCATTCCCCGGCCCGATCGGGCCGACCTGAAACGGGTCAGCGACGCATTGGCCCGGCGGGGCTACGGCTGGAGCGACATTTCGGCGGCGATCCGCCGCTATCAGCAAGAGCATGAGGTGGAATGGGAGGACGAGACATTTTGAAAATCGCGTTTATTTCCCTTGGGTGCGCCAAAAATCTGGTGAACAGCGAGCAGATGATGGCGCTGTGCCTGCAAGGTGGGCATACGCTAACGGACAGCCCTGACGGAGCGGATGTGGCGGTGGTGAACACCTGCGGCTTTATCGACTCCGCAAAGAGTGAAGCCATCGACCAAATCTTGGCCCTTGCGGCCCTCAAGAGCGAGGGGCGGCTGGGCAAGATCTTGGTGGCCGGGTGTCTTTCCCAGCGGTATCAGGACGAGATGCTGGAGGAGCTGCCCGAGATCGACGGTCTGCTGGGCACAGGCAGCTACACCGACATTTTGGAGTCGTTGCGCGCCATGGAGGCGGGCGATGTGCCCACCTATTTCGGCGACATCCATCATACCATAGAAGACGGCGCGCGCGTCGTCACCAAGCCCCTCTACTCCGCCTACTTAAAGATTGCCGAGGGGTGCGACAACCGCTGCGCCTACTGCGTGATCCCCTCTCTGCGCGGCCGTTACCGCTCACGCACGGTGGCCTCCTTGGTGGCCGAGGCCGAATTGCTGGCCAAGCAGGGCACAAAAGAGCTGATCGTGGTGGCGCAGGACATCACCCGTTACGGCCTTGATCTCACCGGCGAGCGGATGCTGCCCCAATTGCTGACTGAATTATGTAAACTTCCCTTCCGCTGGATCAGGCTTCATTACCTCTACCCCGACGAGTTCACCGACGAGCTGATCGAGGTCATCGCCCGAGAGCCGAAGATATTAAAGTATTTGGACATTCCCATCCAGCACGCCAACGACAAACTCCTGCGCGCCATGAACCGCCGGGGGACGAAGGCGGAGATCATGGCCCTTTTTGAGAAGCTGCGGGCCAAAATTCCCGGCTTGGTCATCCGCACCTCTCTCATCACTGGCCTTCCCGGCGAGGGGGAGGGGGAGTTTGACGAGCTGTGCGAGTTCCTGCGCTGGGCCAAGTTGGAGCGGGCGGGGATCTTCCCCTTCTCCCCCCAAGAGGGCACGCCGGCCTTTACCATGCCCGGTCAGGTGGGCGAGGAGGAGGCCGCGCGGCGCGCCGAGCTTCTGGTAGAACTGCAAAGCCGCATCATGGACGAGTATAACGAATCCCGGCTGGGCGGCGTTCTGGAGGTTTTGTGCGAGGGCTTTGACCCCGAGGCCGGGTGCTATGTGGGCCGCAGCTACGCCGATTCCCCCGACGTGGACGGCCACGTCTATTTCACCGCCGTCGAAGGTGCGGTGGCGGCAGGAGATTTTGTTCAGGTTCATATCACCGGGGTCACCGACGGCGACCTTTTGGGAGAAATGGAGGATCAAGCATGAATTTACCCAACAAACTGACGGTTTTACGCATCGCCCTTGTGCCTGTCTTCATGGTGCTGGCCTATCTTCCCTTTCCGGGGCATATGTACGCCGCGCTGGCGGTGTTCATTTTAGCCAGTCTGACCGACTTTTTGGACGGTTATCTGGCCCGGAAGCTGAATCTGATCACCGATTTCGGAAAATTCATGGATTCTTTAGCAGACAAGATCTTGGTGTTGGCCGCCCTCATTTGGCTGGTGGAGGCGGACAAAATGCCCGGCTGGTGTCTGTTTATCGTCATGGCCCGGGAGTTTGCCGTCACCGGTCTGCGGCTGGTGGCCGCCAACACCGGGCGGGTCATCGCCGCCGGATGGTCGGGCAAGGTCAAGACCGCGTCCACCATGGTGTGCATCTGCCTCATTATGCTTTTGAGCGAGATGTCCTTCCTCCCCGCCGCCACCCTACGGGGCGTGGAGCTGGTCTGCGTGGCGGTGATCTTGGTCACCACCGTCTACTCCGGCATCGAGTACTTTACGAAAAACAAGGACGTGTTCAGCGGTCAGATGTGAGGAGCGTGAATAGAAAGAGAGCGTGGCTGCCGCCACGCTCTCTTTTTATTCGCCTACAAACCTATTCAACAGGCCAAAGGCGTTTTCAAACGACCGCATGACCACCGCTTCGCCCGCGGAGACGGTGAAGGCCAGCTCCAACGAATTGGCTTTGTTCTCGCCCCACTGGTATTCCAGCCGGGGGGTCGGCTCGTCGGGGTCGCCAAGCTCCAAGGCAAGCTGAAAGGGATCTGCAGTGACCGTCAGTGCGGTGAGCCGCCGCTCCGAGTCCAGCTTGCAGCCGATGTCAACTCTCCCCGGCTCTTCCAGCGGCCGCACAGGATCGGTCAGCTCCATCTGGGGCAGACCCAGCGTGTCCAGCAGGGCGTTCATATCCTCCGCGCGCACTGTGATGGACAGCCCATAGCCGCTGCCCTCCCGCCACAGCGCCGTTCCGTGGGCCTCCACAAAGTCCTTAAGCGCTGCCCGATCCGCCTCGGAAAGCCCCAGCTCCCGCACCTTGGCAAGCTCGGCGCACAGCGCGGACACAGTCTCCTGCGCCTCTTCCAGCTCCCCGTCGGCGAAATACCAGTCCGCCAGCTCCTCCCCCGCCGCCTCCACGGCCTGCGCCTTCAACTCCTTGGCAAACCCGACGCCGTACCACTCCTCCCCCAGCACGCCGGGCAATCGGAGGGCGGCGGCGTCCTTATTTATGTTAACCTCAATATCAGTCGAGCCGTCCTCGTCCGCCAGCGTGAAGTCCGTCAGAGAGAGGGCCAATCCGTCCTCGTTCGCCTGCAAATTCAGGTTGCCTGACACGCCGAAGCGGACGCCGTCCACCTCTCCCTGCCCCAAAACGCCCAGCGCGGCGGGGTTTGGAAGATCGCGCAGGCTGTCCACCGCCTCGCAGGCGGCCTCATTGGGGGCGGGCGGGGCGTACTTTTCGGCGCTAAAAACCGCCACCCACACTACGGCGACGGCCACCGCCGCCGCGATCACCGCAGGGATGAGCCACGGGTGTTTTTTCTTCTCGGTCATATCCTTCCCTCCTTCGGAATCCGTTCGGTCAGCTCCACCGGCGCGGCGTAGCCGTTCAGCCGCCAGTAACGCATCTGTTTCTGGCTGCCCTCCCACTGGATGCCCCCTGCCATGGCCCACTTGTCCGGGCCGACCAGCTGGGGTGGGACGGTAAACGCCGCCTCTCCCTCTATGACCGCCGCCGGGGCGCGGTCAGCCTCGGTGTAATAAAGGTCTTGGCGGTATAGGAAGTAACACCCGCCCACCGGGGTGGCGGTCATTTGAAGCTTTTGATTCAGGTCGATTTCCATGTCCAGCGCCCGGCTCTCGCCGCCCTGCCAGTGGTAGAGCTTCACGCCGGCATACAGGTCAAAGGCGTCCCGCGCCGTATAGTAGATGTGGGAGAGGTCGTCGCTGGCGACAAAGTCGGTGACCGTGCCCCATTCCGTACCCGACACCAGCGTATCCCCGGTGTGGGTGAGCCGCTGGGTCTCCACCGTGTCGTCGGGCAGGACGGTCAAACGGTACAACTCACCGTTTTTCAGGTAGACCGCCTGCGTTTCGTCCGCGTTCACCTTCAGCTCCGCCCCCGCGTCTAACTTCAGCAGCTCTCCCCGGTGGTTGAGGTAGTAGGCCGCGCCGTCGCCGCTGTCGTGGGCCGTATAGAACCGGCCCTTCAGCGTCTCGCAGGTATATCCGCCCCACCAAGCCCAATCCCGCGCCGCCGGGATCAAATAACTCTCGCCGGACACGTCCAGCCGCACCGGTGCGGTCATGGCATCCACATCATAATAGTACCAGTCCATGTCCGTACCCCCCTGCTCCTCCCGAAGGAGAAATTCCGTAAGGGCGTTGTTGCACCACAGGAGCATCATGTTGGGCATCTCTTGGATGTCCCCGTCCCGCCAGAGGTAGTAGCCGTTGTCATAGTAGCCGTACAGCACGATGTCGGCGGCGTTGTGTCCGCCCGTCTCTCCCCCGCTCCTGCGCCAGAACAGGCAGTTTTCCCCGTCCGTGCCCACACTCCAGAGGGTATCCCCCGCCGGAACGTCCACGGCAACGGATTTTCGATCCTTGGCCCGCCACAGGCGGTATGCCCCCGGCTCTTCATCGCCGTCCGCGTTCCAGCCGTAGACCACCGCCGTGCCGTCGGTTGAGGGCCGGAGGACATCCAGACTCACTCCTTCTCCAAAGGTCTGGATCTTCCTGTCCTCCCCGGTGTTCAGCTCCCGGCAGCCCAAAGTCACACCGTTTTCGTCCTCCACGGTAAAGAACACCGTGTTCCCCGCCACCGCGGCGCTGTCCCAGTCGGTGCGCTCCAGCGTGCGCCCGTCAAAGAGGTAGTAATCGCCGGTGGGGGCAAAGGTGTAGCTGAGCTGCGCGCCGGACAACAGCTCCGCGCCCCGCCGCACCTTGGTCATGGCGTCCTTGTCCCGCTTTTGCAGGAGCAGATACCGCCCGTCGGCGGTGCCGCCCATGATCCAGAAGCCCTCCTCCTCAATGTCCCACAGCCCGTCCATGGTGACGATGCCGTTCTCGGAATAGGTCATGCCGGCGGGCCGGTATTTCTGCGGCCACAGGGCGGCAGTCAGTTGGACGACCATGCACACCGCCACAAAAAGCCCCACCCGGCGCGCCCAGCGCAGCTTGGGGGAGGGCTCTTTCTTCTCAGAGGTAGGAGCATCCGGGGCAGAGGTCTCCTCTGTCCCGGTCATTTCCGGTTGCTGTTCCTTGGAGCGTTCTTGAGGCAGGGGCGCGCCGCAGTCGGGGCACTCTTCCGTTCCAAGGGGGGAAGAACAGCCGCAGACCCGGCACGTGATCAGCTCTGTCATAGGGTACTCCCCCGATCCTGAAGCCAGCTGGGCAGATCCTTGGCCTTCACCCCGGACACCAGCCCCGCCGCAGCAAACAGGATGATGATAGATGTGCCGCCGTAGCTGAAAAAGGGCAGGGTCAGTCCCACCACGGGAAACACATAGAGGGTCATGGCCACGTTGATGACCGTCTGGGCCAAAAACATCCCGCCGAAGCCGAAGGCCACCAGCGCGGTCATGGGGGTGGCGGCGTGCCGCCCCACCCAGAAGCAGCGGACGATGATGGCGGTGAGGAGGAGGAGCATCACCCCACAGCCCACAAAGCCCAGCTCCTCGCCGCAGACGGCAAAGATCTCGTCGGTATATTGGGCGGGGATGATGCCCCGCTGGGTCTGGCTGCCCTGTAGATAGCCCTGCCCGGTGATACCGCCGGTGGCGATAGCCATGACGCAGTGTTCCTGCTGCCAGCCCGCGCCGCCGGGGTCATTTCGCAGGAAAATGATGGTGACGCGGCTGCGGATATAGGCGGGCAGCTTGTTCCAGAGCAGGGCCACCGCCCCCACCACGCCGCCGAAGCCCAGCGCGAACCAGCCCCACTTCACCCCGGCGCACCACATGATGATGATGAGCATGAGGACATAGAGGAGGGACATTCCGTAATCCTTGGAAATCACCAGATTCAGCGCCGCGAAGAAGAGACCGTGGGCGGCAATGAGGATCACGCTCAGGGGATGGGCCAGCAGTTCCTTCTCCTTCAGCTTGGCGCACTGGTAAGCCAGCAAAAGCACCAGAAACAGCTTGACCACCTCGGCGGGCTGGATGTTGATGGGCAGGCCGGGAATGGGAATCCAGTTCTTGTTCCCCGAATCCCCCGCCCGGCCAAAGGGGATGAGGGCCAGCAGAATGGCAATGTTGAACGCCAGCATCAACTTCCACAGCTTTTCGGTGAACAGCTCGATATCCACCAGCGTGAACACCGCGTAAGCGACAATGCCGATCAGGATACCGATGCCTTGGATCATCACATAGCGGTTACCGTTGTGGAGGTAACGGGTGGCGCTGTAAATGAGCAGCAGGCCAAACCCGCTGGCGGCCAGACACAGCCCCAGCAGAACCATATCCCCCTTATGGAAAAAGTCCTGCACGGTCTTTTTCATTTCCAGCCCCTCCCTTCCGGCGGTTTAGACGGCGTTTGCACCAAAATTGTTGCTTTCATTGTAGCATGGCGGCGGAAAAAAAGAAAGGGCGAACTTGCGGTTTTTTCCAACCTGTGGTATGCTTACAAAAAACCGAAGGAGGTGACCGAGCGTGACCGTTCTGACCCACTCCCCCGCCGAGACCGAGCAGGTGGGGCAAGCCCTTGCCGCCCGGCTCACGGCGGGGACGGTGCTGGCCCTGCGGGGGGATCTGGGCGCGGGCAAGACCGCCTTCACCCGCGGGCTTGCACGGGGACTGGGGTACAAGGGCGCGGTCACCAGCCCCACCTTCACCATCGTCAACGAATACGAGGGCGGCCGCCTGCCCCTGTTCCACTTTGACCTCTACCGTCTGGAGAGCGCCGACGAGCTTTGGGACATCGGCTGGGAGGACTATCTGGATCGGGGGGGCGTGTGCGCCGTGGAGTGGAGCGAGCGGGCGGAGGAGCTGTTCTCGGACGCCGCCGCAGTCACCCTCCACCCGCTGGACGACGAGACCCGTGAGATCACCATCGAGGGGGTGGGCGAATGAACATTTTGGCTCTGGAGGCTTCCGCCAAGGCGGCAAGCTGCTGTGTGTGCCGGGACGACTTTCTGCTGGCCCAGTCCTATCAGCACAGTGGTCTCACCCACTCCCGCACCCTCCTGCCTATGGTGGAGGATCTGCTGAAAAACAGCGGGCTTTCTCTGGACGACATGGAGCTGATCGCCGTTGCCAACGGCCCGGGCTCGTTTACGGGGCTTCGCATCGGCGTCTCCACCGCCAAGGGACTGGCTTGGGCCAAGGCGCTGCCCTGCGCCGGATGCTCCACGCTGGAATCCATGGCTTGGAATCTGAGCCATCTGGAGGGGGCGGACATCTGCTGCGCCATGGACGCCCGGCGCAGTCAGGTCTATGCCGCCCGCTTCGTCATTGAGGAAGGACGGCCCGTGCGCCTGCGCGCCGACGAGGCCATTTCCGCCGCCCAACTGGCGGAGGAGATCAAAAATCGTAAAAAACCGCAGATTTTGGTTGGCGACGGCTGGGAACTGTGCTATAATGAGTTGACAAGCCGCGCCCTCCCCTGCTTGGTCGCCCCGCCCCACCTGCGCTATCCCTCCGCTTGGGGGGTGGCCCGGTGCGCTTTGGCGATGGCGGAGCGGGGCGAACTCACCACCGCCGCCGCCCTCGCTCCCGCCTATCACCGTCTGTCTCAGGCCGAGCGGGAGCGTCTGGAACGGGAACAGCAAGGACAAAAACAGGAAAATTAACATAAAAGGAGCCGATTTACGATGGACGAAATGGTACACGTTCTCTCCCACCCCCTCCTCCAGCACAAGCTCTCCATCCTCCGCCGGGAGGACACCGGCGTGAAGGACTTCCGTCAGGTGGTCAGCGAGATCGCCACCCTCATGTGCTATGAGGCCACCCGTGACCTCCCCACCGAGGAAGTGGAGATCCAGACCCCCGTCGCCAAGGCCAAGGTGAAGGTGCTGGCGGGCAAGAAGATGGCCATCGTCCCCGTCCTCCGCGCCGGGCTGGGCATGGTGGACGGCATCCTCTCCCTCATCCCCTCCGTCAAGGTGGGCCACATTGGCCTTTACCGCGACCCCACCACCCACGAGCCGGTGGAATACTACTGCAAGATGCCCGAGGACATCGGCCAGCGGGACGTGATCATCCTCGACCCCATGCTGGCCACCGGAGGCTCGGCCTCTGCGGCCATCCAGTTTATGAAGAACTACGGCTGCAAGCACATCAAGCTGATGAACATCATCGCCGCCCCCGAAGGGGTGGAGCGGGTACGCAAGGATCACCCCGACGTGGAGATCTATCTGGCCGCCATTGATGAAAAGCTCAACGACCACGCCTACATCGTCCCCGGCCTGGGCGACGCGGGCGACCGCATCTTCGGCACGAAGTAAACTCTCGCCCCTGCGAAACAAAGCGAAGCGGCGGATGGTGATCACACCATCCG
>CAJUAS010000012.1 GCA_910584395.1 uncultured Oscillospiraceae bacterium | reverse complement strand
GAGCTGGGCATCGACACCTACGCCGTCAACTGGCCCATCGGCTGCGGCAAGGAGTTTCAGGGGGTCTATGACCGCAAGGGGGAGAAGATCATCCACTTTACCTCCAACGGCGGAACGAAGGCCGCCACCGCCACGCAGGTCTCTCTAAACGACCCCGCCTTGGACGGGCTCATCGGGGAGCGGCTGCACCGGCAGCTCTCCGACGACATTGAGCTTTTGGACGGCGCGTCCTGCGACTTCGACATGGACAAGGTGCGCCACGGCAAGCTCTCCCCCGTGTTCTTCGGCTCGGCGCTCACCAACTTCGGGGTCGAGCCGTTTTTGGAGGAATTTCTCCGCATGACCACCCCGCCTCTGCCCCGCATGGCGGGGGAGACGGTGATCGACGCCTTTGACGAGCCGTTTTCCGCCTTCGTGTTCAAAATTCAGGCCAACATGAACAAGGCCCACCGGGACCGCATCGCCTTTATGCGGGTGGTGTCGGGGAAGTTTGAGGCGGACAAGGAGGTCTACCACGTTCAGGGGGGCAAAAGGATCAAGCTCTCCCGCCCCCAGCAGCTCATGGCCGCCGAGCGGGAGATCATCTCGGAGGCATACGCCGGGGACATTATGGGCGTGTTCGACCCCGGCATTTTCTCCATCGGCGACACCCTGTGCGCGCCGGGGAGCAAGTTCCAGTTTGACCCCATCCCCACCTTCGCCCCCGAACACTTCCAGCGCATCCGCTCCATCGACACCATGAAGCGCAAGCAGTTTTTGAAGGGGGTGGAGCAGATCGCGCAGGAGGGCGCGATCCAGATCTTTAAGCCGCCCTATACGGGAATGGAAGAAGTCATCGTGGGCGTGGTGGGCACGCTGCAATTTGACGTGCTGGCCTATCGACTGAAAAGCGAATACAATGTGGAATTATATACGGAAGGTTTGCCTTATTGTTATCTTCGGCTGGTGGGCAACGAGGAGCCTGTCAAGGAGGACGAGCTGAACTTGGGGGACGCCAAGTTAGTAGAGGACTACAAGGGGCGGCAGATCGTGCTGTTCACCTCCTTCTGGTCCATTAACTGGGTGGCCGAGCGCAACAAGGATCTGGTCCTGCTGGAGTTCGGTGGCGGCAAGGAGGAGTAAGATGAAGTGGAGCTGGCTGCTGGCCGGGAGCAACGCTTTGGCCTTTCTCCTCATGGGGCTGGATAAGTGGAAAGCCGTCCGGGGGGCGTGGCGCATTTCCGAGCAAATGCTGTTTTTGTTCCCTCTTTTGGGCGGCGCGCCCGGCGGAACGCTGGGAATGTTCCTCTTTCACCACAAGACCCAGCACTGGTATTTTCGCTGGGGCTTCCCCCTGCTGGCGGTGGCCCAGATCCTATTCCTCATCTATCTGAAGTCCAAGGGGAAGCTGTGAACATGGAAAAAGCCCCTCGACCAGCGGTCGAGGGGCTTTTTTCGCCTGTTCCCTTGACTTTTTCACGCCCGGCGGGTACGATGAGGACACCGCGGTCAATTTCATTTCACACTCAGGAGGTGTCTCCGATGGAAGAAAAACGACCCTTTGGCGACTATATCCGCCGCAAGCGGCAGGAGGCGGGGCTGACCCAGCGGGAGCTGGCTGCCCGCCTGTTCGTCACTGAATCCAGCGTCAGCAAGTGGGAACGGGGGCTTTCCTATCCCGACGTGCCCATTATTACCTCGATTTGTAAGGAGCTGGGCATTTCGGAGCATGAATTTTTTACCGCCTGCGACGACGATAAGGCCCACGCGCAGGAGCGCTCCGCCGCCATCTGGCGAGCGGTCAAAAAGAGTTTTCGCATCATCTGTCTGGTGGGCTACACCGTGGCTCTGGTGACCTGCTTCATTTGTGATCTGGCCATTTTCCACGGGCTGGACTGGTTCTGGATCGTCCTGACCTCTCTGGCCTTGGCCTTTTGCTTTACCAACCTGCCCGCCTATGTGCAAAAGGAACGCATTGCCGTCTGTTTGGGGGCGGCGACCACCTGCTTGATGCTTCTGCTCCTGTCCTGCTGGTTCTATGTGGGCGGCAAGTGGGTCTTGGCCGGGCTGGCCATCACCGCCGTGTCGCTGGCCCTCCCGTGGGGCTGGTGGGCGATCTGGCGGTTTTACGGCAAGTACGTCCCGACCCTGTGCGTGGCCCTGACCACCGTGTGGGTGTTTCCCCTGTTGGCGGTTATTCAAATCTTTGCCGGGGGCGGGGAAAACTGGCTCTTGGGTTTGGCCTATCCCCTTGCACTGGTGGGCGGGGTGTTTCTGTGGGGCTATTATCTGGCCCTGCGGCTGCCTAAGACCCCGCTGTTAAAGACCGGGCTGTGTCTCCTCTTGAGTGCGCTGGCCACCCCGACGTTCAACGCCCTGTGCGACGTGCTGTTGGGGGAGGGGTACACCGCTGTGCCCTTTCTGCAATACTTTTCCATCCCCGCCCTGTTGGCCCGCCTGCGGGTGGCCGACCCGGACTGGGTCAATATCCTCATCACCCTCATCCTTGCTGCCGCGGGCATTGTTTTGACCATCGCAGGCGGGGCGGCGGAGCACCAAAAACCCACGCAAAAGGAATGTTAAAGACGGCAAAAGAGCTTCGCCGCTTGGCGAGGCTCTTTTTTTCGAGGGATCAGTTTTTCTTTTGCAAACTTTCTACAATGCCGCAGGCAATGCCGCCAATGGGGAACACCACCCAGCCGGGGTGCCACAGGTTCTGGGTAAAGCCCAAAAAGAGGTAAATGGCGGTGGCGGTGAGCATGATCGCGCCGCTGATATCCCGGCCATGGGGCTGCTCCGGCTCGGGGTGGTACATGGAATGGCGAATGCCCAGCCAAACGATGGTGGCCACGCACACCGCCAGCAGGGCCATAAAGCCCGCAACCGCCAGAGTGAGCAGAAATTCGTTGTGTTCAAACAGGACGGCGGCGGCCACCAGCAGGGCCGCGCTCACCAGCACCCCCGCCACGGCGGCGGCGAGGCCGCCCCGGAACTTGGCGTCAAAGTCGGCTGCCTCATCGGGATAGGGGCAGGGGGGCTGGACGGGGTACGCCTTTTGAAAATTGCCGTGATCCAGACCGGCAAACACAAAGTTGAACACCGCGCAGGCCAACAGCACCAGCACGGGCAAAGCGACAAAACCGGAGTTGAAAAACGCCGCTGCCGCCACGGTGAGGGCCACCCCCACCAGCACCAGCGCCACCCCCAGAGCGATCTGGAACGCGAAGCGGCTCATGTGCCCGGCAAACACCGCCCAGTCCCCGGCGGGGTCATCGACCGGGACGGCGTCGTCCGCCGCAGGGGCATCTTCCTCTAACGGCCGGCGCATGAGCTGATCCAGAGAACAGCCCAGCAGGTCGGCCAGCGTCAGCAAGGTGGACGCCTCCGGAAGGCCCTGTCCCGACTCCCACTTTCCTACGGCCTGCCGGGACACCCCCAGCGCCTCCGCCAAGGTCTCCTGCGTGTAGCCCGCCCGCTTGCGGAGGGCGGCCAGATTTTCTGCAAAATATGTCATCTTGTTGACCTCCTTTGTGGCGTCATTGTACCGTGGCAGAGGGGAACAATCCACCAACTTAGGGTTTGAATTTCACAAAAACCGCCGCAACACTAAGTTGCCTCCCCTTGCGCCGCATGGGCTACCAGCTTTTCAAAGGTCTCGTCGCTCAAATCATGTTCCACCTTGCATGCGTCCCGCTCCGCCACCTCCGGGGACACCCCCAGACGGATGAAAAAGGCGGTGAGCGTCCTGTGGCGGCCGATAATGCGCTGGGCCACCGCCTCCCCCTGCGGAGTGAGGGAGATGATCCCGTCTTGAGCCACCGTAATATAGCCGCTTTCCCGCAGACGCTTCATACCCACGCTGACGCTGGGCTTGGAGTAGCCCAGATCGGCCACCACGTCAATGCTGCGAACCTCCTTGCCCTCCTGCTGGAGCTTCAAAATGGACTCCAAATAGTCCTCTCCCGATTCGTGGATAGACATGGCCGCCGCCTCCTTTACCTGAATAACTTTAGGTTAGCATATCCAAACCCAAAGGGCAAGAAAAATTTCCCCCGACCCTCTTGACAAATGGCGGAGGTTAGCCTATACTAACCTCATAAGCGGTTAGGATTAACTAACCGCTATGATATTCCGAATGAGTTAGCGATAGCTAACCAAAGAAAGGAGCGAGGAGGATGCCGTTGACCTTGGCGCAGGTGGGGGAGCAGGTGACCATCCGGCGCATCGCGGGGAAGGACGAGGTGCGTCTCCATCTGGCGGAGCTGGGCTTCGTAGAGGACGCGGTGGTGACGGTGGTCAGCGCGCTGGCGGGCAATTTGATCTTGCAGGTCAAGGACGGCCGGGTGGCGCTGGACGCCGGACTGGCAAGCCGTATTCTTATTTAGAAGGGAAGGAAACAGGATGAAAACGCTGAAGAATGTGAAGGTAGGAGAGCGGGCCACCGTGGTCAGGCTGCACGGGGAAGGGGCGACCCGGCGGCGGATCTTGGACATGGGCCTGACGCGGGGAGCGGAGCTTCTGGTGCGGAAGGTCGCCCCGCTGGGCGACCCCATGGAGCTTTCCGTGCGGGGGTATGAGCTGAGTGTGCGGAAGGCGGACGCCGAACTGATCGAGATAGAATAAGGGAAGGAGACAATGGAAATGGAGCTGAAGATCGCCTTGGCGGGCAACCCCAACTGCGGAAAGACCACCCTCTTTAACGCGCTGACGGGGGCAAACCAGTATGTAGGCAACTGGCCGGGGGTGACGGTGGAGAAAAAGGAGGGCAGACTGAAGGGGCATAAGGACGTGACGGTTCAGGATCTGCCCGGCATCTATTCCCTGTCCCCTTACTCCCCGGAGGAGGTGGTGGCCCGGAATTATCTAATCAACGAAAAGCCAGACGCCATCCTCAACATTGTGGATGGAACGAATTTGGAGCGCAACCTCTACCTCACAACCCAGCTCATGGAGGTGGGCATCCCGGTAGTGGTGGCGGTGAACATGATGGATCTGGCGGAGAAGAATGGGGACAAGATCGACCTGAAGGAGCTGGAAAAGGGGCTGGGCTGCTCCGTGGTGGGGCTGACCGCCCTAAAAAACAAGGGGGTGGACGAGACGGTGGCCGCCGTGCTGGCCGCCGCCCGCGGTCCTGCGCCCCGCTGCCGCAGCTTTGCGGCGGACGAGAGCGCGCTGGAGGACGGGGATGACGTGGAGAGCGCCACTGCCGCCGCCCGGTATGACTTTATCGGGGAAGTGGTGGGCAAGGCGGTGAAAAAGGGCCGCGCGGCCTATGCCCTGTCGGCTTCCGACAAGGTAGACCGGGTGGTGACCAACCGGGTTTTGGCCCTGCCGATCTTTGTGGCGGTGATGTTCTTGGTGTACGCCCTGTCCATGGGCGGCTGGGGGGTGTCCGTCGGCACGCGTGCCACCGACTGGTGCAACGAGGTGCTGTTCGGGGAGCTTGTGCCCGGTGCGGTGGGCGGCTGGCTGGCGGACATGGGCTGCTCGGAGTGGCTGATGGGACTGATCGTGGACGGTATCATCGGCGGCGTGGGCGCGGTGCTGGGCTTCGTGCCCCAAATGCTGGTGCTGTTTTTGCTGCTGTCCATTTTGGAGGACATCGGCTACATGGCGCGGGTGGCCTTTATCATGGACCGGATCTTCCGCAAGTTCGGCCTGTCGGGCAAGTCCTTTATCCCCATGCTGGTGGGAACAGGGTGCGGCGTGCCGGGGGTGATGGCGTCGAGAACCATCGAGAACGAGCGCGACCGGCGCATGACCGTGATGACCACCTGCTTTATTCCTTGCGGCGCGAAAATGCCCATCATCGCTATGTTTGCCGGGGCGCTGTTCGGCGGCAACCGCGCGCTGGTAGCCACCTCCGCCTATTTTATCGGGGTGGCGGCCATTGTAATCTCCGGCGTCATCCTCAAAAAGACCAAGCCCTTTGCCGGAGAGCCTGCGCCCTTCGTCATGGAGCTGCCCGCCTATCATGTGCCTGCGGTGGGCAACGTCCTGCGCTCCACTTGGGAGCGGGGCTGGAGCTTTATCAAGCGGGCGGGGACGGTGATCCTCTGTTCCTCCGTTCTGCTGTGGTTTCTTCAGAGCTTCGGAGTGGAGGACGGTGTCTTCGGCATGGTGAGCGACAACGCCAATTCCATTTTGACGGCCATCGGTGGGGCGGTGTGCTGGATCTTTGCTCCGCTGGGCTTTGGCACTTGGCAGGCCGCGGTGGGCACGGTCACCGGCTTGATCGCCAAGGAAAACGTGGTCTCCACCTTCCGCGTCCTCTATCCGGGTGCGGACTTCTCCGCCCAGATCGGGGCGGTGTTCACTCCCATCAGTGCGTATTCCTTTATGATCTTCAACCTGCTGTGCGCGCCCTGCTTTGCCGCCATGGGGGCGATCCGCCGGGAAATGAACAGCGGGAAGTGGACGGCCGCTGCCATCGGCTATATGTGTGCCTTTGCCTATGCGGCCTCCCTCATCGTCTATCAGTTGGGCAGCGCGTTTACCGGGCACACCGACCCGGTCGGCGCGGCGGCGGCGCTCCTCTGTCTGGTGGGGATGGTTTGGCTGCTGTGCCGGGGACGGAAAAAGAGCGGCTGCAGCGGCGTGTGCGCCAGCTGCGCGGGATGCCATTGACCGCCTTTTTTGTTGGTTGATAAAAGCCACCGTTCGCATTTGCGAACGGTGGCTTCTTTTACGATGCTTCGGTCATCAGCCGGATGGTATACGGCCGCTGGGTCAAGGTGGGGAGGACGCGGCGGAGAACCTGCGCCGAGCGGGGGGTGGAGGGTAGGGTGACGTAGGCGTTCCCCCGGTCGGCAATGTCTTGCATGAGACTGCGGGCCTGCGTGGCCGCGCTGCCCGTCCGCAGATAGGTGTTTGTCCGCCAGAGCCACCAAGGGGCGGCCTCCTCCCCCAGCTCGGCGGCGGCCGCTTCGTCCTGAAGGGCGACCTGCGTGGCCTCATAGCGGAGGATATGGCCCAGCAGCTCATTGCCCCGGCGGAACTCCGAGAGCGGGTCGCCGGAGGTGAGAAGCAGGCCGACCTGATGCCCGGCCGCCGCCGCAGAGCGGACTTGACCGTCCTGCTGGGACAGGGCGTCCACCGGGAAAAGGAACAGGGTCTTGACCCGGTACTGCTCCAGCGTGCTCAGAACCTCGGAAAACCCGTCGGGGTCGGTACAGGCCACGGCAAAGGACACGTCGGCGGCCTGAGGAGGCGCGGAGGGAGTGGGAATAGGCACGGCGGGAGCGGTGGGAGTGGGGGTGGGCCGCGGCGTAGGCCGGGGGGTAGGGGTAGGCTCGGGGGTGGCCTGCGCGGCGAGATACTGGGCCAGAGGGCCGGCCACAAGCTGGGCGGCCTGCGTGCCGAACTGGGCGTCCCCCAGAGTGGCGGTGGAGGTGCGGAGACGGGCGATGGGGACGGAGCCGTCGGGGAGCACCAGATTGTAGAAGGAGTAGCTCAAGTCGAAAAAGTTGCACACAAAGCGCAGAGGGATATACACCACGCCGTTGCGGGTAATGATGCCCTGCGCGTACTCCCCGCCCTTCTTGTCCGCCGAGCCGGAGCCGTTGAGCTGGAAAATCAGGGTGCTTTCCCGGTTAAAGATGGTGAACGTTCCGCCGCTGCGGTTCAGCGCGTAGCTCAAGCCCAGCTCCTTGTTGTCCAGAACGGTGTAGGGGGCATAGATCACGTTGCCCCGGCGCACCGGCATCTGGCTTTCGGAGATCAGGCCCAAAAGGACGGTATCATTGACGCCGACCAAATACACATCGTCATAAACACTGGCGGCATAACTCCAAGGAATCAATAGAGCAAGGCACGCCGCGACCGCGCACAGCAGGGCCAAAAGACGTTTTTTCATGTTAAAATTCAGCGTTTCCCACCGTGCGGGGATGCAGCTCCACGTCGCGGATGTTGGAAATGCCGGTGAGGTACATCACCAGCCGCTCAAAGCCCAGACCGAAGCCGGCGTGGGTGCAAGAGCCATAGCGGCGCAGGTCGAGATACCACCAGTAGTTCTCCTTGTCCATGCCCAGCTCGTCCATGCGGGCCTCTAACTTATCCAGACGCTCCTCGCGCTGGCTGCCGCCGATAATCTCCCCGATGCCGGGAACAAGGCAGTCGGCGGCGGCGACGGTCTTCCCGTCGGGATTTTCCCGCATATAGAACGCCTTGATCTCCTTGGGGTAGTCGGTGACGAACACCGGCTTTTGGAAGTGCTGCTCGGTGAGATACCGCTCATGCTCGGTCTGGAGGTCGCAGCCCCAAGACACGGGGTATTCAAACTTCACCCCGGATTTTTGGAGGATGTCGATGGCCTCGGTGTAGCTCACGCGGCCAAAGTCGCTGGCGGCCACGTGCTCCAGACGCTCCTTCAGGCCCTTGTCCAAAAAGGCGTTGCAGAAGTCGATCTCGGCGGCGCACCGCTCCAAAACGGCCTTGATGACATACTTGATCATGGCCTCCGCCACGTCCATATCCCCGGCCAGATCGCAGAAGGCCATCTCCGGCTCGATCATCCAGAACTCCGCCGCGTGGCGCTGGGTGTTGGACTTTTCCGCCCGGAAGGTCGGGCCGAAGGTGTAGACATCCCCAAAGGCCATGGCGAAGTTTTCCGCGTTGAGCTGGCCGGAAACGGTGAGGCTGGCGGGCTTGCCGAAGAAATCCTGCGAGAAATCCACCCCGCCGTCCTGCGTCTTGGGCGCGTCGTTCAGGGGCAGCGTGGTGACTTGGAACATCTCTCCCGCCCCCTCACAGTCAGAGGCGGTGATGATGGGGGTGTGGACATAGATAAAGCCGCGGCGCTGGAAAAACTCGTGGATGGCGTAGGCGGCGGCGGAGCGCACCCGGAAGGCGGCGGAGAAAAGGTTCGTCCGGGGGCGCAGGTGCTGGATGGTACGCAGGTACTCCACCGAGTGGCGCTTTTTCTGCAGGGGGTAGTCAGGAGTGGAAACGCCCTCCACCTCAATGGCGGCGGCCTTCAGCTCCAGAGGCTGCTTGGCCTCGGGGGTAAGCACCACCTGACCGGAGACGATCAGGGCCGCGCCCACGTTCTGCCCGGCAATGTCCTTGTAATTGGGAAGAAGGTTGGCGTCCATCACGACCTGAAGATTCTGGAAGGCGGAGCCGTCGTTAAGTTCAATAAAGCCGAAGGTCTTCATGTCCCGAATGGTGCGCGCCCAGCCGCAGACGGTGACAGTCTTGCCGGCAAAGGCGTCCATATCGGCCAAAAGTTCACGGATAGTGGTGCGCTGCATAACGATCCCTCTCTTACATTATAAATGTGAACCTATTATAGACCATTATGCCTGCGGTTGCAAGGGCGAGGGAATATTTTCTTCTCCCGGCGCGTATAGTGCCATAGGTCAAGGGCAGGGAGTGTTGCTGTGTGAAGGGAAATATTGAGGAGCGGGCGGTGGCGCTGGCGGAGTATATCATTGACCACGGGGCGACCGTCCGCGCCGCCGCGGCCAAGTTCGGCTTGAGCAAAAGCACGGTACACAAGGACATCTCCGAGCGGCTGGCGGCCTTTCGGCCGGGGCTTTACGCGCAGGTAAAGGAGGTGCTGGACGTGAACAAGGCCCAGCGCCACCTGCGGGGCGGCGCGGCGACGCGGAGGAAATATAAGGGAGAGTAAAAAGCGCGAGGCCGCCGGGAGGAAGATTCCTTCCGGCGGCTTTGTGTATTGCACGCAGAAAAATTTTTCCCGTTTTTCAAAAAAGGCAGTGGTTGTGGAAGATCGGCTGTTTTGGCCGCGCAACCCCCAAGATATTGTTACAAAACGGTGACAAAACCTGTGCCGGGAGACGGAGAACGGGGTTGACGGGCGGCTTGAAAGGGTGTATGATACCAATGTTGTAACTGAATTGTAATTTTTTCCTGTCCCGGAAACGGGTGGGGATTCCACAATATTTGGTGGGAGGTGAACTGCGATGGACGAGATATTGTACCCCGGCCCTCAGCTCTCGGAGGCGGCGGAGAACGGCGCTGCCGCCAAGCGCGACTGGCGCAAAGAGCTGCGCGACCGGGTAGACGATATGCTGTTTCGTTGGGACGCAGGCCGGGAAAAGCGGCGTTTCCCGGCGCGGGCCTTTTTGCTCGCGGCGCTGTTCATTGCGGTTCTCACCACTGTCCCCACGGTCTATACCCGCGGGTACGAGGTGACGGTGGACGGCACGCCGCTGGGCGTTGTCTCTGACCGGGGCGAGTTTGAGCGCATTGTGGGCCGGGTGGAAGACCGGGTCGGCGAGATTCTGGGCTGCGACTACGACCTGACGTGCGAAGTGGACTACAAGAGCCGTATCGTGGAGCGCAGCGAGATCTCCTCCCTGTCCGGCTTTGAGACCTATCTCTTCAATCAGGTGGACGAGGTAAGCAAGAATTACACCTTCTCCATCGACGGGAAGGACATGGGCGTGCTGGCGGACGCCACCGAGCTGGAGGAGCTGCTGGCGGAGCTGAAAGCCCCGTATCAGAACGCCAACACCGTGTCCTGCGAGTTTACCGTCCCGGTGAATCTGGACTATTCCTACACCGCCAACGGCGACACCGCCGATATGGATGCCCTGCGCGCCCTGCTCACCTCCGATTCTGTGGAAGCGGTGACCTATACGGTGCAAAAGGGCGACACCTATTCCGGCATCGCCAAAAAGCACGACATGACCGTGGA
This sequence comes from uncultured Oscillospiraceae bacterium, assembly GCA_910584395.1. GTDB lineage: Bacteria > Bacillota > Clostridia > Oscillospirales > Oscillospiraceae > MGBC124762. Next base: position 29,535 of record CAJUAS010000012.1, on the reverse strand, counting down.
CGAACTGATGGCCATGAATCCGCAGGCCAGCCTGAAGAGCCTGATGCCCAAACAGGAACTGACCGTACAGCGGAACGTACCCTATCTCTCCGTTCGCAGCGTGGACGCGGTGACCTATCAGGAGGCCATTCCCGCCCCCATTGAGTACAAAGAGGACGACACCATGTATCAGGGGGACACCAAGGTGCTTGACCCCGGCGCGGAGGGTACGGCGCTGGTCACCGCCCGCATTACCTATCTCAACGGCTATGAGGAGGCCCGGGATATCCAGAACACCCGTGAGCTGACTGCCCCCCAGACCAAGGTGGTGGCCAAGGGCACCAAGGAGCGGCCCAAGACCATGGCCAAGGGCAACTTCATCTGGCCCGTTCGAGGCACGATCACATCCCGTTACGGCTGGCGCACCCTCTTCGGCGTCTCCGACTTCCACGGCGGACTGGACATCGGCGTGCGTACCGGCACTTCCGTCAAGGCCGCTGATGGCGGCAAGGTGGTCACCGCCTGCTGGCATAACAGCTACGGCTACTATGTGGTCATCGACCACGAAAACGGCAAGCAGACCTACTACGCCCATAACTCCAAGCTGCTGGTTCGGGTGGGCGAGCGGGTGTATCAGGGTCAGGTCATCGCCAAGTCCGGTTCTACCGGCAACTCTACCGGCCCCCATTGCCACTTCGAGGTGCGGGTGAACGGCCAGCGGGTGAACCCCCGCAATTACCTGCCCTAAACGATTTGATGTCAAGCAAGGGACGCACTCAGTGCGTCCCTTCTTTTATACACGAATGAATAAATATTCACCATACAATGAATAAACGAAAACACGGCTTTGAATTTGTGGAAATTGCCCTTGCATTTTTGGTGAATCTCATGTATAATCACCCTCAGATTTCCGCTTTGAGGAAGCGGACAACAAGGAGACGAGTGAAATGAAGAAGTTTACCAAGATCATGGCACTGGCTTTGGCCGTCTGCCTGTGCATGGGCCTGCTGGCCGGCTGCACCGGCGGCAAGGATACCGTTGAGCCCACCGCGCCCGCCAGCAACGGCGGCGATGACGCCGCTGCGCTCAAGACCGTGGAGACGGGCAAGCTCCATATGTCCACCAACGCCGCGTTCCCTCCCTATGAGATGCTGGACGACTCCGGCAGCCCCATCGGCATCGACGTAGAGGTGGCTGCCGCCATCGCCAAGAAGCTGGGTCTGGAGCTTGTGGTGGACGACATGGGCTTTGACGCCGCCCTGCTGGCCGTGCAGAATGGCCAGAGTGACATCGCCATGGCGGGCATCACCGTCAGCGAGGATCGTCTGGCCAAGATGGACTTCACCGACTCCTACGCCACCGGCGTGCAGGTGGTCATCGTAAAGGAGGACTCCGATGTTACCATGGACAATCTGGGTGAGAAGATGATCGGCACCCAGCTGGGCACCACCGGCTACATCTACGCCTCCGACACCCCGGAGAACGGCGGCTACGGCGAGGATCATGTCATCGGCTATGAGACCGGCGCCGTGGCGGTTCAGGCCCTGATCAACGGTCAGGTAGACGCGGTCATCATCGACAACCTGCCCGCTCAGGAATATGTCAAGGCCAACGCCGCCGCCGGGCTCACCATTCTGGAGGGCGCATGGGTGGAGGAAAACTACGCCATCGGCCTGCGGAAGGGCAACACCGAGCTGCTGAACGCCGTCAACGGCGCGCTGAACGAGCTCAAGGCCGACGGTACCTTCCAGAACATCGTGGACAAGTACATCACCGCTGACTGAGCAAACGATCATACCGTGCGGGGGCGGCCCATATCAGGCCGCCCCCGCACTGTGAGGAAAGGGGGGTCATGCCCATGGATTGGGCGCAGTATTATGCTCAGCTGACTGAGCTGGCCAAGGCCGGGGAAGAGCTTGGCTTCTTTGATAACTTCTTCCGTCTGTTCTATCAGGCCTTTATCGAGGGGGAGCGGTGGCGGCTCTATCTGAAGGGGATGGGCATGACCTTTCAGCTCACCGTGATCGCCCTGTGCATCGGTATTGTGCTGGGGGTGGGGGTGGCGGTGGCCCGCACCGCCCACGACCAGCAGCGGCCGGGGAAAAAAAGCCTGCTTTTAGGCTTCTTCAACGGCCTGTGCAAGGCGTACACCACCGTGATCCGGGGTACTCCTATGATGGTGCAGCTGCTCATCTGGGGCTTTGTCATTTTCAGCTCCAGCCGGAACAAGACTATGGTGGGCGCTCTGGGCATCGGCATCAACTCGGGGGCCTACGTGGCGGAGATCGTCCGGGGCGGCCTGATGAGCGTGGACGTGGGCCAGTCGGAGGCGGGGCGCAGCTTGGGCCTTGGCTACATCGACACCATGCGGTTTATCATCATCCCTCAGGCGTTCAAGAACATCCTCCCCGCTCTGGGCAACGAATTTATCACCCTGTTTAAGGACACCTCCTTGGTATCCGCCATCGGCGGCGCGGAACTCATCTATTACGCCAAGGCCATCGGCGCCAAGACTTATGAGCCCATGTTCCCCTATCTGGGCGTCGCTGTGATGTATCTGGCCGCTGTGATGGTACTCACCTGGCTCCAGGGGAAGCTGGAAAGGAGGCTGCGTCAAAGTGATCGACGTTAAAAACCTGTCCAAGTCCTTCGGCGACCACTTGGTGCTGGACAACATTTCCGAGCACATCCACCCCGGCGAGAAGGTGGTGGTCATCGGCCCGTCCGGGTCGGGGAAGTCCACCTTCCTGCGGTGCCTCAACCTGCTGGAGACCCCCTCGGCGGGCACGATCACCTTTGAAAACACCGTCATCACCGACCCCAAGACGGACATCAACGCCATGCGGCGGCAGATGGGGATGGTGTTCCAGCACTTTAACCTCTTTGCAAACATGACCATCCGCAAAAACATTACCTTAGCCCCGGTGCGGACCAAGCTGATGAGTCAGGGGGAGGCGGACGACACCGCCACCACCCTTTTGAAGCGGGTGGGGCTGGAGGACAAGGCGGACGCGTACCCCGCCCAGCTCTCCGGCGGCCAGAAGCAGCGCATTGCCATCGTCCGGGCCTTGGCGATGAAGCCCAAGGTGATGCTTTTTGACGAGCCTACCTCCGCCCTCGACCCCGAAATGGTGGGGGAGGTGCTGGACGTGATGAAAGAGCTGGCCCACGAGGGCATGACCATGGTGGTGGTCACCCATGAGATGGGCTTCGCCCGGGAGGTGGGCAGCCGCGTCCTCTTCATGGACGGGGGGCACATTTTGGAGCAGAACACCCCGGCGGAGTTTTTCGCCAACCCCAAAGAGCCGCGCACCATCGAGTTTTTGTCCAAGGTGCTGTGACCTGTTTCCTTTATCGCAAAAAGAGGCCCGTTGTCTTAGACAACGGGCCTCTTTTTGCGGACGGGACAGCTTAAAACTGGTTGGAGCGGGCCTGACGGCCGGCTTGAAGCTGGTCGGACAGACCCTGATCGGTGAGGGTCACCCAGCCCGGGCCGGTTTCGGACTCCTGAGGAGGGGGAACGGCGGAGGGCGGAACGATGCCGGGGAGCTGGGTCTGCTGCTGCTGAGCGGCATAGCGGCGGGCCAGCTCTGCGGCCCGAGTCTGGGCCTGAACCACCTGCGCTTGGGTGATCTGCTCGCCGGGAGGGGTGTTGGCGGTCTCCATGTGCTGGACGGGCCAGAGATTGCCCTCTGCATCCACCTCCATGATACCCATGGGGTTGTTGGGCAGAACGCCGGGGGCGGGCCGGGTGGCAAAGAAGGCCACGAATTTGGCGGAAAACACGTCGCACATGACAAAGTTGCGGTTGGTCTCGTCATAGAGGACGACGAAGCTGCGGCCGACGGCGTAAATGATGCCGCTGCGGCGCACCAAGGTTTGGATGCCCACCAAAAAGTCGATCTGGACGTAGTGGCCCAGATTGTCGCCAAGCACCTGCTGGAACGAGCCCTCCAGACCGGGGGAGTCCATGATGCCGCTGTCCCCTTGGGCGGGGGTGTTGATGGAGTTGTTGTCCTCCGCCATGCGCTGCTGCACGCGAAGAATCCCTTCAGGTTGGATCGCCATATGTCAAAACTCCTTTCTGAGTGTGAGATCAAGTCGGCTAAGTATCGGCGTAATAGCTGGTGGGGTCGTAAAAGCAGTGGTCGCCCAGCCGAAGGGCGAACGTGCCTACGCGGGTCGGGAAATTGGGACGGCAGGAGGGAGAATAGGGGTTGAAAAACCAAAGGGCTTGACCCAGACCGCCCACACGGCCTCCCGCGATGGCCCACTCCGCAATGGCGTAGTGCTGGGCCTCAGGACGCATATTGTAGATGTTCTGGGCGTTATATTGGCCGCCGACGGTCTCCATGGCGCAGACGAACTGCCCCTTTTGAAAGATAACGCCGGGTATTGTCATAATTCTTCCATACTCTCCGTAATCAATGCGAACGCGGTTCATCACCACGCTGGCGACGGCCTCCATGCCGGTCTGGCCCTCTCCCCCCGCCTCGCATTGGATGAGCCGGGCCAATAGCTCGGTGTCTGAATAGGCCATAGCGCGCCTCCTTTCATCGCCGGCTAAGGTATCCTATGTGGCGGTTGGGCCGGGGGTGCGGACGCAAAGAAAAAGGGATGCCGGGCGGCATCCCTTTGTGCTTTTATGAGCGGGCGGTGCGCTTGCGCCGGCGGCGCCGGGAGCGTTTTTTGGTGGTAGGGATGGCTGGGGACTTGGCAAGGGCGCGGAAAAAGTCCAGCCTTTGCTGATTCAGGGGGAGAACGGCGCTGTTGCCCCAAAAGCGGCCCTTTTTGTCCTCAAAAATCTCCAGCCGCAGCAAGCCCGGCAGGCCGCAGCCACGGCAGGCAAAGCGGCTGTAGTAGAAGCCGTCGTCGGCGAGATACCACTGGCCCACCCGGTTGACCGCGGCGCAGGCGGGGCAGTTGGCCCGGCGGCAGCCCCGGTTGGTGAGGGTGAGGTCGCGGGAGGAGAACGGCCCGCGCCAAAGGCTTTTACGCTTGGGGAGGGCCTTTTGGCCCTTGGGAAGGGGCTGGCCCGCCTCCCGGACGGCCTCTAACAGCAGGGAGGTGGGGACGCGCTCCGCCACCGCCCACGCGGTCACGGCGTCATAGAGGGCGTTATGGGGGTCGAAGCTGTCGGGAACGAGGCAGTATTCAGCCGCCCGCTCCAGCGCCAGATTGTGGCCGCAGCCGATATAGCGGTCAAAGGCCATTTGCAGGTCGAGAAAGGTGGAGGGCAGAGAGCCGTCCAGCTTGTGGTAGTCCCGGTTTTGGATGAGGACGTTTAAGTCGCTGTTGCCCCAGCAGGCAAACAGGCCGTCGCCGCCGCACCAATCCAAAAAGCGGACAAAGGCGGTGGGGAAGTCCAGCTCGGCGTTCTCCGAAAGAGCCAGATCGGGGAGCTGCTCGGCGGCGGGAGAGTAACGCTTGTGGATGGAGGGGCGGATATAGGCGTTGAAGCTGTCCACGATCCTGCGGCGGTCTAAATCCACCTTCACCGCGCCGATCTGCAAAACCTCGTCCAGACGGAGCTTGGTATAAAGCCCGCTGTTCCACTCCAGATCAATGACGATCACGCCGAACACCCTCCCTTCCACAGCAATAGACCCGTGCGTGAAAACACACACGGGTCTATTATAGGGCAAAGCGGGGGAAAAGGCAAGGTGGGCTATTGGGAAAGAAGCCCGGCGGCCAGCTCTGCGGCCTCGGCGCGGGTCAGACCGTCGGCGGCGGGAGGATCATCCAGCCGCACCCCCGCCTTGGCAAGCCGCTCAAGAATGATCTGCCAGTGGTCGTCTTGAATGAGGTCGTTGGGGAAGAAACGGCCCGCTCCGTCCCCTTGGAGGATGCCCTTTTGGAAGAGGGTGCAGATGGCGGAGAAGCTGGGGGCGGTCTCGTCCACGTCGGTAAAGGGGGAGGCGGTCTGGGTGGCCTGAATGCCGGAGAAGGACTTCTGTTGAGCGGTGAGGGTGAAGTCGGCGGAGGGCTCGCCCTCATTTTCCCGCTGGCCGCCGGGGAAACGTCCGCCGCCGGGCCGCTCCTCCCGCTGGGTGGGATCAAAGCCCTCCGGGGGTTCGGGCAGATCGGCGGGCCGCTCCCCGCGCTGGGCGGGATCAAAGCCCTCGGGACGCTCGGTCATGCCCTCGGGGGGCTGCCCGCCCCCAAAGCCGCCGCCCATCCCAAAGGCGTGGCCGGTGTAGGACTGCTCTGCGCCGTCCACATAGAGGTGGTAAAGGGCGTCCAGCTTCAGGCCGGGACAGCTCAGAGTGACCGACTGACAGGACTTTGGGGTGGTGGCAGACCAGACGGTGTTGCCGTCCGCGTCCTTCAGCTCGATGAGACTGCCTGCGGGGACGGCCTTGGCGAAGGAAAGCTCCATATAGGGCTGCGCGGAGGCGGAGTCGGCGTTGTCGTTGCGAACGCCGAAGGCGGACACTGTGCCGCCGTTGATGAGGATGGGCATTTCCGCGTCAATGCCGCCGTCGGCGGAGTGGCCGCTGGCGGCGGAGAAAATCTGACCGCCGTTGATGACCAGATAGCCGTTGGAGTCAATGCCGTCTCCCTCTGCGCCGAGGCCGGAATCAATGGTGAGGATGCCGCCGTTGACCGTGGTAACCGAGACGTAGTCCTCGTTGGTGTTAATGCCGTCGTTTTGGGCGGTAATGTGGATGGAACCGCCGTCCAGAGTGAGGTGCAGCTCGCTGTCCAGCCCCTCGTTGTCGGCCACGATGTTCAAAAGGCCGGAGTCGTCGCCGTTGTCGCCCAAAATGTTCATGGACATTTTGGAGTAAAACGCGCCGTCATATTTGTGGAGCTTTTTGGTGGTGCCCTCCTTGTAAATGCGGGCCACGTGAGAGCCGGTGAAGGTGTTGACGCTTTCCTTGGCCAGAATGACGTTTGCCCCGGCGGCGGAGGTGTCTACCGTGGCAGAGCCGGGGTAGGTCTCCTCCCCCTCATACTCGGCAAAGCCCCGGTCGCACTCGTAGACGTTGTAGAAGATGAGGGCGGGGGCGACGGTGCAGGTGACGTTGGCATTGTCCAAAATGAGGGTGACCACGGCGCTGGGGTCGTCCTTGGCGTCCTTGCCCAGATCAATGGCGATCTGTCCCTTGGAGAGCGTCCCGGTCAGCCGGTACGTTCCCGGCTTGGTAATGGTGACCACCGTGTGGGCGGCGGCCTCCTCGGAGTCGTGCATCTCCTCCGCCGTCCCCTCGCCGTAGGTCTCATCCGTGCCGTTGTGGTAGTAGACGATGTCCGCGCCCGCGTAGACGGCGGCGTCGGGGTTGTGGGACATGGCCGCGCCGTTGATCTGCACTTGGGAATCGCTGAGGGTAATGGTGGTGATATCCGACCCTTCGGCAGCCGGCTCGGCGGCGCAGGCGGGGGCGACGACTAAAATAGCCGCCAGAAGCAGGGATAGAGGTGTTTGCACTTTCATAAAATCATCCTTTCGGAATAGGGTGGCTTCAGTATGTGCCGAAAAAATAACCAGAAATTGACCAAGCTGTAAATAAAGTGTGGACAGGCCCGGCAAAAATGTAAATATTCTGTAACGGCGGGGATTTCTTGCAATGGCGGGAGGAATTCTATATAATAGAGAAAAAGGAGGGGAGACCCATGAAAAAGGGATCCCGCGTGTTTGCGGTGGCTTTGGCTGTGTGCCTGCTGGCGGGGCTTTTCCTGCTTCCGGCGGGGGCGGAGACAAAGCCGGTGGACACCAAGGGCCTGACGGTTTTGTTCACCCACGACACCCACGACCACTTCTACCCCGACGCCAACGGCGTGGGGGGCTACCCCCGGCTGGCTACCGCCCTCAAAAACGAGCGGGCCAACGCCCACTACCCCACCATCACCGTGGACGGCGGCGACTTCTCCATGGGGTCGCTGTTCCAGACGGTCTACTCCACCGACGCGCCCGAGCTGCGGGCGCTGGGGCGGATGGGCTACGACGTGGTGACCTTGGGCAATCACGAGTTTGACTACCGCCAGAAGGGACTGGCGGAGATGCTGTACGCCGCCAAGCAGAGCGGCGAGGCGATCCCCGCCATCGTTCAGGCCAACTACACCACCCCCAAGGACGTGGACGCGGGGCAGAACCTCACCGAAGCCTTTGTAAACTACCCCGTCACCCCGTACACTGTGGTGGAAAAGGACGGGGTGAAGATCGCCGTGTTCGGCGTGATGGGGGTGGATTCCGACGAGTGTGCCCCCATGTCGGGGATGGTCTATGAGCCAATGGTGGAGGCCGCCAAGCGGGTGGTGGCGGAGATCCGGGAGAAGGAACAGCCTGACTTCATCATCTGCCTGTCCCACGGCGGCACGGACAGCGGCAAGGGGGAGGATTACGAGCTGGCGAAGGCGGTGGACGGCATCGACCTCATCGTCTCCGGCCACACCCACACCACTTTGGAAGAGCCTATCGTAGTCAACGGCACGCCCATCGTCTCCTGTGGGCCGTATACCCAAAATCTGGGGAGCATTACCCTGAAGAAGCTGGACGCCGAGGACGAGCAGTTCACCTTTGAAGACTATCGGCTCATTCCCATCGACGGCTCCATCCGGGCAGACCGGGAGCTGGAGACGCTGGCGGAGCGGTTTAAGCAGAAGGTGGATTCTTCCTATTTAAGCGATTACAATATGTCATATGACGGCGTTTTGACCGTTGCGGAATCGGACTTTACCATTCCCCAGACCGGCGATTTCATTGGCGAGGCGTATCTGGAGACGGTGCGGAAGGTGGAGGGGTACTATGGCGAGGCGGTGGCCTTTGCCGTCGTCCCCGACGGGGTGATCCGGGGGACGCTGGCCAAGGGAGAGGTGACCACCTCTCAGGCGTTTGACATTTTGTCCCTCGGCTCTGGGGCGGACGGCTCGCCGGGGTATCCGCTGGTGTCGGTGTACCTCACGGGGCGAGACCTGAAAAACGTCTTTGAGGTGGACGCGTCCATCTCCGCCCTCATGCCCGCCGCCACCCTCTACGGCGCGGGGTGCGGATGGATCTATAACCCCAACCGGATGTTTTTGGACAAGGTGACCTCGGTTCACATCTACAGCAGCCATGGCAGCGGCTCTTACGGGACGCCAAAGGACGACCAGCTCTACCGGGTGGTGGCCGACCTCTATTCAGGGCAAATGCTGGCGGCGGTGAAGGAGAAGTCCTTTGGTCTGCTGTCCATCACCCCACGGGACAAGGACGGCAACCCCATCACGGACTTTGAACAGCACATCATCCGCGATTCTCAGGGGCGGGAATTAAAAGCGTGGCAGGCGTTTGCCGACTATTTGAACGATCAGGAGAGCGTCGCGCCGGCGGCGTCCCTGCACAAGGCCGTCAAGCCCAGCCTGAACCCCATTGACCTCCTCATTCCCATGGGCGCGCCCACGGCGGTGTTGGTCATCTTGATCCTGCTGGTCATTTTGGTGGCGGCCCTCCTCATCCGCCGCGCCGTCCGCAAGGGCAAAAGGAAGGGGTATCACCCCTATACGGGGAAGAAATAAAACCAAATAAGCCGACAAAAAACACTCCCGGTTTTACCGGGGGTGTTTTATTGCATTTTGGACTACCTCTCCGCATAGGTTTGACTAAAACCTGCGGGAGGGATGGTCATATGAGACGATTTTTTGCAAAAGGGCCAAAGTTCTGGTGTATCCGGGGTAAGTATCTGGTGGCGCTGGGCTGCGTGGCGCTGGCGGCGGTGATGTTCACGGTGGTGAACCACCCGGCCATTGTGGGCGCGGCGGCGGCCACGCGGGAGCTGCCCATCTACTGCGTGCAGCGGGATCAAAAGATGGCGTCGCTGAGCTTCGACGCGGCGTGGGGCAACGAGGACACCCAGCAGCTCATCGACATTTTGGCGAAGTACAACGTGAAGGTGACCTTTTTCGTGGTGGGAGACTGGGTGGATAAGTACCCCGAATCGGTCAAGGCTCTTCACGACGCGGGCCACGAGGTGATGAGCCACTCCGCGCACCACGACCACTTCAACGCCCTGTCCGCCGACCAGATCGCGGCGGACTTGAAGCTCTCCTGCGACAAGATCGAGGGGGTGACGGGGGTGCGGCCGACGCTGTTCCGCCCGCCCTACGGCGAGTATGACGACCACGTCATCACCACCACCCGCGCCGCGGGCTTAGAGCCGATCCAGTGGGACGTGGACTCGCTGGACTGGAAAGACCTCTCCGCATCCGACATCACCAAGCGGGTGACCTCCAAAGTCCAGCCGGGGTCGATCATCCTCTTTCACAACGCCGCCAAGCACACCCCCGAGGCGCTGCCCGGTATTCTGGAAAACCTCATCGGGCAGGGGTACACCCTCGTGCCCATCTCCGAGCTGATTTTGCCGGGGAACTACACCATCGACCACACCGGGCGGCAGTGTCCGGCGTAAAAAAACAAGCCGGGGCAAACACCTCGGCTTGTTTTTGGAAAAAATGCAAAAATACCCTTGCCTTTTTCGGCACAAAAGGCTAAAATAGAAGTGCCGAGGAAACAAAGGCAGGCCGTGGAGTGTTGCAGCACCCCACAGCCCTATGCAGGAGCGATGACCTCCCACACAGCAGAATTACTGCGCCACTCCCATTATACCCGTTTTTGCCTTTTTTTCAAGGCGGAAATGCGGAGATGGGCTTGTGTGCTGATGCGGTGTAGGGAATGATCCCTGCGCCGCTTTTGTTTTTTCGGCAGGGAAAGCCAAGCGGGGGCGGGCCTTTCACCCGCCCGTCCCCCGGCTGACCTTGCCGAAACAGGCAAAACACACAAGGAGGAAAAAAGATGAAAAAGCGAAAAATTTTATCTCTGGCATTGGCGCTGATCCTGATGTTAGGACTGGCCGCCCCCGCGCTGGCCCTGCCCTACGGCCAAGAGTACATCGGCTACACGGCGGAAGGAGGACAGCAGTACAGCGATGTTCCCGACGGCCATTGGGCCAAAACATCCATCGAGACCTGCTCCCAGCGGGGCTGGTTCAACGGCTATCCCGACGGTACGTTCCGTCCCAACGGCCTGATTCGCCGGGACGAAGCGGCCAAGGTGTTCGCCGTGGCCATGGGTCTGACGCTGGAGGAAAACCCCACGGCGACTTATACCGACACTGCCGACAGCTGGGCCAAGGCCCACATCGAAGCCACCAAGGCCCTGTTCCCCAACGTCGTCAATCTGCAGGGCACGGCCAGCTTCCGCCCGGAGCAGACCATCACCCGGGAGGAGACCATCTATGCCCTGCTGGTGGCATGGCGGTACGCTTCCAAGACCACCAATGCCGACCTGTCCGTCCTCAATATGTTCTCCGACGTCAACAGCATCTCCGCCGGGGTGAAGCCTTACATGGCGGTGGCGGTGTCTGAAGGACTGGTGTCCGGCTTGCCCGACGGCACGATCGCGGCCCAGAAGGGGCTGACCCGCGCGGAGTTCGCCGCCCTGCTGGCCCGCGCCCTGAACCACGGCTATGGCTCGGACACCACCGACACCCCGGTCATCACCGTGAACCGCTACGCCGCCGAAACCACCGAGGAGCGCGTCACCCTGACGGGTAAGGTATCCCCGGTGTCCATGGGAACAAAGCTGACGCTGGACGGGGAGAGTGTGGCGTTGAACAACGGCTCGTTCAAGGTGACAGTGGCCTTGGAGCTGGGAGAGAACAGCTTTACGTTGGAGGCAAAGAACACCTACGGCGTGCGGGACAACAAGGTGGTGCGGATCACGCGGACAGAGCCAGAACCCGAACCCTCCCCTGAGCCTGTACCCAGCCCCGCGCCCGACCCAGAGCCGACCAAAGAACCCGAACCCAGCAAGCAGCCTGAACCCACAAAAGACCCCGAGCCGAGCACAGAACCGGGACGGGAAGTCATTGATTCGGGAAAGTGCGGGAGTAATGTAACATGGGTTTTGTATGTCGATGGGGAACTGGTCATCAGTGGGTCCGGAAAAATGCAGGATTACAAGTGCAATTATACAACCGATGGCGTTCCGATCAATCTTACGACCCCTTGGTACGATATACGGAGCGACATTACCTCTGTTACCGTTTCTGAGGGTGTTACCGGCATTGGCGATTGGGCGTTCGGTTTTTGTAAAGACTTGCTGCGCACGAACCTGCCCAACACGCTGAAAACCATCGGGGAGAAAGCCTTTTATGGTTCGGCCTTGTCTCGCGTCAACATCCCCTATGGCGTTGTCAGCATTGGCTCTGATTCCTTTCGGCTCACAAATCTGAAAAGCGTAGTCATTCCGGCAACAGTGACAAGAATTAGAAGCGGGACTTTCTATCATTCCGGGCTGACCTCCATCACCATCCCAGATAGTGTTACAAATATTGACGAAGAGGCATTTGTTATGCCAGATCTGAAAGATATTTATTACACTGGCAGTAAAGAACAATGGGAAGAAATTTCAATTGATGACATTAACGACAGCCTGTTCAACGCCACCATCCACTTCAATTCCACCGGCAATTAAACGCACGCGGCCCGTGGGCCAGACAAAAAGGAAGGACGCATCTGACGATGCGTCCTTCTTTTTTTTGGAGCGGGTGACGAGGCTCGAACTCGCTACCTCCACCTTGGCAAGGTGGCGCTCTACCAGATGAGCTACACCCGCGACAACGATGGTATTATACCTTGCCGGGCGGCATCTGTCAAGAGGAAATTCCAAATTTACATGATCCAGCCGGAGCAGACCACCGCGTCGCCGTCGTAGAACACCGCCAATTGGCCCGGCGTGGGCGCACGGACGGGCGTTTCCTCCGCTGCCTCCGCCAGCAGCGTGCCATCCTCTTGAGGGAACAGTGTGACGGCGGTCTCGTTCTTGGAGTGGCGGAAGCGGGCAGCGACCGCCGTGGGGGCGGCGAGGGGGACGGGGGTCAGCCAGTTCACGTCCCGGCAGCGCACCGTTTGGGTGAACAGGCCGCCGCCGTCGCCGAGCACCACCTGATCGGTGTCGGGGCGGATGGCTTCGACGTAATACTTGTGCGGCCCGGACACCCCAAGGCCGCGGCCCTGCCCCAAGGTGTAATGATGGACGCCCTGATGGCGGCCCAGCACCCGGCCCTCGCCGTCCACGAAGTCGCCGGGGGGCGGGGTCGGGCCGTAGGCATCCAGCCACGCGGCGTAATTGTCGTCGGGGATGAAGCAGATCTCCATGCTGTCCGGCTTCTGCGCCACGCCCAGCCCCGCCGACGCCGCCAAGGCGCGGACTTCGGACTTTTCATAGCCGCCGAGGGGGAAGAGAATGCGCGCGAGCTGAGCGGTGGTGAGCCGCGCCAGCAGGTAGGACTGGTCGTTGGCGCTTCGCCCACGGAGCAGACGGCCGTGTTGGCTGCGGGCGTAGTGCCCGGTGGCCACGAAGGTTGCGCCCAGCTCGTCGGCAATGGATAGCAAGGCTGGGAACTTTACAGTGGGGTTGCACAGGGCGCAGGGGGAGGGGGTCTCCCCCCGGAGATAGCTCTCGTAGAAGGGGCGGCAGACCTTGGCGTCCAAGGCTTTGCGGATGTCCGCCGTCTGAAAGGGCAGGCCGAGGGCGGCGGCGGTCTCTTGGGCGGGGGCGGGATCGCCCACGCCGTTGTCCAGATAGACGCAGTGGACGGCAAAGCCCTGCTTTGTCAAAAGCAGCGCCGCCACGGCGGAATCCACCCCGCCGGAGAGGCCGAGAACCACGCGCTCACCCATGGCGGTCACCGCCCTTGTGCTTCTCCAAATAGAACATCAGCGCGGTCAAATCGGCGGGGGACACCCCGGAGATGCGCCCCGCCTGCCCCAAGTTCCGGGGCTTGATGGCCGCCAGCTTCTGCCGGGCCTCCAGCCGCAGGCCGTCGATGTCCGAATAGTCCATGTCCTCGGGCAGGATGTGGCTCTCCATGCGCTTTAGCTCCGCCATTTGCCGCTCCTGCCGTTGGATATAGCCCTCGTATTTCACCGAGATCTCCACCTGCTCCACCACCTCGGCGGACAAGTCCGGCCGCCCGGGGTCGTCCAGATCGAAATACCCCACCTCCGGCCGGCGCAGAACGGCCGCCAGCCCCTTTTTCTCCAGCCGCTTGATCTCCGCGGCCACGGCGGCGTACTTCTCCTCCACCTCGGCCAGCCGCGCCGGGGACACCAGCCCGATCTCCCGGCCCAGCCGCGTCAAACGAAGGTCGGCGTTGTCCTCCCGACAGGTGAGGCGGTACTCCGTCCGGGAGGTCATCATGCGGTACGGCTCATTCGTGCCCTTGGTGACCAGATCGTCGATGAGCACGCCCATATAGCCGTCCCAGCGGTTCAAAACCACCGGCGGCTTTCCCGCGATCTGCCGCGCGGCGTTGACCCCCGCCAAAAACCCCTGCGCCGCCGCCTCCTCATAGCCCGACGTGCCGTTGAACTGCCCCGCGCCGTAGAGGCCGGGGACGGCCTTGCACTCCAGCGACGGCTTCAACGCCGTGGGGTCGATGCAGTCATACTCGATGGCGTAGGCCCTCCGGGTGATGTGGGCGTTTTCCAAGCCGGGAATGGAGTGGACGATCTGCTGCTGAACCTCCTCGGGCAGGGAGCTGGACAAGCCCTGAATGTACCACTCGTCCGTGTCCAGCCCCATGGGCTCTAAAAAGAGCTGATGCCGCTCCTTGTCCGCAAAACGGACGATCTTATCCTCGATGGACGGGCAATACCGCGGCCCGACCCCCTCGATCACCCCGGAAAACAGGGGGGAGCGGTGGAGATTCGCCTGAATAATGGCGTGGGTCGCCGCCGTGGTGTAGGTGAGATAGCAGCGCGAGCGCGCTTCGCCCTTTTTCGACGCGGACGAAAAGGGTCGAAAGTCCGCGTCCCCCTCCTGAACCTCCATTTTGGAAAAGTCAACGGTGCGCCCCAGCACCCGGGGCGGCGTGCCCGTCTTGAACCGCCGCAGGGGCAGGTTTAACCCTCGGAGGGACGCCGTCAGCCGCCCCGCTGCCGCCAGCCCGTCCGGGCCGCTCTCCCGGATCACCTCGCCGCAGATGGTGCGCCCGCCCAAAAACGTCCCCGTGGCCACCACGCACGCCCTTACCTTATATAATGCGCCGCTGTCCGTGACCACGGCGCAAACCGCGCCCGTTTCATCGGTGCGAATTTCGGTGATCTCCGCCTGAACGAGACACAAACCCTCCTGCCCCTCCAAGACCGCCTTCATCCGCTTGCGGTATTCCATCCGATCCGCCTGCGCCCGGGAAGAGCGCACCGCCGGGCCTTTGCCCCGGCCCAGAACCCGGTATTGGATCGCCGCGGCGTCGGCGACCTTGCCCATCTCGCCGCCCAGCGCGTCCAGCTCCCGCACCAGCTGCCCCTTGCCCGCGCCGCCGATGGCCGGGTTGCAGGGCATATTGCCCACGCTGTCTAAATTGACGGCGAAGCAAACGGTGGCGAGGCCCAGCCGCGCCGCGGCCAGCGCGGCCTCGCACCCCGCGTGCCCCGCGCCGATCACGGCGATATCAAATTCTTCGGCGGTGTAAAAGTCCATGGAGATCACTCTTTTCCGTCTTGACAAAAGCCAATAAGGCGATATAATATAGGTGAAGGGTACTGCGAGAGCGGTTCAACCCCTTATGTGCGAGAAATTATGGGTTTTACACCCACAAAAGCCGTCACCATGCAGGGTGGCGGTTTTTGCTGTGCGTAGGCTTCACGATGATCGTGACCGTAAAAGGCCCGACATGGAATGTTACGCGCATGGCCTCACCTCCTCTCGGAGATGTGGCTGAACCGCCCCGTTTGTGTCGCAGTACCCTAAGGGACATACGATCCCTCCCCGACATTCTACCTTATTTCAATTCCCCCGTCAACCCTGCCATATTTCGCGCAATATTTCACTTCTGTTACACTTCGGGAAAATCTATTGACGTTTGAAAAAGGCTGGTGTATCATGCACACTGTAAGACGGAGGCGCGCCTTGTGTGCGCCGGAAGTCAAATTTGAAAAGGAGGAATTTCCTATGAAGAACCTGAAGAAGGTTTTGGCGCTGGGTCTGGCGCTGGTGATGATCCTCGGGATGTTCACCATCGCTTCCGCTGCCGAAACCAAGAAGACTGCTGCTGACTTTACCGACTGGGATAAGGTCGAGCACAAGGACGCTGTGGCCCTCTGCGTGGACCTCGGCATCATCAACGGCCTGCCCGACGGGTCTTTTGATCCTCAGGGCACTCTGGACCGTGCCTCTTGGGCCAAGCTGGTGTACTTCACCGCTACCGGTGACGACAACGCCGACGCCTATCTGGGCACTGCCACCGGCATGAACGACATCAAGGGCAACTGGGCTGAGAGCTACATCAACTATCTGGTTGCCAACAAGTATGTCTCCGGCGACGGTCTGGGCAACTTCCTGCCCACCGGCACTGTCACCGTGGCCGCCGGCCTGAAGACCATGCTCACCGTCCTCGGCTATGACGCCGACGACCGCGGCTATCAGAACGACGCCGCTTGGGCTGGCAACGTCATCACCGACGCTAAGCGCAACGGCCTGATGGACGACATTGACCGTAGCAACACTGCCAATGTCAACCTCACCCGCGACAACGCCGCTCAGATCGTGTACAACGCTCTGCAGGCTGAGACCAAGCTGCCCGAGTACCGCCGCGACAACGGTGTGACCTACGTCGTGAAGTACGAGGATGGCGGCAAGCTGGCCGCTAACGTGTTCGGCGTGAAGCCCATCACCGCCACTGTTGCTGACGTGAATGACGGCATCGCCACCTTTAAGGATTCCGGCTATGACGCCATCCTGAACGGCGCTGACGTGAAGGCTGCTGCCAGCTCCATCGGCAACAAGGTCACTGTGTTCATCACCACCGACGGCAAGGAAGTCATTTCCACCACCGTTGCTAAGGCTGGCAGCGCTGCTGACAAGACCTTTACCAAGGCTGTCACGATCGAGAACATCGTGAAGAAGAGCACCGACAAGGATCTGAAGAACGACTTCGTGGCCAATGCTGTGGATTCCGTTACTACCGGCGAGAACACCGACTTCCTCGGTAGCATGCAGCTGTTTGAGGACGGCGTCGAGATTACCGAGAACGTTCTGGCGAAGACCTATAAGTCCGGCGATGTGGTCGAGGTCTTCCTCGCCGAGGGCAAGGTTTCCATGATCAAGGCCACCACCTACGACGTTGACACCGTGGAGGGTGCTGTTGAGACCCGCACCTACAAGGACGATGAGCAGGTCAAGATTCCCGGCGTTATCGGCGGCTTTACCAACGTGGACAAGGTTGATGGTTGGCAGGGTCTGGCCGAGGACGACGTGGTTCTGATCAACTCCAGCAAGGGCGTGACCTATCTGGAGAAGGCCGAGAAGATCACCGGCAAAATCACCCGCCGCGTGGGCGCGAAGCTGGTCATCAACGGTACGCAGTACGCCGAGTCCGGCCTTGTCAAGGACAACGAGGGTACTACTTTGGGCTTTGCCACTTGGGATCCCTCCAAGACCAAGGACAACGAGTACGACTTCTTCCTCGACAAGAACGGCGACATCTGCGCCCTGAACAAGATCAGCGGCGAGACCACTACTGAGACTGCTTTCGTTCTGGACGCTGCCTACAAGAACACCGGCGCCAACAACGGTCTGGACGGCGGCGACGAGTATCAGCAGGCCAAGCTCCTGTTCACCGACGGCACCACCGAGGTTGTCCGCGTGAACAAGCTCTACAACGAGACCGCGAAGGAGTACGAGAAGATCGAAGAGGATAAGTCCGCTGAGATCAAGGGCATGGTTGAGTTCTCCGTGGACAGCAAGGGCTACTACGAGATCAAGATTCTGAACGGCACTGTGACCGAATCTGCGACCGAGATCAAGCAGGATCCCGACTTTGCCACCGATCTGAAGGCTGACGAGAAGACTGTGTTCATGGTCGAGAAGGTTGGTGAGGACGACAGCGAGTTCTTCATCTACACCAGCTACAAGAACGTGCCCAAGATGACCGCTTCTGCTGTGTGCGCTGTCACCGATAAGGGCTATGTCACCTACGTCTACCTGAAGACCGACAAGTTTGCCGGTGACGGCTCTGAGGGCCTGATTTACCTGAAGGATCAGACCAACGACGAGAAGGACATCGACGGCAACCAGATCTATGAGGTCGTGGACGCTCAGGGCAATGAGGTTTCCCTGTCTCTGGTGTTCGCGAGCGGCAGCAGCGCTGAGACCGGCTCCTTCTATGTCATCACCAGCACCGATGAGAAGGGTGTTGCGACTGTCCGCAAGGCCAGCGAGAGCGGCGACAAGGCTGACTACATCGCTGCCACCGAGATGAAGGCCGGCTCCGGCGTCGTGACCGTGGGTGAGAACGCTTACTCCACCGCCGACACCGTGTGTGTCCTGATTGACAAGGATAGCGATGGCGCATTCGTGTCCGCCGCTACCACCTCTGTCAACAAGGTCGATACCGCCGAGGAAGGCTATGACTTCCAAGTGCTCCTGATCGCTGACGGCACTGCTGCTGACTTCCTCTATGTGGTTCGCAGCCCCGAGGCGGCTCAGCCCTAATCCAGTCCGACACACAGCACAAACCTAAGCACAACGAAGGGCCTCCGGGATTCCCCGGAGGCCCTTTTGATATGCTTGACAAACCCCACACAATGGAGTATACTACAAATAGAACAGGGTGCTGCACAAGCGGTTAGCCCCGGTTTGGTTTAGGAAATCAGGTCAAAGACCAGACAACCGTCACCGTGCAGGGTGGCGGTTGTCGCTTTTTACCCGGATCGTTACCGTCCATCATTTGCCCCCACCCCGTCAACCCTCGCTTGAAACAGCGGGGGTTTTGTGCTATAATCACGGAAATCCTAAACAGAGAAGGGGACGTGCCATGAAACGCCTTGTGATCGACCGCCGGGCAGTGGTCAACAATCTGGAAACCATTCGGGAAAAGGCCGGAAAGGCCAAAATATACGCCGTCTTGACCGGGGACGCCTACGGCGCGGGGCTGCTGGAGATGGCGGGGCTGCTGCACCAGCACGGGGTGACCCGTTTCGCCGTCTCCGAGCCGGGGGACGCGGCCAAGCTCCGCAAGGCGGGGCTGGTGGAGGAGGAGATCCTCATGCTCCGCTCCACGGTGAACCGTCAGGAGCTGGAGCAGCTTTTGGATCTGAATGTGATCTGCTCCATCGGCTCGTCCGAGGCGGGCATGGCCCTCAACTCCTTGGCGGAGAGCCGCTCCACCGTGGCCGAGGCCCACATTCAGGTGGACAGCGGGATGGGCTACGGCGGGTTCGTCATCTCCGAGCCGGACAAGATCTTGGCGGCGTTCCAAAACCTCCAAAACGTGGCGATTTCCGGCATTTACACCCAGTTCCAGTCCAGCTCCACCAACGAAAAGGCCATCGCCGCCCAGCTGGACGAGTTCACCCAAGTGGTCAGGCAAGTCCACCGCGCCGGGTTTGAGACGGGGACAGTTCACGCGGCGGGGAGCTTTTCCACCCTGCGCTATGACTTTGCGCGGTTTGACGCGGTGCGGGTGGGGTCGGCCCTTCTGGGCCGCTGCAAGCGCACGAAAAACGACGGGCTGCAGCGGGTGGGCTGCTGCGAGGCCACCATTGAGGACATCCGCTGGCTGCCTGCGGGGCACACCGTGGGCTACGAAAGCCCGGTGAAGATCAAAAAACCCACCCGCGTGGCCACGCTGGCGGTGGGCTATCAGAACGGACTGTCGGTGAGCCGCCCCCGCAAGAAGGGGCTGCTGGCCCGGCTCTTTCCGCCCAAAAGCGACGATCTCGCCGTCCGGGTGGGCAATCAACGGGCCAAGATCATCGGGCGGGTGGGGGCGATCGAGACCCTTATCGACGTGACCAGCCTGAAATGCGCCGCCGGGGACTGGGTGCAG
This sequence comes from uncultured Oscillospiraceae bacterium, assembly GCA_910584395.1. Classification (GTDB taxonomy): domain Bacteria; phylum Bacillota; class Clostridia; order Oscillospirales; family Oscillospiraceae; genus MGBC124762. The sequence goes on along the minus strand of CAJUAS010000012.1, from coordinate 9,742 downwards.
ATCGAGCTTGACCCCATGTACGCGCAGGATATGCCGAAGGAGTACCGCTGATGCGCGCCGTGGTGACGCGGGTGGCCTCCGGGTCGGTGACCGTGGCCGGACAGGTCACAGGGCAGATCGGGCGGGGGTATCTGGTGCTGCTGGGCGTCGGCCCGGAGGACACCCCGGAAACGGCCAAGAAACTGGCGGACAAGATCTGCAACCTGCGGATATTCGAGGACGAGAACGGCAAGATGAACCTCAATCTGGCGCAGGTGGGCGGCGCGCTGCTGGTGGTGAGCCAGTTTACCCTCTACGCCGACACCAAATCCCGGCGGCCCAGCTTCATCGGCGCGGCCGGGCCGGAGCTGGCAAATAAGCTGTATGAGCGGTTTATGGAATACTGCCGGGAAAATGGATTTGAAGTTCAACATGGAGTGTTTGGCGCGCATATGGATGTGGAATCGGTGAACGACGGGCCGGTGACGATTTTGTTTGACATTGAATAAGGAGGAAAAACGCATGAAACAGACGATTTCCGCGCAAAACGCCCCGGCGGCCATCGGGCCGTACTGCCACGCCAAGTTAGTGGGCGGGCTGCTGTTCACCTCGGGGCAGCTGGGGCTTGACCCGGTCACGGGGACGCTGCCGGAGGGGATCGAGGCCCAGACCAAGCAGAGCTTGGAAAATCTGGGCGCGGTGCTGGCCGCCGCCGGGCTGGGGTACGGCGACGTGGTCAAGACTACCGTTTTTCTGGCAAACATGGAGGATTTCGGGGCGGTGAATGAGATTTACGCCGGATATTTTCCCAAAGAGCCGCCGGCCCGCTCCTGCGTGGCGGTGAAGACCCTGCCCAAGAACGCGCTGGTGGAGATCGAGGTCGTGGCGGGGGAGTGAGGAGGATGGTTATGAAGAAGAAAATGGCTGCTCCGGCAGCAGCGGCGGGGCGAGACGAAAGAACCGTCCCCCTGTCTGAAGTGGGGAGGGTATATGTGGAAACAGGTTAAAACAAAAAGCGATATTGAAGAACTAATATTTGAAAGCCAAAATTTCCATGATTGTTGTCTTCATAGCATGGAGTATACCAGTGGCGCATATGTGGACAAGGATGGGAGTATGTGCCCAATCAATAGTAGTCGTATTCTGATAATGCAAATGCACCAGCAGGGATGTCCAGCTAAAGTATTGCAGTTGCGATTCGAAGGACTACAGGCACTTGTTCTTTTACCGACTTCCCCGGACTATACATGTGAACTCCTTGAAGGCTATGTAACCTTACAAAATGATGAAATCATTTTGAGCAGCGATGGATTGGATGTGGGCACAACAGAACAAAGATTGTTCATCAGAGCAAGTCAGCTCAGATGGAAAATAGAGGAAATGAGGTAAGACAAGGGGACGGTTCTTCTGTCTTGACGAAACTGCAGAAAGGTGATGAAACAAAGAATAATAATTAAGACAGAGGGACGGTTCTCAAACCGTCCCTCTGTCATTATTGCTGCGATGGGTGGGGTAAAAATCAGGTGAACAGCTTGGCGGCTACGGCGGAGAGGGGGTTGTCTGCCAAGGTCTCCAGCGTGCCCGCGTCGCAGGCGGCGGCCAAAGCGGGGTCGATGGGCAGGCGGGCCAGAACGCTGAGGTTCATGGCCTTGGCCACCTCGTCCAAGTGGCTCTCGCCGAAGATCTTATGCTCCTTGCCGCAGTCGGGGCACTTGAAATAGCTGTAGTTTTCGATGATGCCCAGCACGGGGACGGACATCATGTGGGCCATCTTCACCGCCTTGGTGACGATCATGGAGACCAGATCCTGCGGGCTGGTGACCATGATGATGCCGTCCACAGGGAGGGACTGGAACACGGTGAGGGGCACGTCACCTGTTCCGGGGGGCATATCCACAAAGAGGTAGTCGATGTCGCCCCAGATCACGTCGCTCCAGAACTGCTTCACCGCCCCGGCGATCACCGGGCCGCGCCACACCACTGGGTCGGTCTCATCGGGGGTGAGGAGGTTCAGGCTCATCACCTTGATGCCGCCGGGAGTGGGGACGGGGTAGATGCCCGCGTCGTCGCCCACCGCCCGGTCGTGAAGGCCGAAGGCCTTGGGGATGGACGGGCCGGTGATGTCGGCGTCCAAAATGCCCACCTTTTTCCCCGCCTTGGCGGCGGCGGAGGCCAGCGCGGAGGTGACAAGGCTCTTGCCCACGCCGCCCTTGCCCGACATCACGGCAACGACGTGCTTGATGTGAGAGCCGGGATTCAGCGGCGCGGTAAGATCCTCCCGCTCCGCGCAGTTCTCACCGCAAGTGGAGCAATCGTGAGTACAATCTGACATGATATTACCTTCTTTCACAAATAGTTATCAAATCGAAAGGGCTTGCTTTTCCCTTAGGATGTCGTCGATGCGATCCAAATACTCCTTGGGATACTTGGGGTTGGCGAAGCGGGTGAGCTTGCCGTCGGAGTCGATGACCTTGGTCACGCCGCCGCCGCCCAGCGCAAGCACGGGGTGCAGCTCCTCCATCATCACGATGTTGTAGAGGCTCTCCGTGCCCTCCTTGGCCCAGCCCACGTTCTCAAAAGAGCCGGACATATATTTCTGGCGGTAGAGGTAATAGGGCGCGTAGCCCTCTTGGGCCAGCGCGGCCCATGCGCCATCCAGCATGGACTCCACCTGACGGTCGGTGGGCAGCTCGTCGGGGTGTTCCGTGAGGAAAGAGCCTTTTTTCAAGGCCAGCGTGTGGACGGTGATATTCTCCGGGGACAGGGCCAGCACCTCCCTGAGGGAGCGGGCAAAGCCGTCGGGGGAGTCGCCGGGCAGCCCGGCGATCAGATCCATGTTGACGGCGAACGGCCCGGCGGCGCGCACCTGCGCGTAGGCCCGGCGGATGTCCTCCCCGGTGTGGGGGCGGCCCATGCGCTCCAGCACCCTGTCGTCCATGGACTGGGGGTTCACCGACACCCGGCCCACCCCGTGGGCGGCTAAAACGGCCAGCTTTTCGGGAGTGATGGTGTCGGGGCGACCCGCCTCCACGGTGAACTCGGTGCAGCGGGAGAGGTCGATGTGGGCCTGTAGGGCGGTGAGTACGGCGTCCAACTGCTCCGGGGACAGAGTGGTGGGCGTGCCGCCGCCCATGTAGACGGTGCGGACGGCTTTGCCCCGGCGGCGGAGAAGGTCTCCGGCGGCGGCGATCTCCCTGCACAGCGCGTCCACAAAGGGGGACACCAGCGGGAGGCACTGGCCCACCGCGGCGGAGATGAAGGAGCAATAGACGCACCGGGAGGGGCAGAAGGGGATGCCGAGGTAGAGGGAAATTTCGTCCGGGGCGAGGGAAGCGGCGGCGGAGAGGCTGGCCTGTGCGCAAGTCATGGTGAGGTCGGCTCTGGCGGGAGAAAGCTGATAAAGCTCTGTCAGTTGGGCGCGGGCCGCGGCAGGGGAAACGCCCCGGCGCAGCCATTTTGAGGGCAGCTTGGCGGGGCGGACGCCGCTTAATGCGCCCCAAACCGGAGGCGCATCGGTGGAGGCGGTAATGGCACGATAGGCAGCCAGTTTGCACAGCCGCTGCGCAATGCCCTGTTTTGTGTCCGGTGTGTCCACGCCCAGCTCTTGGGCAGTGGCAACGCCGGAATACGCGCTGTCGGGGGTGACGTAGTCCGCTCTTGCGCTGCCGTCGTCCAAAAGGGTAACGGTAAGGGCGGCATCCACAGCCTTCAAGTCCCCCAAAAGCATCAGGGCCATTTGCTCCACGGCGTAGCGATGGTCGTGGCCCACGAGGAGAATGGTCATCGCGCCATCGCCTCCACCATGTAGGGGTTGGTGTGCCGCTCCGTGTCCAGCGTGGTGGGGCAGTCGTGGCCGGGGTAGACCTTAAAGTCGCCGGTCAGCTCCCCGAGGCGTTTCAGGGAGACGATCATCTCGCCCACGCTGCCGCCGGGGAAGTCGGTGCGGCCCATCGAGCCGCAGAACAGGGTGTCCCCGGTGAAGAGGCAGTCCTCCCCGCAAAACACCACAGAACCTTTGGAATGACCGGGGGTGTGGAATACGGTGAGTTCTATTCCGGCGATAGACAACTTCTGGTTATCGTAAAGCTCCTTTCGGGAGGAAAGAGCATCGGGGGCGAGAGGAAACAGCTCGGAGGGGGCAAAGGGGCGGGAAAGATCGCCGGGGTGGACGTAAGCGGGCAGGCCGGGGTACACCTTCAAAAGACCGTCCACTCCGCCCGCGTGGTCAAAGTGGCCGTGGGTAAGGAGAATGGCGGCGGGAGTCATGCCCAGCTCCTTGCAGGCGTTGACCACCGATCCCGGCGCGCCGCCGGGGTCGAGAATCAGGCCGTCGGGCCGCCCCGGCAGCTTGAGGAGATAGCAGTTCGCCCCCAGCGGGGGGAGGGACAGGGAATGAAGCTCCATACGGGCCTCCTTTGGGGTTACAGGCTATGAACTAAATTGGCGATGGTGTCTAAAAACGTCTCTTCGCCAAAAGTGTTGAGCTTGAAAAACAGAGCTTGGCTGCCTCCGGCTGTAATGGCTGTGAGGTGGATGATGTCACCGTCGCCGGTGAGGGTGACGCACATGGCGACGCGGTTACCGCCCACCATGCTATACCGCTCAAACATCCGCACTGCCACCCGGACGGAACCGATGGTGTAGTCGGCGCGGTCCTCCAGAGAGGCGGAAACGCTGCCCTCCAGCACGGCAGATTCCAGCCGAGAGAGAACAGTGTCAAAATCGCCGGAAAAGGTGTGCTCCAGTTTTGCCATAAGAAAAGTGCTCCTTTCAGTCCGCCTCTTTGTCCCGCAGGTAGACGTGCTTGGTGTGGGGGTTGGAGGTGGGGCGGGCGTCGATCTCGAAGCGATCCAGACTTTTGACCAGCTGGGTCAGCTTCTGGAAGCCGTAATTGCGGGGGTCGAAGTCGGGCTGCTTGCGGAGAATGAGGTTGCCCAGCTCGCCCATAAAGGCGTAGCCGTCCTCGTCGGCGATCACGGAAAGGGAGTCGGCAATGAGGTCGATCACCGCCTGCGGCACGCCCTGCGCGGTGATGGCGGCGTCGGCGTCCCGGCGGCGGGGCTTTTGGTTGGGCTTGTTTACGTCCCAGACCTCGTCGGCCGTCGTGCCGGCAGCGGCGGCGCTGCGGATGACCTCGATATAGACGAATTTGTCGCAGGCCACGATGAACGGCTCGGGGGTCTTGCGCTCCCCCATGCCGATGACCTTTTTCCCCGCCTCTCTGAGCCGGGTGGCAAGACGGGTGAAGTCGCTGTCCGAGCTGACAAGGACAAAGCCTTCACATTCGCCGCCGTAGAGGAGATCCATGGCGTCGATGATCATGGCTGAGTCGGTGGAGTTTTTGCCGGTGGTGTAGCTGTACTGCTGGATGGGGGTGATGGCGTTTTCCAGCAGGAGGGGCTTCCACGTGGACATTCCGGGGGCAGTCCAGTCGCCGTAGATACGCTTGACAGTGGGTGTGCCGTAGACGGCGATCTCCGCCATGATGGATTTCAGGGCGGTGCGGGGGGCGTTGTCCGCGTCGATGAGGACGGCGAGACGTTGGGTATTTTCGGGCATGGAGAAACCTCCTTACGCGTCGCTCAAAACAAAGTGGTAGAAGCGGAGCATCTCGAACCAGTCGTCGCTGCGGAAGCGGACGGCCTTGCCCTCCTCCAGCTCTGCGCCGGGATAGAAGGACTTGGAGTAGGCGTGCTTGTGCTCCTTGAAGCGCACCAACGTGTCAAAGTCCGCGGGGAGGGCTATCTTGCACTTCTTGCCCGCCTTGGCGGCGGCCTTACAGCCGTCGCCGATCATCTGGACGGCCACGTCGGGGTGGATGGACACCACGCCGCCGCCGAAGCCCTGATTCACCGGGACGGTGGTGATGCCGGGGACCAGCTCCTTGGCAAAGCTGCACAGGTCCTTGTCGCCGGAGAGAAAGGTGACGGGCACGCCGTAGTACCAAGCGGTATAGGTGTTCATCATAAACTCGCTCATGCGGACGCCGTTCAGCTCCACATATTCGTTGCGAAGGTTCATGGTGTGGCTCAGAGGGTTGCCGGGGCAGGAGGCCCAAGCGTGATAGCCGGTAAAAAACACCGCGTCGAAGTCGTCGGAGTCCACCCCGCTCATCATGGTAAGGGGGTCGCCGGTCCAGCCCCGGAGGATGCGGATCTGCTTGGGCAGGGCGGTCACGTCCAGATTGCGGGCGGAGTCGTGGGCGTCCTTGATAAAGACCTCTTTTGCCCCGGAGGCGATCGCTCCTTCGCAGGCGGCGCAGACCTCGCGGGTCATCTGGCGCTGGAAGGGATTATAGTCTTTGGGGGTGGAGCGTTCCGTCTCGCTCCAGTCGGTGATGCCGCACGTTCCTTCGATGTCGGCGGAGATGAAGATTTTCATGGGTCGATCCTTCCTTTCCTATTTACGGTTGCCCATACATGGTAATTATACCACGGCCCTATGGAAAAGGAAAGTTGATTTTTGGAGGTCGGTATGATACAATGCGGTATACTGTAAGGCTGTATGGTCATTTTTGGGAAAGGAGGGGACGGCATGGCGGAAAAGCCTTGGTGCAAGGGCGATGTACGGTGGTTCTGGGTGTGGCTGTGTACGGCCCCGCTGCTCCTTTTGCTGGCGGTTGAATTTGCCACCCGGGTGTCCCCCCTGAACGTGCTTTACTGGATGAGCGATCAGGCGGGGGCGCTGCTGCTGAGCTACGGCGTGCTGTGGGGGCTGATGTTTTTGATGACTCTGCTCACCGCCAAGCTGTGGCTGGGCATTCTGATCCCCTCGATCCCCACGGTGATCCTGTGCGCGGTGAACTATCTGAAGCTGTCCGTCAACGGCGTGGGACTGGTGGTCAGCGATATGTCCATGGCGGGCAACGCCGGAACGCTGATGGAATTTATGCCCCGCAAGTTGCGCCTGCCCGCGTGGGGCGTGGTGTTTGCGGTGCTGCTGATCGGAGGGATCGTGGCGGCGAAGCTCTTGGTCAAGGAGCTGCCGGAGGGGCTGCGGAAGAAACGCCGCCGCACGCTGGCCGGGGCGGTGACTGTGGCGGCCATGGCGGCGGCGCTGCTTGCCCCGTGGTTTTACTATACCGGGCCGAAGGGAGAGACTCAGGCCGAGCGGGACGACAGGCTGGGACTGCTGCTGGGGCTGTACGGCGGGGTGCTTCGGGCGGCCAGCAAGCCCATGAACGCGCCGCCGGAGGATATCCGGCCGGCAGACCCCAGCGAGATCATTGGTTCGCTGGCTACGGCCACCCCGGCTCCCACGCCGGAGGCGAGCGAGACCCCTGCGCCGCCGGTGAAGCCGTCGGTAATCATGCTCATGTCGGAGAGCTTCTGCGACCCGTCGGTGGTGCTGCCGGGGGTGGAGATGAACGGCGACCCGGTGAAGAACTATCACGCGCTGGCGAAGGAATGGCCTTCGGGGGTGTTTTTGAGCAACAGCTATGCCGGAGGCACGGGCAACGTGGAGATGGAGGTGTTTACCGGCATCCCTGCGGGGATCGTGCCCGAGCGGGACACGCTGACCACCCTGTCAGCGGAGGGCGCGTATTCCAACGCGCCCTCCATCGTCAAGGCCTTTGCCGGCGCGGGGTATCACACCGCCATGATCCATACTTATAATGATGAGCTTTACAACCGCCGCAGCAATCTGGCGGACATCGGGTTTGAGTCCATGATGTTCCAGAACGATTTTCCGGAGGATACGCCCACGGAAGGGCCGTATCTTTCCGATATGGCCCTCACCGACGCGGTGATCGAGAAATTAGAGGAGAAGAAGGACGGGGACGCGCTTTTTCTCTACGCCCTGTCCATGGGCAACCACCAGCCGATCTTTGAGGACAAGTACGACGAGCCATCCGGCTTCGACCCCCACAGCGAGCTGTTGACCGACCCGGACGATCTGGGCTGCGTGGATGCGCTGATCCAAGGGCTTTCCAACGCGGACAGGGCGCTGGGCGCGCTGGTGGACTATCTGGAGGACTATGACGAGCCGGTGCTCTTGGTATTTTGGGGCGACCACCTGCCGGGGATGTATCGAACTCCGGATCACTCCATCTTTTCCGCACTGGGCTATGTGCCCACCGCGGACACCAACCAGTGGGACGCCGACACCATCAAGAAAATGTGCGCCACGGAGTTTGTGGTGTGGAACAACTACGGCGCGGAGCTAAACGTGCCGGAGGAGATCGGCGCGCTGCATCTGGGCAGCCAGACGCTGGGCTGGGCCGGGGTGGAAAAACCGGAGTATTTCCGGTGGGTGGACGTGACGGAACGGGATCTGCACCTTTACCGGGACAGGCTGTTCGTGGACGGAGCGGGAAAGGCGCGCACCACGCTGACCGAGGCGGACGAGGAGCTGCTGAACAATTATCGCAAGCTGCTTTTTGACGTGCTTTATCCCAAAGAAACGCAGGAGTGGTCGTCCCGAATGACAGATTACGCCGCGCTGGGTTTTTGACAGATTGCGCCGCACCGAAGTGGTAGGCTAAGGCGAAGAGAGGGGAGGGGAAGCATATGTGGCGGAAGTTCTGGGAGAACTCCAAGGTGAAGTTCGTGCGGGAGATGGCGGAGATCTACTTCGGGAAAAATGTGGGACGCTCGTCGGCGGAGCTGGCCTACTTCCTCATTCTGACCTTTTTTCCCATCCTGATCTGCATCAACGCCTTTATCGGCGCGCTGGACATCAATGTGGCCAGCGTTCTTCAGGGGTTGGAGCCGTTCCTCCCCCCCAGCCTGCTGGGGGTGGTGTCCGAGTACCTGAACTACATCACCGTCAACGAGTCCGCCGGCCTGCTGGCGGCGGGGATCTTTATGACCCTGCTGTTTGCCTCGGGGGCGGTGCGGTCGCTGATGAACATCATGGACGACATCTATGAGCGCAAGGGCTACGGCGGCATCCGTCAGGTGGTGGTGAGCGTGGTGTTTTCCCTCCTCCTGCTGGTGACCATCTATGTATCCATCGTGGTGGTGCTGACGGGAAACTGGTTTTTCCACCTGCTGGAGCAATATCTGCCCCTGCGGTTTTGGGACGTGACGTGGGACTGGCAGTGGGTACGCTTTTTACTGCTGTTCGGCATGGTGTTTTTGCTGGTGGTGGTGGTCTATGTGATGGCCGCCCCTCCGGGAAAGCCCCATGCCCCGGTGTTTTTGGGCGCGCTGCTGGCGTCCATCGCGCTGGTAGCGGCCTCCGTGATCTTTTCCTTCTTTATCGGGATGTCCAGCCGCTATTCCCTCATTTACGGGTCGCTGGCCTCGGTGATCATCCTTCTGCTGTGGCTCTACCTCTGTGGAAACGTGCTGATTTTGGGAAATATTTTTAACTGCGTGCGCTATCAGAGAAAAAAGAGCAAAAAAAGTCAGGAAAACCCTTGACAGATGGTTCGTGGACTGATATAATAGCCGAGCGCCTTGAAGGGCGCACTGCGATGATGCGGGAGATTGCGGCGTTTCGCCGGTAACTTCCGCGGAGTATGTCCGACTGGATTCGGGCGGCTGAGGGAACCTGACTCACGGCGTATATCGTCGTGGTATGGTGACAGCCGGCTTATTATGCCGGCTTTCTTCATGCCAAGGAGTGATACGCACGGAAACGTGGACAGGAAAATCCCCCACCGTACGAAAGTGTGAGGACAAAGAAAACACTTCGTATGCATTGTAAGGAGGAACAACCATGGCAGCACAGAAGGAAATGATCCGTATTCGCTTAAAAGCCTACGATCACCAGCTCATCGACCAGAGCGCGGAGAAGATCGTGGAGACCGCCAAGC
>CAJUAS010000011.1 GCA_910584395.1 uncultured Oscillospiraceae bacterium | reverse complement strand
CCCGGCGCAGCAGCTCCTCCTCCTGCACGTCGGCTTCCCGAAGGGTGTTTTCCAGCGCGCTCAGGCGGGACAGCTTGGCGCTGCACTCCTCCCGCCGGGCCTTTGCCTGCGGGATCGAGCCGTTGGCACGGTTGGACTGCAGGGCGTTGCGCCAAGAACGCAGGGTGGACTCGGTGGCGGAGTAGGACACGTCCTCCTCCCCGGAGGAGACCAGCGCGGCCAGCCGCTGCTCCAGCTCGGCGGACTGGCCAAAGGCCATGCCCCCCTGATGGATGAAGCAGGTGCGCTCAAAGACCTCCCGGCCAAACCCCAGCAGGGTCTGGCCCACGTTGTCGGCGGTGAGGCCGGGGACAGGCTCCTCCGTGCCGGTATACACCGCCTGAAAGCCGCCAAAGGGAGACGAGCCCTTGGGGAAGCGGCGCAGGGTGATGTCCTTGCCCTGCCAGCGCACCTCCATCGAGCCGGACAGCTTCGCCCCCGACCATGGGGTGAAACGGTTCTTCTCCGAGTTTTCCCGGCCCTTGCGGGTCTCCACGCCGTAAAGCATGGCCCGCAAAAAGGCACACCATGTGGACTTGCCCCCCTCGTTGGGCAGCTCTAAAATATTGAGGCCGTCCTTCAGGGTCAAGGTCTGGTTTTCCAGTCCGCCGAAGGTGGCGGTCATTGAGGTGATGATCATTGGGGCTGCTCCCTCCCTTCCAGAGCAGCCAAGCCGCAGCGCAGGGCGAGCTGGAGGGTTCGCTGGGCGGCGGGGTCGGTCTCGCTGTCCAGACGCCGGCGCATCTCCCGCAAAAAGAAGCCGGTGAGGGTCTCCTCCTCCAGCCGCTCCCAGACGCCGTGGGGGACGACGGTCTCGTCCCGCAGCTCCAGCGCGCGGCAGCGGTCTCGGGCGGCGGCGGTCAAACGGTCAAGCTCCGGCGCCGCCGACTCCCCCCGGAGGATGACGCGGCAGTAGTCCTCCAAATGGCTGTGGCCCAGCGTTTCCAGCAGGGCGGCGGCCGGGTCGCGGCCGGTCACGTCCACCTCCAAAAGCTGATAGCGGCTCTGGGCCAGCGGGATCAGCTGCCAATCGGTGACCCGGGCGTTCTCCAAGGTGACGATGGCCGCCCCCTTATCCCCCGGCTCGTCAAACCCCCGGCCCATGAGGCAGCCGCAGTAGGCCCACGGCGTGGGGGCTTTCAGGTCGGGGGGCGCGGCGCGGTGAACGTGGCCCAAGGCGGCGTAGGCAAGGCCGCTCTGGGCCAAGGAGGCGGGGTCAATGGGAGCGTAGGGGTTGTTTTTGCCCACCTGCGTGTGAAACACCCCTAAATTGACCAGACCGTCTTGGGCGGCATGAAAGCCCGCCAAGGGGTCGTCCTCCCGGAGGGGAGACGTAAACGCAAAGCCGTACACCCGCGCGCCCAGCTCGGGAAAGGTGAAGGCGGAGACCGTCTGTCCGCAAAAGATATGGACGTTGTCGGGCCATATGTGGGCGTCGTAGGGGGAGCGGTCGGTAAAGGGATCGTGGTTGCCCGGCGCAATGCACACCGGGCAGGGAAACTGCCCCAGCGCGGCTACAATGCCCTCCACCGTTTCGGGGTAGATGGTCTGGGCGTCAAACAGGTCGCCGGCCAGCAGGGCGAGATCTGCCTTTTGGATCACGGCCAGCTCCCGCAGGGCGTCCAGTGTGCGGCGCTGTTCCCGGCGGCGGCGCTGGGCCTCCCGGGGCGGCAGGGAGCGGAAGGGGGTGTCCAGATGGAAGTCTCCGGCGTGGAGAAGTTTCAGCATGGGGTCGCCCCCTTTCTCAAAAGTAAAGGTTTACTCGTGAATGTCCAGCCGCTCCAGAGCGGTACACACCCCCTGGGCGGCGTCAATGGTGAAGAGAACGCTCTCTAACTTGCATGGGCCGTCCGCGCTCTCATACCGGGCGGGAAGGCCGCCCAGAAAGCGGTTGACCGCCATGTCGGGGCGGATGCCCAGCACCGAGTGGGCAGGGCCGGTCATCCCCAGATCGGTGACGAAGCCCAAGCCGTGGGGCAAGATCTGGGCGTCGGCGGTGGGGACGTGGGTGTGAGTGCCCCAGACGGCGGCTACGTTCAGGCCAAGACCGTCCAGATGGTAGGCCATCGCCCCTTTTTCGCTGGTGGCCTCGGCGTGAAAGTCCACCACCGTCACGTCCACGTCGGCGCTGCGGATGAGTCGGGGGGCAAGGGCGAAGGGGTTGTCGAAATTGGCGTCCATCTCGGTGCGGCCGATGAGGTTCATCACGCCGATGCGTGTTCCCCCCGGGCCGCAAAAGACCCCAAAGCCCCGTCCGGGGACGCGGCTTGTGTAGTTGGCGGGGCGGAGGATGCTGTCGTTGGACTCCAGATACTTGACGATCTGCAGGCGGTTCCAAGTGTGGTTGCCCAAGGTGATCACATCCGCTCCGGCGTCAAAAATGGCGTCCGCCTGCCGGGGATGGATGCCCACCCCGGAGGCATTTTCTCCGTTGACCACCACAAAGCCGATGTCTTTCATCTTTTTGAGGGCGGGGAGGTGGCGCGCCAGCATCTCGATGCCGCTGTCTCCTACCACGTCGCCCACGGCCAGAAGGTTGAAGGTCATACCAAGCCCTCCCCGACCAGCCAGAGGCGCAGGTCATCCAAGGTGGGGGAGAGGTGGACTTTGGGCCAGTTCTCGAAGGCCTCTGCGGGGGTCGTGCCGTTGAGGACGGGGCAGAAGTCCACCGCCGCGTTTTTGGCGGCCTCGGCGTCGATGACGGTGTCGCCGCAGTAGAGGGTGCGGTCTTTGTCCAGCCCGGTGGCCCTAAGAGCGGCAAGAATGCCGGCGGGGTCGGGCTTGGGCTTTTCCACCGCGTCCGCGCCGATGATGAAGTCGAAGAGGTGGGCCACGCCTTGATGTTCCAAGATCTTCTCTAAAATCGGCCCGGGCTTACTGCTCACCACCGCCAACTTGACCCCCTTGCCGTGGAGGGTCTCCAGAAGCTCCTTCGCGCCGGGGCAGAGGACGGCGGTGGCGATCTGGGCGGGGGTGCAGATGGAGCGGTAGAGCCGGGTAAACTCCTCCCGCTTGGCCTCGTCCCGCTCTCCGGTGAGGGCGGTGAAGCCGTCCTTGAGGACTAAGCCCACGGTGAGGCGGATCTCCTCCCGGGTGGGGATGGGATAGCCCATGGTGTGCAGACCGTAGAGGAAACCGGCGACGATGGCTTCGGTGGCGTCGCCCAGAGTGTAGTCAAAGTCGAAAAATACGCCGGAATAGTTCATGTGGTGACCTCCCAGATAAGTTACATGATAGTATACCACAGATGGAAGGAAAAAGAAAGGGACGGGAGAGGATTTCCTCTCCCGTCCCCAAAGGACGCGGGTGGTTACTTGAGCAGCGCCACATAGCGCTGGAACACAGAGGCGACCTCGGCGCGGGTGGCGGTGGCCTTGGGGGCTAAGCCCAGACCGTCGAGGCTGCTGCGGCCGCGCAGCAGGTCGTTTTCCACGGCCCAAGCCATGGCCTGCTCGGCCCAGTCGGACACGTCGCCAAGATCGCGGAAGCGGTCGGGCAGCGGGGCTTCGCACGCCGGCGCGCCGGCATAGCGGTAAAGCATGGCGGCCAGCTGCTCCCGGGTGATGATGGCGTTGGGGATCGTGCCGTCGCTGATTTGGTTGGTCACAGCCCACGCCACGGCCTTCTCGTACCAAGTCTCGCCGCCGGTGGTGTCCTCGCCGGCCAGATTGGCCAGAACGGTACACACCATGGCGCGGCTCATGTCGCTGGAGGGGGAGAAGGTGTTGTTGCCCGTGCCGTTGAAGATCTCACGGCTGGTGACGAAGGTAATGGCGTCCTTCGCCCAACTGTCGGCGGGTACGTCCACGAAGCTGCGGGTGTTGTCCACCACCTGAACGACAGCGTTGGCGTCCAAGGTGACTTCAAGGCCGAAGTCGTTGGGCATGGCGGTCTTGACGATCTCCTCCGTGCCGTCGGGGCGGAGAATGACGGCAACGTGGCCCAGAGTGGGCGGCGTGCGGGTGGGGACGGTGACGGTGACGGCGTTCTTGCCGGCGGGAACGGTGACCACGGCGGTGACAGGCCCGGTGACGGGGATGTCGGCGGTGACCTTCGCGCCGCTGGGGTAGGTGACGGTGGCGGTCATCGCGCCGCTGTCGTCGGTACGGGTGGTCATGGACGCGCCGTCAGGCAGCTTGGAGGTGGCCGTAGTGCCGCCGGAGGAAGAACCACCGGAGGAGCTGCCGCCGGGATTGGTGCTTGTGCCGCCGCCGGTGATGGTGAAGGTGGCCACGAAAGGCCCGACATAGCCTCCGTCGGGAAGGCCGCGGATGACCAGAACGCCGGTGCCGCCGTTGGTGTTGTTGCTCAGTTCAACGGAGTAGTGAGTGCCTGCCTTCAGGAGTACGCCGCCGTAACGGACGGTGAAGGTGGGGACGATGGGCTTGCCGGTGTAGGCATATTCCGCGGGATCAAAGGTGACCTTGGTCTTTTCCATGTCGCTGAGATCCTTCAGGGAGGAGGAGTCTACGATGGCAAAGGTCGCGGACGCGCTGCCCGTGCAGTAGGGCGCAAGGCCGGTGACCGTGACGGTGGCTTTGCCCACGGCGTTGTTGCGGGCGTAGGACACGGTGTAATCCTTGCCCTTGACCAGTGTTTCGCCGTCGTAGGTGACCACGGGATCGGGAGTGATCGCGACCCCTTCATAAAGGAACGTAAGCTGGTGGAGGGTGACCTTGGTCTTGGAGGTGTTGCTCAGGTTTTTCTTGACGATCTCGGGGGTGACGGTGAAGGTAGCGGTCGTTGTGCCCTCGTAATTGCCAATACCGGTCACGGTGACGGTGGCGGTGCCTGCGGCGGTGTTGCCGGTGTAAGACAACGTGTAGTCCAGACCCTCCAAGAGAGTGACGTCACCCAGCTTGACCACGGGCTTAGGCTCGGCCTTGCCGTTTTCCAGAGGATAGGATTCCTGAGCAAAGGTGACGGTGGCGTCCTCAATGCTGGTTTTGGCGCTGGAGGCGGGGACAGTGTAGGTGGCGGTAACCTCGCCGGCAAAATGGCCCATGCCGGTGAGGGTGATGGTGCAGGTCTCACCGGGGGCGGCGTCGGAGTAGGACAGGGTGTAGTCCGTCCCTTCCGTCAGGAACAGCGGCGGCTGGGTGTCCGCCTGACGGAATGCGGTGAGGTGGGGACGGCCGGAGACCTTCCAGTTCTCACTGCCCGCCAAAAGGGTCAAAGTGGTGTTTTCGGGGGTGAGGGGGATGGTGTAGGTGGGCTCGACCTCGGCGGCGGACATAAAGCCGCCGGTGGTAGTCGTACCGTAGAGGCGAACGAACTTCACATTTTCCTGCGGGGTGTCAAAGGTGACTTCATCATAGGCGTTGGCGGCACCCCAACCGGTGACGGAGGCCACGGTGGTGAAGCCGGCATCGCTGCCCTCGGTGGAGGTGGTGGTGCTGACCTTGATGTCCGCGGCGGAGACCGTGCCGTTGCCGCCGCCGGAACGGCGCAGATGGCGCAGGCCGGTGACTGTGGCGCCGGTGGGCAGAATGACCTCGATATATTTGGTCTGGGCAGTCAGGGTCACCTCGCCCTTGCCGTTGTTACAGTTGTTATAGCGGGAGTGCCAATAGGTGTTGGGGTCGCCGTCCACCGCGTTGGCGGCGGGGCCATCGCTGCCATTGTTGGCCTCGCTGGGGGCATTGGCGGCGAGGGAGAGCACGCGCTGCTGGACGATGTTCCCGGCAGACGCGGCGGTCACGTCATCCAGATAACCCACAAAGGCGTTGGTCTTGCTGCCGATGCGGGCAAGGGGGAGAGTGAGTGAGGAGCGGGTGATGCCCGTCTTGCCCCGGAAGGGGGTGTTGGAGTTTTCGTCGGAGACAAACTTCCCCACCGCGTTGATATAGGGATCGCCGTCCACGCTCAGGAGAGCTTCTTCCTGACGGTTGACCAGAGAGAGCTGCACCCAATCCCCAACAGGGAGGTCTACGGGGAACTCATAATCATACAGCTCCCGGGAGAAGCCCAGCCGCCAGTGATCTGCGTCCGAGCCGGGGAGGGCCTTGATGGCGAAGTCGCCGTAGGCGGGGTCGGACTCGAAGAGAACCTCCTCCTCGCCGGAGCTGGGGAGCTTCATGGCCCTAAAGGAAAGCTGATTGTCCCAGCCCAGCTTGTCAATGCCCAGCTCGGCGTAGCTCTCGCCCGCGCTGAGGGAGAGAAGGCCGTTTTGCACCGCCGCGCCGCCGCGGAGGGTAAGGTCGCGGCCGTTGGCGGAGGAATCAGAGCCGTCCTGATCGAAGGTGTAGTTGAAGTACTCGTCGTCGGCGCTTTCCACCTTCGCATAGGGATTGGTGTTGGGAGCGGTGCCCAGCGTGTTGCTATCGGACTGAAGGGCGGCAAGGTCGCGATCCTTGGCCTGTCCCTCGCCCCAGAGCTTGACGGCGGCAACGGGGAGAACCTCAAAGATACGGTCAAAGGTGTCGACCTCGTCGATACCGGCGGCGTGGGTGTCAATGTTGTCCTGCCACACGGCAAGACAGCCGCCCAGCATTTGGCTGGAGCCGGCGGGGATGCCGGAGCCCATGGCGTTGGGCGTCCAACTGTTGTAAATATAGCTCAGATTCAAACGGTCACAATATCCGCCGATTCCGGCGTTGCCGGGGACAATGTACATTGCGCCGCCGATCACGTTGATGAGGTCAAAGCCCGCGTTATACATCGTGTCAGGGTTGGCGGAGGGAGAATCGTTGCCGGGCGCCCAGATGTTCATCTGCACACCCTCGGCCACGTCGGCGGCCACGCCGGGGTCGTTGCCCAAGCTGCCCCAGAGGCGGGGGGTGACCCCTTTTTCCTTCATGTAGACGATCATGTCGTGGGTAAACTTCTGGAATTGGGAGTACAGGCTGGTGTTCAGGTACTCATCAGAGCCAAAGTCCGCCGTGGGCGCGCCAAGGAAAGCACCGTCCTTGATGTACTCATCAAAGATCCTCTGCACAGTGTCCATCGTTTGGTCGTATTTTGCGGCGCTCAGATCCAGATGGCAGTTCCAAGAATGACCTGATTGGCCGCGCAGACGAAGGGAGGGGAAGGCGTCGGCAATGGACTTGGCGTGGGCCGGGACGTCGATCTCGGGAACGATGTTCACGCCGATCTTGGCACTGTCGGCCACGAAGTCCTTGAACTCCTCCTTAGAGTAGGCGTAGTCCTTGGCGGTGAGGGCTTTTCCGCCCGCCTCCGGCACAATGTCGCTCTCCAGACGGAAGGCGGCGTAGGCCTGTTCGTTGATGCGCTCCCACGCCGCGTCATTTTGGGAGTTTTCGCCGGAGTTGTAGTAGTCCTCCAGCCAGATGAGGTTGTCGTTGAGATGGACGTGGAAGTCGTTGAGCTTATACCACGCCATGTTTTTGGCGATCTGGCGGAGCATATCCATGGACATGGGCTTGCGGCCCACGTCAAGGATCAGGCCGCGGAGCTTAAACTCAGGATAGTCCCGGATGGTGCCGCAGTCGATGGTAAGGCCATTATTTGCGGCCTGACTGAGCTTCAAAGCCTGAAGGAGGGTGCGGGTAGCCCAGTACGCGCCGGTGGCGTCGGTGGCAAAGATGGTGACGTGGGTGCCGTTCTGGGTGGTGACGTTCCCGTTGGCGTCGGTGACGGTGTTGGAGATCTCCATGCGGTAGGTCTCGTTGTCAAAGCCGGCCACCAGACCGCGGTTGTAGGCAACACCGGTGGGAAGAACGTTGTAGATGACGATGTCGCCGGGCTGTACGGCGGCGGCAATGTCCGCGTAGGTCTGCTTATCGTGGACATGGTTCTTTGCGGTGGTCATGCCCAGATCAAAGAGGTCGTTGATGTCGGCGGTCAGCTCATTGGCCACGGCGTCAAAGCCGCCCTGTGCGCCGTAGCGGTGGATGATGCGGCTGTTCTCGGTCAGGGTGAATGTCATGCCCTGATCCGCAGCGGAGGAATACCACTCCATGATCTCAGGGATCACGGCAGGCTTGGGGTTGCCCTCGTTTGCTGTGTGTGCGCCGGGGATGGTGAGGGTATGGACGCCGCTGTTCGCAGTGGTGGCGTGCTCCCCATCGGCGTTGGTGACGGTAAAAGCGATCTCCACGGGCATATCCACCAAGGGGGTGTACACCGTGCCGTCCGGGCCGACGACCTGCTCCAGATTGGCGTCCACGGTGACGGAATAGCCCGCAGGGATCGCATCGCCGCCGGGGCGGGAGTAGGTGACGCGGGCGGGGGTCGTGCCGTCAGCGGCCACATAGGTGGCGATCAGCTGGTTGGCCAGCTCGGCGACGGTGGGGACGGGAACGGCGGCGTCGTCCCGGTAGGCCTCGATCTCATAGACACTGACGTTGAACCAGTTGTCGTAGTCGGCGGCATGGTCATAGGCGGTGACGCGCAGGCGGACATACCGGGCCTGCACGGGAGAGAAGCGATAGACCATATAAGAGCTGTCTGGCTTTTCGGTTTTAGTGACTTGGGTCGTCCAAGAGCCGTCCGCCCCGGTGGGGGAGGTCTCGATCACGTAATTTGTGGCGTTCAGCTCGTTCCAATAGATGTTCACCCGGCTGATGGAGCGCTGCGCACCCAGATCCAGCTTGATCCAGCGCTCGGTGGTGCCTGCGCCATCGCTGACGGTCGTCCAGCGGGAAGCGTTGGAAGAAGTATCACCGTCGATGGCCTTGTCGGGGGTGTGGCCGCTTCCTTCATCATTGCTGGCCGTGGCGGTGACGCTCACGCCGTCGGAGGGGCGGCAGAGGTTGCCGTCGGGGGTGGGCAGATTGATCTCCGTAACCAGACGAATCTCGGCGGCGGAGATAAACACATTATTGTTGTTGCCGCCGTCTTGAGAACCGTGGGTCGCAGTTGCATAAAGTCGGACACGTTTGGCAGTGGTGGGAGCGGAGAAAATCGCGACTTCCCAGCTTCCGTCAGCAGCCCAATCGCCGCGGGCCACTTCCGTAAAGTCGTCTCCATCGGCAGTGGGACTGACGGTGACATAGTAGCTGGTGATCACGCCGTTGTTGCGGTCAACGGTTTGGCCGCCAGAGCGGGGAAGCTGACGCAGCGCGGCGATCTGAGTAGCTGATTCAAGGGTCAACTCAATGTACCGCTGCGCCTGAACATCTGCGTCAGTGGAGGAGAAGTCATGCGGGCCTTGGCTGTTACCGGCAGTCCCGGTGGTGTTGTCGTTTGCATTGTAGCGAGTGTGCCAGTGGGTGTTTTCATTGCCGTCTACGGCAAAACTGGCAGGGCCTTCCGTGGTGCCGGTATCCGCGCCGTGCTGACTGGGCGCAGTTGCGGTCACTGTTCCGGTGTAGTAGGTATAGGGGTCGTCCCCCTCCGCCAGC
The DNA here is from genome assembly GCA_910584395.1 of uncultured Oscillospiraceae bacterium. Lineage (GTDB taxonomy): Bacteria > Bacillota > Clostridia > Oscillospirales > Oscillospiraceae > MGBC124762. Next base: position 33,032 of record CAJUAS010000011.1, on the reverse strand, counting down.
GCGGCGGGCTGGTCATCCGCCGCCTCGGCCGGTGCGGCGGGCAGCTCCTCAGCCAGCTTGGAGGTGTCCTCCTCCGGCGCAGGCGCTTCGGCGGGGATCTCATCCCCGCCCCGCACCGCCGCAAGGGCGGCGGTGGGGACAATGGATACTAACATCAAAAGCGCGAGCAGCAGGGACAATAGACGTTTGTTCATTGTGTTATCCTCCCTTTTTTCAGATCTGGTGGATCACAAAACGCTGGAGCATGGTGGCGACCTCGGCACGGGTGGCGACGTTCTTTGCGCCGAGGGTGTTGTCGGGATAGCCCTTGATGATGTCGTTCTGGACGCACCAGATCATGGCCTCCTGCGCCCAATCGGCCACCTGCGCGCCGTCGGTAAAGCGGCGGGGCAGTTCGTCTACCACGGCGGGGCTGCCCGCGGCGCGGTAGAGGAGAACGGCCAGCGTCTCGCGTGTGACGGGGCTGTTGGGCTCAAAGCCGTTGTCCGTGCCCTTGACCACGCCGGTGGCCACGCCCCAAGCCACGGCCTGCTCGTAGTACGCGCCGGATTGGACGTCGTCAAACAGCTCGGTGACGGCGGCGTTAGGCTTCTCGGCCAGCCGCCAGAGGACGGTGGTCATCATGGCGCGATCCATGGGAGCGGTGGGAGCGAAGGTGGAGACGCTGCCCATGCCGTTGAACAGCTCGCGGCTGGAGACAAAGTCCACAGCGTCCAGCGCCCAGTGGTCGGCTGCCACGTCGTCAAAGGTTTTCTTGTTGTCCATTAGCTTCAAGGTCTGGCTGTCGGACTCGATCTTGACCCGCAGGCCGTTTTCATCCATGACGGAGTAGGGGATCACGGTCTCGCTGCCGTCGGCGTTGGTACGAATGGCAACCACAGTGCTTGCGCCGTTCACGGGAACGATCACCGACAGGGGACGGCCGGTGTTGTTCTGGATGGTGACCTCAGGGGTCTTCTCGGCGTTCACGTCCAGCGCGGGCATCACGGCCTTGGTGGGAGTGCCGCTATTCTGCGGGATCTGGATGACGGCACTCTGGGTGCCGTCGGGGGCGGTGGTGACGGCGGAGACCAGACCGCCGGAGGTGGTGGTGGTCACGGTGGTAGAGCCGTCGGGATTCTTGGTGGTGACGGTCACGTCGCCCACGGGGACAGAGACGCTGCCGCCGCCGTTATTGCCGCCGCCTCCGCCGATGGTGGCGTTGGTCTCCCAAACGGCGGTGTAGGTGCGGTCACCGATCGAACCCTTTTCGATGGTGAGACCCGTCGTGGGTTGGGTCAATCCGCCGCCGACCCAGCCCTTGAAGGTATAGCCGGCTCTGGTGGGATCGTTGACGGAGAAGGTGGCGGTCTCCACATTGTAGGTCACGCGGGGATCGCCCACGAAGCTGCCGCCATTGAGGAGGTACTTAATGTTGTAGGTGATGGGCATAGCGCTGCCGTAGACATGTACGCTGGCGGCGGGCATCAGGAAGGAGTTGTTGGTGTTACTGAGGACAAGCACCTCGCCCATACGGTCGCCCTCGGTGATCTCCACCCAGACCTGCGCCTGATAGCCCTTGGCGATCTGGAGGGTGATCTCAGCGTTGGGCGTGCCGCCGGAAACGGGGTGGCCGGCGGCGTCCACCAACTGGAGCTTGTCTTTGGGGAACTTCTCGTCCAGCTCAATGAAGAAGCCGGCGGCTGCGCCCTCGCGGGTAAATTTGACGGTGTAGGTCTCGGTCTTGCTGCCGTCCTCGGAGGTGACAACTGCCTGCGCCCAAGCGCCGCCCGCCTGCGGCAGACCGGGCACGCGGACGGCCTGAACCACGGAGATGGAGGCGTTGTTGGTGGCGGTGATGGCCAGCTTGGGAATATTTGCGGTGGCGCCGCTGCCGGCGGGCAGGGTGACCTCCAGCATCTTGCCGCTGGTGACGGCGCTGTCGGTGACAAAGCTGTCCAGCTTCTCCTCGCCGCCCAGCGTGACGGAGGTGACGGTGAAGTCGGAGTTGGCGGCGGGCGTGAGACCATAGACCTCCAACGCCTGAACGCCCACCCACTTGCCGGACTTGGGGGTACAAAGGACGCGGATGATGGCGGTATCGACCGGCTCAAATTCGACCTCAACCCATTGGCCACGAGAGGTGGGAACAGCGGGTGCAGAACCCTTGACCGTGACGGATTTCCAATTCTGGCTATCCTTCAAGGGGGAGTTGCTGTCCCAAGAGCGGTCAACACGGCCATTGCCGCCACCGGAATCTCCGCTGGAAAGCTGAGTGTTGAACTTCAAATTGTCCAAAGGCCCATCATAATACTGGATCGTGTAGCTGGCAGGATAGGTGACAGCACCTTGCCCATCATTATTGGCGTTCTCATCGGTAAACATGACCTTGGCTTTGTTCACCTTATGAGGCACAAGGGTGAGTACCTGATTTGCCTGTGCAGTGACGTTCGCTGTGGAGGTCTCAAAGGCTACGCCCACCCATGCAGAGGTGTGTGTGATGTGCGGAGCACCAGAAGGATTCTTCTCCCAATCGCTCCAGCGGTCAGCAGAGTTTGTGCTTCCGGCGGTTTGCCCCTTCAGAACGTGGTAGGGGTTGTTGTCGCCAGAGCTTTCACTGGCAATTGCCATGGGGAAGATGCTCCCAATAGAGGTTAAGTGTCCATTGCCGTTGTGTACTTGCTCAGAATCGTTCAGTGCAATGTTTCCGGTGGGCTGATCGGCTTCCGCCACACGCACCGTGGCCGCGGCCTTGACCCGGTCGATGCCCACGATGTCGCCCTCCAGCTCCACCGTGCCTTCGGCAGCAAAGTCGGCTGTCGTGAGGGCGGCCTTTGTGGCGTCGCCCTTGACATACCACTTGGAGACGGTGCGCCGGCCGCTGGTGCCGTCGTCAAACTGGACGGTGACGGTGTCCGGCAGGGCGGGGATCACGCCCACGGCGGTGACCATGGAAATGCTGTCCACCGACTGGGAATAGGCGAACTTCAAGGTGGCGGTGGGCTTGAGATCGGGATTGGAAAGCAGGTCGGGATCGACCGTGCCGGTGAGAGTGCGGGTCTTTTCCTCGGGGAAGTTGTACCACTCGGCGGGCACATCATCCCAAGTGACCTCCACCTCCATGGGCAGGCCGTCGGCGGAGTCGGTGAAGGCCATGACCGTCTTGGGCAGGCTGTCAGTGGGATCAATGCCCGGCTGGACGGGAACGGTGACAGGCCGGAAGGAGGTGATCTTGGCGTCGGTCTTTACGATGGTGAAGGTGGCCGCCGCCGCGCCCTGATAGTTGGTGCCGTCCTTGGCGCGGGCGTAGATGTAGGCCGTGCCGGGGTCAATGTTGTTCTCGTAGCCCAGCTCGTAGTCCTCGTGCAGCGTCAAAACCTTGCCCCGCAGGGTGACGGTGACCGTCGCGCCCTCCGTGCCGGTGCCCGGACGGATGCCCACGTTCTTCCACTCAAACTCGTTGGGCTCCACGGTGAGGATCGCCTCGGAGAGGTCGATCTTGGAGGTGTCAGGAGCTTTGACGAGACGGATCTCGGCGGCGGACACGTAAGTTTCGGCAGCGTTACCCGTCTGGGTGCGCACGCCATACAGACGGACATATTTGGCGTCGGCCGGGACGGTGAACGTAGCCAGCTTCCAGTCGGTGTTTTCGGCCCAATCGCCCTCAGAAACCTTGGTGAAGGTGTCCTTGCTTTCAGCGGTGACAGTATCGGCCGTGCTGACCCAGACCTCATATCCGATGATCCGGCCGTTTTTGCCGTCGCTGCGGGGCAGATAGCGCAGGGCAGCCAGCTTGGTGACTTCGTCCAGCTTCAGCTGGATATAGCGGCGTTCAGGCTGGTTTGCCAAATCGATTGCATCATTGCCGGACCAGCTGGTGTGCCAGATCGTGCTGGGGTTGCCGTCCACGGCGGCAGAGGCGCTGTTATTGCCCGAAGTACTGTTTTGGCTGGGCGCGGTGGCGGTGGTTTTGGTATAGGGATAGTCCATGGAGTCGTCTTCCGCCGTGGGGTTGGAGCCGGCATCCAACTGGACGGTGTAGACCGCGCGCTCCGCGTGGTTCTCCGATTCAGTGACAAGGATGATCTGGCTGTTCTTGTTCTCGGGCAGGATGGTGACGGCCACGTTGTGGTCGCTGATGGGGTGGATGACCCCGTTGATGGCGGGGGTTCGGATGCTCTTGGCGGCCAACTGGGAGGCAGAGACAGGCTGACCGTTGATCTTCATGTCGTCCAGCTCGGCGGTAGAGCCGATATCAAACACGGCAAGACCGGTGGTGAGCACAACGTCGGCCAGATGCACTTCACCGGCGAAGGTGAGCTTCACCGCCTCGGCGGAGAAGGGCTTATCCATCTGATAGGTGACGGTGTTGCCGCTCACCGTTCGGGTAACGTGGACAGTCTGCCAGCCTTGGGCGGCCTCGGTGCTGCTGTAGTTGGTGCCGGAGACGGCGATGGTGACGCCGCCGGTGGGGGGCGTGCCCTGATAGGTCAGGGCGATTTTGTGGACGTTCTGGGCGGTGTCAAAGGAATAGCCGATGGCCTCCGAACCCGTCCAAACGGTGGAGAGGTCGCCGTCGGCCCAGTAGGGGCGGGTATTTGCCGCAGAGGATCCGACGCTTGCACCGTCGACATAGTAGGTCGTGCCGCTGGTGGCCTCGCCGCCGTCCACATAGCTGGGGGCGGCCACACGGATGGTGGCAGTGACGTTGTAGGTTTCACCAAATACCTCCGCCGTGCCGTTGACGATCACCTTGCCGGCCTTACGGGTGGCGTTTTCGGGGAGCTCATCCCAAGTCACGGCAAACTGGGCGTTGACCACGGTGCCATCCGCCATGACGGCAGGACGGGAGGCGGGCAGAGAGGGAACTTGACCTACCTGAACGGCGGCGGAGTAGTTGAGCAGGGCCACCACATTGTCCAGCACCACAACGCCGATGGAAATGGGAGTGTTGTAGTCGGCAATGACGCCGGTGATGGCAAACTCCACGCCCGGAGTTGCCAGAAGGCTCTTGTCATATTCCTTCCATGTGATCGCCTTTTCCACCTGATTGCCGTTGCCAAGGGTAACGGTGGCTTTTTGGGGCAGTTCAGGCTCGGTGTTGAGCTGGACGTAGATGGTCTTGGACAGGTCGTAGCTCACGGGGGTGTCGCCGCCGGTCTCGGCAACCGCGCCGCCGGTGGAAACGGTGACGGCGGCGGGGGTGAGGCCGGCAGAGGTAGCGGTGACGGTGAAAGAACCCTCCTCCTTGGTGGACTGGATAATGGCCACCAGACGGCCCGCACCCGCCTTGCGGGTGTCGGAGGTGTAGGAGGTGTGGTCGGGCTGTACGCCGTTGTCCAGACCCATGAACTTGCCGTCGCCGGTGACGGAGACCTTGATCTCAGGCGTCGCGCCGTTGACGATCTCGCCCTTGGCGTCCACCACGTCGATGGTGACATAGGAGAGGTCGCGGCCGTCATTCTTGATGGTCTTGCGGTCGGCGGTGGCTACCAGCTTGGAGACCCCGGAGGTGGTGCGGACCATGTCGCGGCCCACGGTCTTGGTGATCTCGTGACCGTTTTCGTCAAAGGCCTTGACCTCCAGAGTGCCCTCCGCATAGGGAACGTTGAAGGTGGAGTACATGGCGGTGCCGGTCAGGTCGCCGCCGTGGTCGGTAGAACCGGGGGTAAAGGTGTTGGTCCCGCCGTTCTGAAGCGCCGCAGCCTCATAGGTGCGGTACTTGTGCCCGGCGGCGGTGGTGGTCTCAGTGGAGTGGGACGCGCCCACCTCCTCGCCGTTGAGGTACACCCGCACGGTGGGAGCGTTGGAGTAGACCACGACCTCCACCTTGCCGTTGGAATCCACCATCAAGTCCTCCCGGTCCCAGGTGGGCAGGACATGGAGGGTGGTGTCGGTCTCGTTCCACATGGAGCGGTAGAGATAGTAGTTGTCCTTGGGGATGCCGTTGGTGTCGATGATGCCGAAGTAGGAGTTCTTGGGCGCGGTTTCGTTCCAGCCGGCGCCAAGGGTGGTCCCGTTGGCCGGGGTAGGCTCGCCGATGTAGTCAAAGCCCGTCCAGACATACTCGCCCATGTTGTAGTCGAAGCGGACGGTGTACCACCAGGCGCCGGCGGCGCTGTCGCCCCAGCCCACCCGGCTCTTATCATAGGAGGTAAGGAGCTTGTCGCCGTTCAGCGCCCCGCTGCCCTTGATGTTATAGATGCCGCGGGAGTTGATGTGGGAGGCGGTCTCAGAACCGTAGGTGAGCCAGCCGTTGTTGTGGGCGGCAGGCATCTTGTCGCGGCCGGAACCGGGACGGGTATTGCAGTAGTTGAAGCCAATCACGCCGTTGTGGTTGGCAAGGTAGGTGTTGACAAAGGATGCGTAAGCGTTGGTGTTTTCATCCGTGACAATGTTGGTGTTGCGGCTGTCGTCGCCCATGGTGACGGGGCGGGAGCTGTCAATGTCGTGCGCCCATTTTTCCAGATTTTTGATGATCTGAATGAAGCCCGCGTGGGGGCTGGTCTGCAGGATCTCGTTGCCCAGAGAGTACATGATGACGCAGGGGGCGTTCTTGTCCCGGTTCACCATGGTCTCCAGCACGAACTGGGACCAGACCCGGCCTTCGCCGCCTACGACGGTATTGTCGGAGGAAATGGCGGTGTTGAAGAAGCGGGCAAAGTCGTTGCCGTTGCTGTTCTTGGAGCGATCCCAGCAGTCGAAGGCCTCGTCGATGATGAGGATGCCCTTGCGGTTGCAGATCTCAATCAGCCCGTCGTCGGCGGGGTTGTGGGTGACGCGGATGGAGTTGCAGCCCATGTCCATGAGGATCTCCACCTGCCGTTCCATGGCCCGATACCACGCCTCCGCGCCCAGCGCGCCCTGATCGTGGTGCTGGCAGACGCCTTTGAGCTTGGTGCTCACGCCGTTGAGCTTAAAGCCCTCGTCGGTGGTAAATTCAATGGTGCGGAAGCCGAACTCGGTCTCGTAGGTGTCCACCACCGTGCTGCCCTGCTTGACGGTGGTCACCAGCACGTAGAGGTTGGGCGTGCCCCGGTCCCAAGAGTTCCAGAGGCTGGGGTTAGAAACGCTGATGGTCTGGGTGACCTCGCCGTTGGCGTTGGCGTTCACACTGGTGACGGACGAGGTGTCGGTGGCTACCGCCGCGCCCGTTTTCTTATAGGTCGCGGAGTCCAGCGCGTAGATCGCCTGCTCCACCGTCACGTTGGCGGCGGAAGCGGTGTCGTTCTGCACGTTGGTCTTAATGTTCACCGTCCAGTCGTTGCCGCTGCCCTTAACGGGGTTGACGTAGGTGCCGTACCGGGCCACATGGACGGGGCTGGTGACGGTGAGGTTCACGCTGCGGTAAATGCCGCTGCCCGAATACCAACGGCTGGAGGGGATGGTGTTGACCACCTTGACCGCGATCACGTTCTCGCCGGTGTAATTCAAGTATTCGGAGGGCAGGACGAAGGAGAACGGGTTGTAGCCGTTCTTGTTCTCGCCCAGCTTGTGGCCGTTGAGATAGACGTCGGTCTCCATGTACGCGCCGCCGAAGTCGATGGAGACGACCTTGTTATTTTCCCAGTCAGGGCTGACGGTAAAGCTCTTGCGATACCAGCCGGTGCCGCCGGGAAGCCAGCCGCTCTCCGCCTCGCACCCGCTGCCGCTGTAAGGCTGGTCAATACTAAAGTCGTGGGGGAGGTTGATGGTGCGCCAAGCGGAGTCGTTAAAGACCTGCGCCTCCGCGCCGGAAACATCGCCCAGATTGAACTTCCAGTTTTCGTCGAAGTTTACCTTGCGCGCGTCGCCGGAATAGCTGTTGATGGGGATGGTCTCCACCTCGGAGGGGGCTTGCCCGCCGCCCTCCACCACCGCGGCGCGGGGGATGGTGATCAGCTCATAGAAGGTGGGGGTGACATTGTCCCAAGAGAGCTTGATCTCGGCCACGCCGGTGATGTCCTCGTTGATGGGGGTCTGGTTCAGACCGCCGGTGAGGGTCGCCAGCTCCTTGAACTGCGTCTCGCCCACGGGGCGGATGGCGAGCTTGACGCCGCTGGTCTCGCCTTGGACGAGATTGATCTGACCGATGGAGGTCTCGTCGGAGAGACGGTAGATGAGGCTGCCGGAGGTCACGCCGTCCATGTTGGGACGGAAGCCGGTGGTCAGGTTGCCGTCAATAAGCTTGTCGGGGGTGAAGTTTGCGCTGGGCTCAATGGGATCGACCTCAATGGTGGGGTCGCTGTAAGCGGAGACGTATTCCGCTTGGGCGGTGTCACCGCCGTTGATGACGATCTCGTTCAACTCCAACCAGCGGTCGCCGAAATTCTCGGTAAAGAGAACACGCAGATAGCGGGCGTTTTGAGGGGTGACAAGCTCGTTGTAGAGAGACTTGTAGTTGGGGTATGCGCTGATGTTCACCCAGCCGCCTTCGGTGTCGTTGCCGGCGGAGGTGCTGGCATTGGCAGAGGTGTCAATGGTGATCACATCCGTCCAAGGGCCGTCTGCACTTGCAGAGATCTGCACCTTGGCGTGACGGGGATAGTCCATCTGGGAGTCCTGAACGATGAGGCGCAGATCCCGGATCTGACGGGTCTGACCCAGATCATAGGTGACGTGTTGGCCGCTGACTTGGGAGGCACAGAACTTGGCTTTGGTGTCCACATTGCCGTCAAACCAATTGCCGGTCGTGCCCAGCTTTCGGGCGTCCTCGTTATTCGCTTCACCGCCGACGGTGGAGCTGAGGAAGTGGATACCGGAGGGCGGTTCCTCAGACTGGACAGAAAGCTCGTTGAGCTGGAAGGAGATGGTCTGCTCGCCCTCGTTTTCCAGCCGGACATAACGGGCGGGGGCATTGTAGTCAATGACGGAGCTGTCATTGGCAAAGAGCTGGGCCGCGCCGAAGTTTACGACCTCCAACTCCGCCTCGTTCATGCCCACCTTAAGCACCAGACCGGGGGCGGGGGTGTAGTCGGCGACGATGTCGGTGACCCGGCGCGGGGTAGGCAGGGAGATGCCCACAAACTCACCGGGGCGAAGCATCACGTTGTCGGCGGCGAGAGAAGCCTTGTCATCGGCCAATTCACCCACGGGGTTGGTGATCTTCTTCACCGCGTCGCTCTGGTAGAGGATCTTGTCAACGGAGCTTTGTCCGGGAGTAGGGCCGTAGACGGCGACCTCCGCGAAACGAATCCAGCAACCCTTTTCAGCGGGATTCAGCAGCCGCAGCTTGCTGGTGGTAATGCCGCGGGAGGTGAATTCCGCCGTGAAGCTTTCGGTCAAACCGCTTTGGATATCCTGCCAAGCAGAACCGTCCCAGTACTGGACGGTGGCGGTCATGGAGTCGGCGGGCTTGGAGGAGTCTACGGTAACGACAATACTGCCGACCGGCTTTTCAGAGCCTAAATTCAGCTCCACATACGCATTAGCCGGGCAGTTGTCTGCACCGCTGGCATTTTTCAGCATGACAATGGTAGCGGGATTGCCGTCGGTCATGCTGGACAGTTGTCCGCTTGCGACGGTCAAGCTGCCCAGAGTGACATTTTGAATGGAGTACTGTTCGCCGATGGCAGGCTGCTCTGGCTCAGAACCCGACTTGCCGTTGATGGTGATCTCCTTGATGCTCAAGTAAATGTCGCTCACGGCAGCCGTAGCGGTCAAGCGAATGCCCTTGAGGCTTAAACCGAGGCCGGTCTGCTCTATCGAGGCGATCTTACCGGTGTTTCCGCCTGTGCCCATGACCACGGTGGGCGTGCCGGGAACATCCTGCCATGTCACGCCGTCCTCGGTGTACTCCAGCTTGGCGGCGGTAAAGCTGTTTTTCTGGCCTGCATCGCCCATGTCAAAGCGGATGCTGTCGATGGGGGTGGAACGGTTATACAGGACGCCGATGTAATCGCCGACAGCGGCGGAGGCGGGGGAATGGAAGCTGATATAGGTGGAGAGATCGCCGTCCCGCACACTTTCCAGCGTGCCCTCATTAGGCGTGCCGCGGTTGGTGATGACGGTTTCGATCAGCGGCTCCTCCTCACCCCGAAGAAGATAGCCCGCTTTTTCCGCCAGAGTACTCTGGAGGACATCGGTGAAGGGGGCGATGTACTCGCCGCCGGCCAGCGCGCTTTCGTAGTGATTCACATAAAGGAAACTGTGGCTGTTGGCGGCGGTCAAATTATTTTGGCCGGACAGGTATTTGCTGATGATCTCGGCGTTTTTGCTGCCGTCGGAATTGCTCTGTAGCAGGGAAAGAGTGTCTAAGAAGTCCAGATTGGCTTGGGTGAACTCCACCCAATAATCCAGCCAAGGCGCCATCTGCTCCTGATTGTCAACATAAGTACCGTCGCTTTTGCGCTGGCCCAGAATACGCAGATTGCCGGAGGTCTTACCTTTATAAAGAACTGCGGCGTCGTGGAGGGTTTCGAACTCCCTCCGCATGGCGGTAATGTCGTCAGCAGTCAAGCTGTTGGTGGAGAGCTTGTCGCGGAATGCGGACAAAGTGTCCTTCAGCACAGCGCTCTCGTGCCAGTCGCCTCGCCAACCGCTCCCGTTGTTATGGATCATGTGCTTGGCCAGTTCCCGCAGAGCGGCGGATTCCGCTGTCTCAATGGCGCTGTCGTGGTCGACGTACTTAAAGCAGTCGTCCCAGACGTCGGCGATGCGCTGGGCGCTGTCGCTGCCGTTCCAGACGTTCCAAGCGTAGTCGGCGTTTTGGAAAATAGCCGCCTTGGACGGCTCGGACTGCTGCATGGGGTTGAGCATGATGCCCCGCAGAGTGCCGATATCGTCTTGGGTAAGGTCACTGCGGAGAACAGTGTCGTGGGCGCCCATGATCAGGCTGCTCTTGGACTGGTCGGAGCAGGGCCAGTTGATCCACATGAAGGTGCCCTTGTCGCCCATGTTATTCCGATAGGTGGTCAGGTAGGAGTTGCTCACGCTGCCCCAGATCGCGCCGCCGGTCTGGATGATGGGCACGCTGTCGGGCAACTCCTTCAGCGTCTGCATTTGGGCGCTGGAGGCGTTGCCCATATAGTCGTTGGGGCAGAAGGGAATGGAGGTTTTCAGGCCGGGATACTTCTCCTGCATTTCCGCGGAGGAGACCCACTCGGTCAGGTCGGTCATTAGGCGCACATAACTGGCCCGTGTGTTTTGAGCCTCGGTGTTGCCGCTGGCGACGTTGGGCAGACCCCGGTCATCGGCCAGTACGGCGATTTGGCGCACGCCCACCTTCATGACCTGCTCAAACTTAGCTTTCAGAACCTCCAAGTCAGCGGCATACTGGGCTTCATCGGAATAGTTGATACCTTCCGCCCAGAAGGGGTGAAGGGCAAAGCCATAGTAACACTTGGACTTGTTGCCCGCCTCAGCCAGAGGACGGATCTTCGTCTCCAATTCTTCTTGGGTATACAACTCACGCCACTTGGTGCTGTGCTTGGGGTCGTCCTTGGGGGCGTAGAAGTAGATGTTCATCTTCAGCTCGCCGCCGAATTTCATCAGGGCGGCGCGATCCTCCACCGTCCAAGGGTTGCCGTAGTAGCCCTCGATGAAGCCGCGGAAGGGCACGTCGGCATAGTCCTCCACGGTGAGGTGCTTGACCTGCTTGCCCGTCACCTGCTGGAGGATGCGCTTTACGGTGGTCAGGCCGTAGAACGCCGCGTCGGTGTCCACGCCCACCACGGTGACGCCGTTGGCGTCGATGGTGAGCTTATAGGCGCTGGTCTTGTCAAAGAGGTTGGCGGTAGCAGTGGTCACGCCGTCGCCGTCCGCTTTGATGCTCACTTGGAGCTTGACGGCGGTGCTGGCGCTCTCGCTCAGGGTCACCCCCGCCTGCTGGAAGGCTTCCACGGCGCGATCCTTGGTGTAGGAGTCGATGCTGCCGGTGTAGGTCACCTGCATGGTGGCGGGCAGCGTTACCGTGCTGTCGGCGTAAGTCACGCTGTGGGGAGTGGGATAGATCTCATACTCCCCGGTGACATCGAAGGGATTCTCGTTCGCAAGGAGCGAAGCCTCCGCGTCCTCAAAAAAGTCGTTCAGATCCAGAACGCTGCCGCCGTCCTCGTCGGGGGCGGGGGCGTCAATGGGAATGGCTTCGTCATCCGCCCTCACTGCGAGGGCGGGCATTGCCATGCTGAACAGCATGGCAAGACACAATAGACAACTGGTAATTTTGGTGAACTTTCTTTTCATGAACCTCATTCCTCCCTAAGAAATAGATGGAAACATTCCGCAGATCGGATTTTTAACGTTGCGGGGGCGACAGCTCCTTCCTGACTTTTGTTTATTTTGACGAAAAACAACAGTTATTTTCTTGCCATTATTGTGTATCATACCATTTTCCCAAAGAACTGTCAAGAAAAGAGACGCAAGAAAAACGGCAAAAAGCCCGGCCTCACCGTGGGAGGCCGGGCTTGCAGATGGAGGGATCACCGCTCCGGCATTTTGAACCGGGCGAGGGCGGCGTTAAGGAAGTCGTTGAACGGCTTCATCAGGCGAAAGATCTCTGCCGCGTGGGAGAGAAAGGCTGCGCCGTCCAAAAGGTCGGCGTCCGGAATGGGATGTTCCAGATACCAGCTTTTGTGTTTTAAGTATTCGGCCTGCGGGTGGGCGGGATCGTATCCGGAAGGGACGTTCTTCAAGCGTGTGCCGCCCACGGTGAAATGGGCTTGAAATGCCGGGGCGGTGATGATCTCGTTCCACCGGCTGCCGTGGGCGGAGATATGGTCGCGCACCATTTTGGTGGCGTCCTTAAACAGATCGGCAAACAGGCCGCCGCCCAAAAAGGATTGCCCGCCGGGCTTGAGCATCAGGTAGTAGCCCACGGGGATAGGCAGCTTGCCCATGGAGGAAATGTGGGCGCGGAACGCGGGGTTGTAGGGGGATTTGTCGTGGCTGAACCGGGTGTCCCGAACCAGCTTGAAGGTCAGCTCCTTGGGCGCGTGACCCAGAACGCTGCCGTCAAATTCTCCGATGCGGAGGATCAGGGCTTGCAGCAACGCTTCAAATTGCGCGTTGGCCGCTTGGTAGTCCGCCTTGTGCGCGTGATACCACTCCCGGTCGTTGTTGGCGCTCAGGTCGGTGAGATAGCGCAAGATCATCTGCGTATCCATGAAGCCCCTCCTCATGCGTCCACCACGGCGGAAAAGGCCGGGCCGTTCAAAAAGCTGCGGAGCATCTGCGTGAGACGTTCCGGGGACTGGTATCCACGCTCTTTGCATTTCTATTCCTCCTTCTATGCGTTAATAGTACCCCAAAATGGATTGTCTGTCAATTAATGCTATACACTCCTTACCAAAGGTGGGGGGCTCCTCACAGTCGAGAAGCCCCCTGGCAATTGCCTTCTCTCAGCTCACCGCAATCTCGGGCAGCTCCTTTTCAGCAGGGCTCTTTTCGATCCAGTCCAGCAAGTTCTGGCACTCTGCAAGTTCCTGGGCCAGATTGAGGAGTGCTGTGCGCTGCTCCTGGTCATCCACAGCGACAGCAGTCTCAAAGAGGCCCCAGATGTTGTCCAAGGTTTCCATGCCGGTGGCATTCATGGGGAGTTCATTCTCCGGCATGATGTGTTCCACATCCTCCCCGGCACTGAGCTTTCGAACTACATCCCGTTCTTGGTCAAGCATGGTCAGGTTCGCTGTGGTCACCTTTTCGGAAAGACCCCATACCTCGCCTACGAGCTTTACAACTTTCTCAAAGTGCGAGACGTGGATGTCATCCGTTTCGGTCGCAGTGCAGACATAGTCCCCGTGGATGACCATTAGGGCAAGGGCCTCTTTGGTGATGGCAGACTGCAGTTCCTGTGCTCTTTCGGTTGTCATTGTGCTTTTTCCTCCTGTTTTTGATTTGCCACCATTGGCGGCAGCCAACACAATGCCACACCTTTTCAGCAAAAGCTATTCACCAAAGTCAACAAAAACGTGAATGCAGGTTTGTGAGAGATATTTCGCACATTTTACTTGACAAGCCTCCCTTCTTGTGGTATATTTCGCATATAGGAGCGAAATGCACCACAGCCGAAAGGAGAATATCTATGAAAAAGCTATCTGTGACCATGGGGATAACGATTATGTATGCAGGGGTTGGCTTGATGTGGACTCTGCTTGGCATACTTCGTATCACCAACCTGGCTGCACGCGAAGGAATTCTGGAGTATATTTTGCTCGGGCTGTCCTTCATCGCCACGACAATCTCATTGTTACCAAAGCGTGACTCATTTGACGAAATGGCGGGAGAGCATCTGCAAAAAGCCCTTTCGATTGGGTTTGTTGCAATTATGGCTACCACGGCGGTACTGCTTGTTGTGAATTCTCTAGTGGTTAAGCTCGACTTCAGCCAGAGTTACTGCCTGATTGTCGGTGTTGGCGAGTTAACGGCAGGATCCGTTTTCTTCATGATGGAAAGGGGGAGCTAAGATGTCTCCACTACACACTAGGCTCCATGAGCTACGGAAAGAGAAGGGGTTGCAGCAAGCCGACCTTGCTGCCCTGGTCGATGTGCGCCGTGAGACCATTGGCAATCTAGAGAACGGGAAATATAACCCCTCACTCAAACTAGCACTGGACATATCTCATGCGCTTAACACTCCGGTGGATCAAATCTTCTACTTTGATGAACATGACCATATCAGCTTAAAGCGCATTGTGATTTGCCCCTATTGCAAAGCGAAAACTGTCGTGGACATGACCGAGGAGTGCGAGACAAGCACCTATGAGCGTCAAATGGGAGAAGAGATCATGTATGAGTTCTCCTTTTCTCACGAATGCACTTCCTGCGGAAGGGAAATGATTGTCTCAGGACACATTTGTGAATATCCTGTCGGGGCTTTCAACGATGAGCAAATCGAAGTGAAATGTGCAGAGGGTTCAGAAGATGAATAAACACCACTAGCCTGATGGAAGAGGCTCAAAGGGCTGTAGGGACTGTAAATTCAGTTCCTACAGCTTTTTTATGAAATGGCAGTATGCCTGATATTTTATTTGCCGTTCCTCACCCATCAGCGAATACTTCGTTAAAGAATTGCTTGTAGTCAAACGGCTGGGGATCTGCCATGTCTGCCTTGACGTCTGCAAGCATCTTGAAGCGCCGATCTATCATCAGCAAAGTATTGTAGATGTCACCGGGTTCATCCCCAGCCAGAACGCCATCGTTTCCCCAGCAATCTTCCGCATTGATGGGTTCCCATTGCTTTGATGCATCACTGAGGTATTTGAGCCCATGGAAGTTAAACTGAACAGCCCGAACGTATTCTCGTTCGAGCTTAAAATAATAGCATTCCACTCTCATCAAACCTGCTCTAAGCCTATAAGGGAAACCCCAGCAGTTCTCATGGCTGTGTTGCCAGTGACGGTGTACTTGTTCTCGCTTTCCTTTGAAGATAAGCTTTTTCGGGACACGGATTCCACCCTCGTTGACCCTTCCCGCCACAGTCTTGGATCCCAGGTACTCAACCTCGCCGCTGACGAACGAGGGGAGGCCAGGATCGAAGATTGTAACGAGTACAAATTCCTCTGGTATATCCATGTTTATTCCTCCGGTTCAATCTAGCTCCCATCTGTAATCAAAGACCTTGCGGTACTGATTCCCCTTTCGATGAAGCGGATTCTTTCGGACTCTCTTTGCCGACTGGCGCTTGAGATGTCGTTGCCGGTTGCTAGATTTTGGGTATTTGATGTAGACACCAGTATGTAACAGGCTCCTTGTGCTAACGTCACAGGTCAAGTATCCTCGATACGGGAAATATCCGGGAAGCCTTACCAGGGAGAGCAAGCGGTCATCTTTTTGTTGTCCCTGGTATTTCCGCTGGCTGCGCTTGATTTTTTGCTTTTGTCGGTCAGCCGGACTCTTCGGGAGAGCGGCGATCTGCCTGCTTAACTCGGTTTCGGTCATACGCTTTCCTGCTCTGCACGGTGCGTGTGACTGGATTGAGTCCCATCCATGAGCCACGCTTTTGGGCAAAGAAGCTACGCTGAGCTTTCTTGCTCTGTTTCTTCACTGGTACCAATTGCTTCACAGGTCTCCCTCCCTTCATCTTTATTCTCTGTTTTGTAGTATTCATCGATTGATACAGAAGGCTTTCTGGTTTCTGCACTCCCTGTTCCAAGACACTCGTCACAGAATGGACAAATCCAGTCAGTTGTAATCCTAGTGGCCCTTTTCCCGCAGAACACGCAGACCCTTTTGCTAATCTCTGTGTATTTTTCGACAATCTTCGACACCTCATCTGGTGCCCCAGAGTCATACCAGCAGAGAGCTCCAAACTTTTCTTTTGTCTGCAGTACTGTGTACTCACCAAGCGCATTGACACTTTTCAGCGCATTTCTGATCTCCCTGCAGATTTCCATGCCAAAGGCCTTTCGCCATCCCTTAGGCAACTCATCCAGGCAGCTTGCATCGGAGCCGTTGACTCGTAGGAAAGGATAACGTTGCAGGAAAATTTTGCGTTCCCCTTCCTCGCTCAGTGGCTCCCGCCCTTTCCTGCCCTCCCTGATCTTATCAAAAAAGGCTGTACTGGCCTGGAGGTAGTCGGTATGGCCAAAGAGGAGCATCTTGTCTGGCAGTTCCTGTAGGGCCTCTAGGAATTCGTCCTCGTCCTTCTTCCTGACAGAACAAAAGACAGCCAGGTAGGGGCCTTCCGGTGAGGCATACTCAAATTGGAACTTCACCGTGATCTGATGTTGGATGAACAGGGAGTCGGCCAGATACTCTTCCGTGTCAAAAAACATATAGTGGCAATTGAACAAAGAAAACTTTCGGAATCTGGTATAGTACTTGGGTTGGAGCACTAGCACGGCCTCCTTTACATCTTTATTACAAATAGCCATATCCTATTGCATTTTGCAGATCTATCCGTTATTCTGTAATATCCCGCTTGTCGGGGCATTACTTTTAAGAATGGAGGCGATTGCCATGTCTGTGATTCAGTTCCCTGTCATTGATGCGAAGGCAACCGGGGCGAACATTTCCAGGCTTCGTCAAAAACGTGGTCTTAGTGTTCGTGATCTTCAGGGTTTCTTCGGCTTCGAGGCACCTCAGGCCATCTACCAATGGCAGCACGGACAGAGTTTGCCGAGCGTTGATAACCTCTTCGCTTTAAGTGAGCTCTTAGGCGTACCAATGAATGAGATCCTGGTTTCCACAAACCGCATCGATCATATCGCTTCTTTTGAGCGGCAAGCTGAGGCTTGCCGCTCAGGTTTTTCTTGGGGAGAAGCTCTTTGGGCGCAAGGGGCATGGCAGAACTTCGAGGTTGCTTAGGCCCTTATCCACAACCTGTGCTATCGCCAGGTACCACAGGGGTTTTCTTTTGATAGACAAGCTGTGACTTCGCTGAATAGTGTAGTTGCCTCAAAGGGCAGAAAGTGTTTGTGAAGCGATGAAGGGCTAAGTCGAAATAAGGTCTTGCGGATGGAGAGAGAATGGCTTGGACGTTTAGCACTGGACGAAGCAACTTACATATCTTTTATTTGAGTTTTCAAGCTCAATCAAGCATTTAGCAGATGCTTATCCGGAGGTGCTGGGGTTTGTGCAGCCTTATAGTTCATCTGCACCTGAACCGGCCCTTGCGCGCTCTCCATTCTGCCATGGCCCCTGCGCCCAAAATGAACCCAGGGTTCTTTTAGGCCTTGGCCTGATCCTCGATGAACTTGGAGAACACCGCATCGAAGTTGTCGTTCACATCGAAGGACGCCTCGTAGCTCACCTCGGTATTGACCATGCACTTGTCCAGCTCGGCAGAGATCCCATCGGATTTCTTACCCAGCTCGGCCGCCAGGATGCGAATCTTGTTCCGGTCGAAGTCGATGGTCGTAACCCTCTTGGCCTCGCAGTGATAGGCAACCTGGTTGCCCTCACCATTGAAACAGAGCCCGCTCCCGCCGTTGGGGAGGATTACCTCGCTGCTCTTATAGCCGGTCATGGCACGAAGCGTGGAGGCAAACCGCTGCCGCTCCTGGTTGAGCGCCACCTCGCCATCCATATCCACGTCCAGGGAAACCTTTGCATCATGGATGGCCTTGGTGAGCTTTTCCTTCTCAGCCAGGAGCATGGCGGCAAAGTCCACCAGCAGGTTGGCCTTGCCCGCATACTCGCTGTTGGCATTGTCCTCGATTGTAACATCCTGGGCATCAGATCTGACCTTGCTACGGAAGTGGGTGGTCGACACCTTTAGGATATTGGAGCGATCCTGCAGCTCTGCGAGAGCACTCGAGAGCATGCTCTGAATCGCATTCTGGTAGCGAAACGCCTCTTTCAGATTCATATCGATGTCCTCCTTGTCCTTGATGGCCCCATTCTACAACGGAATGAGGTTACTGTCATTGAAGTCGTGCTTGAAAAGGCTACTCCGGCTCCTGCTCACCCTCGGCAGAGGTTTTTTCTCTCTCCTCCTGCCTTTTCTTGGCCCCTTCAATCCATTTCGAGGCATCTTTGGGGTAGTGGGCACACCATACAATGAACATCTCACAGACCTGTTCTAAGGTAAACCCTGTTCCTTCGAGGGCCTGCCTTGCTCTACACTCCAGATCCGGGTCGATCTCAATCTCCACGGTGACCATGTTGTCCTCGTTTCCTAATTCCAGGCGCCTATGCTCTTCGAAGAGCTGATGGTATAGCTTCGCCCCCATCACAACGTACTTTCCCTCGCCCTCCTGGGCGATTTGAATAACGATATCGTGGGTTTCGAGGTAGTTCAGCACCGCATCCATGTATTGCAGGAAGTCCGTTTGTTCGATCATCTTCTGGGGCAGCAGGTCATGTTCCTTCGCAGGGACATCGACAAGCAATGCTTCTACGTCCGTAGCCTTGACCGCCCCGTCTAACAGGAAATCATAGAGGTCGTTGGGATCCTGTAGGTCTTTCTCGATTTTCGAATTCCTTTTTGATGCCCACAAGGGTATCTACAAACAATTTGCGGCTGATCAACTGTCCTTCACCTCTTTCCACGTTTGTTTCCGTGTCCTGATTGCCAGGTCCATGCGACGGTATATCTGTTCAGAAATTACACCCTGCTTATAGGCGCAGTCGTTGTAGTGGAGTAGCCACAGGGTTTCTGCGGCAAACTCCATCATTGCCTTGCTCGTGGGGCTGAGTTCACAATGCTCTCTCTCGCTAGTCACCATCCCAGATACCGTCAGGCCGGAGTTTTGCCATGGCTATGAGCTGGAGGAGGGCTTTTTTCACATTCCCATCAGCGGATTCCCAATAATCCGGGCTAGTTTCGTCACCAAGATTATCGACAGCCTTTTTCAAGACGGGGATGCTTTCAGCACCACTCATGCCGTATATTTCTTCAATTCCTTTTTTTTCCAAAACGTCCGGTCGGGCGAGGGTTGCGTGATAATTGTATGTGATATTCAGCCAGAGTTCAGTGGTTCCTCCTACCACATAGGTTTCTCCGCGCATATCATGCGGGGCATCGGTATGGAGCGTTTTCCTGGTGACCGGGTCCAATAGCCTAACGTCATAGCTCATTTTCTCTCTCCTAGTCCACAAGCCTAATCTCTGGAATCGGCTGCCATACACAGAGCTTTGAAAGCTCCTCCCGATGCTCCAGCGGCAAATTTGTAAAGTCAATGATATGTTCGCCAGGAAAGAAACTGTGACAGTATCGCGGAAACACACCTTCTGGAACAATCCCCATCTTCTCGATGCCAGCCACCCGGTCTCCAAGGGTCTTGTCCTCACGAAGAACGACCGGGATGCCTGCCTTGCTAAGTGCAAGGAATATCTTTATGGTCTCTGCGGTTCGTCCCCACGAGTCACCGTCAAGCACCAGAAAGTATCCCTTTTCATCTTGCCGAGGAAAGAGATCGATGTGCGTAGAGTTTCCTCCTCGGCATATCTCCCACGGGTGGACACCCCCTCTGCTGCTGTTGAGCCACTCCGAAAAGGACACGGGGTCATCTTCTGGTAGAGCGGTCAAGCCTTCATCTCGGCCATCTGCGTGTTTCAGGTACTGCTCTCTAGGCGAGAGCTGCAAGTCTGAATAGTCATTGGCTGTATAGCCCATGGCGCAGAAACGAAAAAAGTCCCCTGAGGTCATCTGTGCCAACCGCCTTCCCTGGTTCTTGCCTCGTTCCTGGGCCTGAACCAATGCGGTGAAGGCACTGAGCTCTTCCGGCGTAAACCCTCCCAGAAGTTCATCCTTGCATTCCGGGAACAGCGACCAGAAGTCCCTCTGGAGGATATAGCCCGTCCTATGCTGGGGTGGGAGGTTTTCTGCAACTTCTCTGTTATATGTCCCAGCTTTCAGCTTCGCAATGCACTCGTCAACAGCATCCACTAACCACTTCACAAATTCGTGGATATCCATGGGATAGTCCTCTGAAACCGTAGAAAACTGGCTTATCACCTGTCGATGGCGGAGAAACACGCCCCGGTACTCATTGTCCGAGTGTCGTACAGCAGTAAAGCTATACCAGTAGTGTTCATCTGGGTAGCTCTCCTTCCACAGCTCCACATACTCTTCATACGAGCTCACTTCCTCGTCTTCCTGCATTTCCTTGAAACTCCCGAACGCCTCGATGGGGCCACGGTCTGCTTGAAGCCAAAGATCCCAGATGCCATCGGAGTTAGGCCGCTGTTCGATGAGGTCGAGCTTCTGGAAGAGTTGATCCAGTAGCCGATAGGTTTCGGAGTCATAAGATGTGTTCCGCTCTGCTCCCATGTAATTGAACCTCCCAAGGATGCTCGCAAAGCGGTCTACCTGAGGTGCATATAGCTTTTCCACGTTTGTTCACCCTTTTACCTGAGTTCTAGACCAGGCTCCTCTGAGTAAAACTCCTTCATGTCATCAAGTCGAAGGCAAGCTAATCGCCCACAGACAGGCTGCCAGGAGACAAGCTGCGTGTCTGGCCTTCCGGACCCACAGTCGATACCAATCCTATAGCCTTCACGCCAAATGCACATCGGATTATCTAGTGTGATATGACATGTGGGGGTATGTCCGAATATCAAGTATCCACCCAGTCGAGCATTGTCCAGAGAGGCGTCCCGGTTCCACACTACGAAATGCGTCCGTGTCTCTCGGGATTTCCCTTCTGGGACATATTCCTCATAGCGGTCAAGAGAAGCCGCGTGGACCAGTTTATAGGTCTTTCCACCTACAATGATGTCCATATTGAGCGGCAGCGCCTTCAGGTAGTCAAGAATCTCGGCTCGTACCGCAAGTCGGGTATGCTTCCAGAAGTGGTGGGTAACGTCCCCTCCGTTTCGATACCACACTCTAAGAAGGTCTCTAGGGTCACAGTCCTGTATGTCCTGCGGTCCATCATAAGGCTCACCAATGGCTCGAAGCATCATGTATTCGTGATTGCCCAGGAGCATTTTGGCATTTGGCATTGCCATGATCTCCCGAAGTATCTTGATGCCGTGAGGATGCCGGTCGATCACATCGCCAAGAATGTAGAGAGTGTCCTCACTCTTGAGTTCAATCTGGCGAAGGATGGAGCGAAACCTCCTCGGGTTGCCGTGGATGTCGGACATGACATAGGTCATTTGAATGTTCCTCCTCTGGAGTGTGTGAGATAAGGTTTTGTCTGAGCAAGGCAGAAGTCACCTCTACCAGCGGCTCTTTGCCGGATAGGAATACCACCGAAAGGTACCCTTCGCCCTTCAACCGCCCAAACAGCGGGGTCAGACCCTTGCGAACACGGTCACTCTGCCCCTCGTAGCGAGTCAGCCAGAAAGCGACTGTTTTGCTCTCCTCATCCACTTCAATCTCCATTGTTCAGCACATCCTCACTTGCAGACTCGGAGCTCGCCCTTGATTTCTTCGCTTTCAACGAAGGTATGATAGAAGAAGCACATCTTCCCGACCCGCTTATCGATATGCCAGTGGCCGCACAGCCAGAGCTTATAGGCTGCCAACTCTTCGATCTTGTCCAGCCACTCCTCTGTACTATCATCTACTGTGCTTTGGCCAATTCCAGGCAAGAAGGCTTCTATGGGCTTAAATTTGGCCGGACAAGTATGGGAGAGGACGACATCAAAGGAGTTGTTCGCCACCTGCTGCTCCACATATGCCTTGATTTCCGGGGAAGGCTGTTCATCCTCCCACCAGCCAACCCCTCTTGCGATACGGTAGAACTTGTCCACGCTGTAGGCACCGCCAATGACCAGATGCCGGATGTCCTCTATGGTGAAGATCTCACCGTCCTTGGCGAAGAGAAGGTTAGGGAACTCTGGTTCAAACCAGACAAGGCCACCGTTCCACTCCTTTTGTTGGTATGTCGGGATGCTGGAGGGTCTCATTTCGTGGTTCCCATGGATACAGAAGACTGTCAGGCCAAGGCTGTCAAGGACCCTCTTGACCTTCTTGTCTGTCATATTGCCATAGAAATTGGCGCCGACATCTCCAAGGATCACAAGGATGTCACCCTCGGAGGGTTTGTGTTTTTCGAAGTATTCCTGAAGCCCTTGGGGGCGGCCATGGATATCACCAGTATAATAAATCATATTTCTCACCTTCCTGTGGTAGCCATTGTAGCAGATTGGATGTCCAATAAAAGGGAGTTTTCAAAATCATATTGAAAAATCCAAAATCATATAAAAAACCTCTGAGGACATGCTAAGATTGGAGTCCCAAACCATCAGTCAAGTATCTGACTGTGGGTTTCTTGCCTTTTCACTTCTCCAAGGTATACTGGAGTCAGCTTCCAGGGCATAACTTATCGCCCTGGCCTTTTGTCACTCACAAACATACCAAGGTTAGCGGGAATAGTCGATATTCATATGGAACGAACAATTGCGGAAAATACTGTGAGATATGTACGAAAGGCAACTACCTGCGGGTACGGACATAACCCCTGTTCGCTCTCAGCGAGGCTTTTGAGGCAATGACGATATCCTCTAGGACACGGCGCTCATATTCCGAGCAGTCAGCTAGAATAGAGGCGAAGCTGTGGTTGGATGCCTTCACCGTGTTTTCCAGGCAGTCTACCAGCAACTCGTCCGAGGACACCTGGAGGGCATTTGCCAAGGCCACGAAGGTTTCGAGGCTCATGGACTTAAACCCTGTTTCGATATAGCTTATGTACCCTGAGCTTCGATTCACGATCCCCGCAAGCGTAAACTGCGAAAGCCCACGCTTTTTCCGGATGGTCTGGATCCTCTTGCCGATGGCCACGTTGTTGAGCGTCATAATGGTACCTCCTAAAAAAATAGTCGGTATCATTATAGCGTATTTGCTATGAAATTGCTCTATACGTTATATCGAAATTTATCTTTCCGCTATATACTATTTTCAATATAGCTTATATGCGATGAGAGGATGGTATACATGGAGAAGCTTGGCGATCCCCTGGCAAAGAGACTGGGAGAGCGAATCCGTGCGACCAGAATTGCACAAGGTATGAGTCAGGCAGCTCTGGCATCCAAGGCAGGCATCGATCTCCCTCGAGTTAGTAATATAGAACTCGGGAAAGTCGTGATGCGTATTCCAACTTTCATCAAAATTGCGGAGGCTCTTGATGTTTCCGCTGACCATCTTCTTCGCCTTAACACAAGCGAGGGAAAGGCTGTCTATGAAGGGGAGTTCTTGAAAATTGTTGAGGACTGTACTCCCCAAGAGATAGAGGCTTTGCTTGCCATTGTCCAGCAAGTGAAACAGACTCTTCACGCACAGACCTCCGAGGAAAAATAACCCCGGAGCTTTTCCGTAACGGATGTTGACAGCGGTGTTCAATATGTGTTATAATCCAGATAACAGAGATTGACTGTCCATCTCAAGTTTTGTTACAAGGAGGTGTCCCTCCATGCTTTACGAGTATTTGATAAGCAATTACAAACCTGATGAGCCCATTTTCCTCGCAGATATCAAGCTACCTGATGTAAACGATAATACGCTCCGGCAGATGTTCAAGAAGCTCTGCGATGCAGAAAAAATCAAGCGTTTTGACACGGGCATTTACTATCTCCCTTCTCAATCCAGGCTTAAGGGAAGCACAGGCTTGACGCCCGAAGTCGCTGCCAGCTACAAATATATTGAGCGTGGCGGGAAGATTGAAGGCTACTTTTCGGGTTTCACATTCTCCAATATGCTTGGTCTGACTATGCAGGTCCCCTATACAATGGAGATTGTGTCCAATAGTGCTGGAGGAAGTTTCCGGGTCGTATCTCTGGCCGGACGCAAAATCGCCCTTCGCCGTCCTAGGGCAGAGGTGACAGGCAAGAACCGGCGTGTTCTTCAGTTCCTAGATTTCCTGAAAGACTATGAGGAATACGTTGATGATGATCCTGAGAAGGTCTCTGCTCGACTTGCCAAGCTCGTAGAGTCCTTCAGGATCACAAAGGAAGATGTCGATTGCTATATCTCACTCTTCCCTGAGAAGGTATACAAAAACTTCTATGATTTGAGGTTGTACGATGTACTTGCATGAGGACAAAGACCTCTTCCGAGAGGCAGTGATGTCTGCGGCCACTTCATCGGGGCAGCCCGTCCCCATTGTGGAGAAGGACTACTATGTTACCATGATCCTTAAACTTCTTGCTGAGCGTGCCCCGGATTGTGTCTTTAAGGGTGGCACATCGCTATCTAAGTGTCATCATGCGATTGATAGGTTTTCTGAGGATATCGACATCACTTTCTCCGAAAATCTCTCCCAAGGGCAGCGCAAACGCCTAAAGAACGAGATTATCCTTGGTATCAGCCAAGAACTGGGGCTACCCATCTCAGACTGGGAGGATACCCGGAGCCGGAGGGACTATAATCGGTACACCTTTTCCTATGTGCCCATTGTCGGGGTTCCCACAGACAGCCTTTCTTCCGGCGTTATGCTGGAGACAGCTCTGGGCTCTATCTCCTTCCCGACTGAGCAGAAGCCAGTTGACAGCATGGTCTACCAGTTTCTTGTGAAAGAAAATGCCGAGGTAGTGGACGAATATCAGCTTCAACCCTTTGCGATGACAGTCCAAACTCTGGATCGGACCCTAATCGACAAGGTCTTTGCTCTCTGCGACTACTATCTAGAAGGGAAAATCAAACGGCATTCCCGACATATCTATGACATTTATATGCTTCTTCCCAGGGTGACGATGGATGATGCATTCTGTCAGCTTGTTGGCGAGGTACGAGAGCATCGAGCCAAGATGAGTATTTGCCCCTCTGCTCAGCCGGGGGTAAACATCCCCGCTTTGCTGGAGGAGCTCCTCAACAAAGGGATCTACAAGCAGGACTACGACACCATCACCAACTACTTCCAGAATCAGCCGTTACCATATGATGAGGCAATTGCGGCAGTCAAACAGATTGCAGCCTGTGGAGCATTTGATGCTGTGAAGCGGGATTGAAGTAATCTGGAAAATAAGAGCACCCCATCCCAGCGTTGGCTGAGACGGGGTGCTTTTTGCACACTCACAGGCTTTTCTTTGCCAGATCATCTATTTCCATATAGGTGTGGCGATATCCCGGAAGCCGGTTGTTCTCATCTAAGCGACTACAAATCGATTTGGCTGTCTCTTCATTCTCGGCATATCCAATAATGTCGATACCATCGCTTTCATATGTCCCGCTTCCATAGATTAAATACAGAACTCCGTCCATTTTTACCGCCTCCCCTTTTTGCTCACTTCAAAATATCACACATCCGTCTAAATGTCTAGGTCTGTTTTTGCCGTTTAATTCCACAAATAACCCTGCCGCCCCCAGGAGAAAATGCATCTTCTCTCAATTTTTTCATATTTCTAACCCACAGTCAGCGACTTGACCGTGGGTTTGTTGCCTTCTGTGGCCCCAGCAGATACAATGCGATTATCAGCCCTATGTCTGGAGGTCGTGGCATGGAACAATTGGATGTTTTTCAGAAAATGGGCGAAATTGGTCTGGCACCAACTTCCGCTTCGGAAATCCGAGCGTTAACGGAACATGAACGGATGATTCATCGGCACAGGGCATGGCTGAGAGAAATCCGGCGCGAACGTCCCAACACCGAAAAGACCTATCGGATCGGCATCTACATCCGCTATCACAACCAGACAAACTATGAGAATTATCTTGACTACCACAGAAAGCTGTTCATCGATACACTTTCCCTGTGTCCTAAATGGTCTCTGGTGGACTTCTATATTGACACCGGCTCAACGGCTCCAAGCATGGGTAAATCCCCGGAATGGAATCGTCTTTTAAACGACTGCATGGATAATAAGATTGACCTGATCATTACTCAGAAGGTATCCAACGTGTCCCGCCAGCCGTTCGAGTTGACTTTCTGCTCCCGTCTACTGGCGGCACACGAACCCCCGAT
The DNA here is from genome assembly GCA_910584395.1 of uncultured Oscillospiraceae bacterium. GTDB lineage: Bacteria > Bacillota > Clostridia > Oscillospirales > Oscillospiraceae > MGBC124762. The sequence goes on along the minus strand of CAJUAS010000011.1, from coordinate 6,846 downwards.
AGGCATCTACTTTATATCTGAGGATATCTTCACTCTGGCCTCCTACTACATAGAAGATCTAAAAGACCCTTCCTTTTTTCCTTCCCCTGATTGGCCACTCCTGCCGGATGAAGACGCAGATGGGAGAGAGATGCTGAATGATTGATAACCACAGGCGTGACGAACGCAGAGAAGAGAAGGAGCGAGTTCGTAGGCGCATAAATGTCACTGTGGACCCTTCCAAACACGACTACTATCCAGAAAAAAAGCAAGCGGACTTCTACGATGATGATGCCCGCCGGCGTGTGGCCATCTATGTCCGTGTTTCCACGGATGATATTAAGCAGACAACTTCTTATGAGCTTCAGAAGAAGTATTACGAGGAATTTGTCATAAAACATCCAAACTGGGAGCTTGTCGAGATTTATGCAGATGAGGGTATCAGCGGCACATCCCGAAAGCACAGGGATGCCTTCAACCGTATGGTAACTGACTGCCATGCGGGAAAGGCCGACATGATCATCTGTAAAAGCGTTTCCCGCTTTGCCCGTAATGTTGAGGACTGTATAGGTATTGTCAGACAGCTTGCAGCCCTGAACCCTCCTGTCGGTGTCTTTTTTGAGTCCGAGTGCATCTTCTCTCTGAAGGACGAATCCCAAATGGGACTGAGCTTTCAGGCGATCATGGCAGAGGAGGAATCCCACACGAGGTCCCGGAGCATGGAAGCGTCTCTTCGGATGCGCTTGGATAATGGCATCCCCCTCACTCCCAAGCTGCTGGGCTACACCCATGATTCAGAGGGGAATTTGATAATCAACCCTGAGGAGGCGCCTACAGTCAAGCTGGCCTTCTATATGTACCTGTATGGGTACTCCACGCAGCAGATCGCTGATACCTTTAACGTCATAGGAAAACGCTCTTATCTTGGAAATATCAATTGGACGTCCGGCGGCATTAGTCAGATTCTGAGGAATGAACGTCATTGTGGTGATGTACTTACGAGGAAAACATATACGATTGACTATCGGAGTCATAAGAAACGGGTAAATCGTGATGGGCAACGCCCCCAGAGCCGATACAGGGACCACCATGAGGCCATTGTTTCCAGAGACGATTTTATTGCTGTCCAACGGCTGCTTGACAATGCAAAATATAAGAATAAATCAATTCTGCCAGAACTCATGGTTATCGACTCCGGGATCCTAAAGGGATTCGTCGTCTTGAATCCACGCTGGGGCGCCTTCAGCGCAGAAGATTACCTCCGGGCTTCCATGAGTGTGTATCCACAGTCCGAGGAAACCGAGCGCCCTGCTTCGTCGGGCGACAAGGAAGTCCAAGTGGAGGCAGAGGCCGGTTCCTTCGATTTGCGAGGCTTTGAGATCGCACGGTCAGAGCTGTTTGAGTCTCGAAACCACCCCTCGGTCTCCTTTTATGATAAGAAGGTCAAATTCAGCGGATCCTGTGTTGACCGCTTTGGCAAGCAGAACTTTGTGGAGCTTCTTATCAACCCGGTAACCAAGATGTTTGCTGTTCGGCCTGCAGAGCGGGACAATCGAAGCGGAGTGCTTATCTCCCAATATCAGGATGGGAAATTCCGTCCCAGAGACATACCCGCAGCGGCCTTCAGTGATAAGCTCTACACTCTGTTCGGTTGGAGTATAGAAAGGAAATACCGAATTACCGGTTGCCTCTGCGAGAAGGACGGGGAGCTGGCCTTCATCTTTGAAGCCGGGGACTCCGAGACATTCTTCAAGCCCTTCATGATAGATTGCGGGAATGATGCAGGGCAGCCGCTTACCCCTTCAGGAAAACGGATTCGTGCCGTGCCTGTTGAGTGGGCACGATCCTTTGGCCAGCAGTTTTATCTGCATGAGAGGTCTTTCTCTGCCATAGCAGAGCAACGCAAGGAGGACTGGGCCTTACTCTTGAAGGGCGAGTTGTTCGATTCGGGCAAGAGGCTAAAAGTAACTGATTTCGAGGTTTTGAAGGACTATATCCAGTCCCAAATAGGGGACATCCCGCTTTCGGAGGTGGAATTAACCCATGGATGAATTTTATGGTCAGAACGCTGTAAACCTGCCTCCCCAGCCAAGGGAAGCACTCCCAGAGGGGGAATTCATTCCCTCTATGGGGATCGATGATGAGCTGCTCCGTATGGACGGGACTCTTGATCTGGAGCAGTTTCAGGTGGTCCGGCGCGAGTTTTTTGCTCATCTTCAGGAGCCCTCAGTTACGTTCAATAACTGCAAGTTCTATGTGAACACCGCTTGCTTGAGAAAATTTCCCACCGCAGACTTTGTTCAGGTTCTGGTCAACCAGAAGACTAAAATCCTTGCTCTTCGCCCCTGCCATGAAGGAGATCGTGACTCGTTCATGTGGTGCAGCATGTCCAAGGGGAAGCGAGTCCCGCGGCAGACCACAGGAAAGCTGTTCTCCGCCAAGATGTTCTCCCTTATGAATTGGAATCCTGATTATCGCTATAAAATGCTTGGCAAGGTCGTATATGCCAAGGGCGAGTATCTGATTGTATTTGACCTCACGGCGACCGAGGTGTACCAAAAGACCTTCCGTGAGGGCGAAAAGCCCAAAGTATCACGGACTCCCGTGTTTCCTGCTGAGTGGCAGGAACAATTTGGTATGTCCCTCAAAGAGCACCAGCAGTCGCTTCAAATCAATATCTTTGATGGCTACGCCGTTTTTGCAATCAAGGATCAGACAAAGGGGGATTCGGATGCTCGATCTCAGGCCACGCATGGTCAACTTGCTATAGGCACAGAGCAGGGGGGATTTACGAATGGCTGAGACAAGCCGTCAGTTGGCCCAGATATCCATTGACTTGAAAAAATCACGCATTCGTGTCCACAAGGCATCCCTTCACCAAATTGGTGACCCACACTATATTCATCTTCTTGTCAACATCGAGGCCCGGCAAGTGGCTATACGTTCTGTCGATGCTCAGAAGTTCGATAGTGCTGCCCATAAGGTCAAGCCCTCGACTATGGATTCAGATTTCTCGTATGAGATTTATAGCCAACCTTTTGTTGAGAAGCTCCGGAAGGAATTTGACTGTTTCCGCGCTGGGACAAGCTATAGACTTACAGGCGTTGTCATCCCGGAGGAAAAGATGTGCGTCTTCCCCCTGAGTTCCATCCATCCAATAGAGAGCGAGGTTCAAAGCAACCATGTCTAGGCAAAAACTGATTATCGATCCTGAGTTCAAGGGACTTATCCGCCCCCTGACCACATCGGAGCGAGAGCAGCTTGAAGCCGATCTCCTTGCAGATGGTTGCATAGATTCAATCATTGTCTGGGATGGAATTATTGTGGATGGCCATAACAGGTATGAGATATGCACCGAGCATGATATCCCGTTCTCCACCACAGAAATGTCCTTTGATTCACGCGAAAGTGCCATGGCATGGATTTGCGCCCGCCAACTCGGCCGGCAAAATCTCTCCGAGGCAACACGAAAGTATCTGATAGGCGTCCAATATGATGCGGAGAAGCTTTCCGCAGCGCACAGAAACAAAATGGGGCTTAATCAATATGGTCGCCTTGATCCAGAGAGCGAAGCGGAGATTGATAATTCAAGTCCAAGGCGGCCGTATACTGCGGAGCGAATTGCAAAAGAGAATAACATTTCACCGGCAACGGTTCTAAAATACTCCATTTATTCTAGGGCGGTTGAAAAGCTAAAGCACAAGGTACCCGAGATCATCCCTAAAATACTGTCGGGGAAGTACAAAATATCACATGACAATGTGATTGATCTTGCCGAGCGCTCTCCACAAGAGATTCGAAAAGTAATGCGTGGCATTGAGGATAGGGAGGAGGCAAGTAATCGCTACAAGGTACCCCGCTCTGCAATGCAGGAGGTTTCCCAAGGAAAGGAGCCGGAACAAAAAATGCGTACGACAGTGAAAGACATGCCCGCCTTTGATCCGGATGCGGAGCTTATTGGGCTGACGTTGACCATTCCGTCATGGGTGAGCTCCATGGATCGGCTCCAGCAAAACGTTATGCTGGACAAGGTCACTTCACGAGCCAAACTGCAACTCATCAAGGCTTTGGTAACGCTTGACGACAAGGCAATAAAGCTAACTCAGTATTTAGGAGGTGGCCCTCGTGAGTGAGGGAGAGTTTAATTTTTATGTCCCGCAGGTACATTTTGAACTGATTCCGATCTCCAACCTAGTCTCGAACCAAAACTATCAGCGAGACCTCTCCCAGACTCATATTGAGAAGGCTGCCATGAACTTTGACCCCTACCAGATAAATCCCGTGAAGGTCAGCCTCCGGGATGGAGTAAACTATGTTTTCAATGGTCAGCACACCATCGAAATCGTTGCGCGGGCTTCTGGCTCTCGTGACACGCCTGTCTGGTGCATGATTTATGACGATCTGAGTTATGCTCATGAAGCGGATATATTTGCTAACCAGCAGAAATTCATCAAATCGCTAACCCCCTACGAGGTGTTCGTTGCGAATATTGAGGCCGGAAACGAGCAGCAGATGATGGTAAAGGCACTTGTCGAGTCATACGATATAGAGCTCGGAGGGAAACGGCAGAACGGCATGATTTGTGCCATCTCTACGCTGGAGGCCATCTTCCAACGCTGTGGCTATCATGTCTTGGACCGTGTCCTGCGGCTGATCATAGGAACATGGGAAGGGGACATGATTTCTCTCTCAGCCAATTTCCTCAACGCCGTGGCCCGTTTGGTCGAGGTTTATGGCGACAAGCTGGACGATCAGCAGTTCAAGGAGAAGGTGGGCGCATTAAGTGCCAAACACATTTCCCGTACTGCAAAGGAACGCCAAGCCGGATCGATGGGCTACGCTGAAGCTATGGTGCTTCAGTATAATGGTCGGCGTAAAAACAGCGCATTTATGCTCCCCATCAAGTGGCTCTATTCCAAGCGTGATTCGTCCTCCATTTTCGATGTTCTGGAGGAGCCAGACAGCGATGATTCTGACGACGCCAAGGGCTTAAATGATGATGACTCTCCTGATGACGATGATTGGGGCGAGGACTGAGGCTGAACCACATTGGCCACCGGCTGAATGCTGCCGGTGGCCCTTATTATCCGGTATGATTGCCCTGCCTTAGCCGTCCGGAACCTCTGCAAGCTGTGCTTTGTAGAGATAAAGCCCGTTGGAGCCGTAGCGGTCCAGATGGGTAAAGGTCACTGCCCAATCGGTCTGGGCGGTGGCAGTCTCGCCATACTGGCTGGGCTTGCCGTCCACCAGCAGGGCCACCGCCACATAACCGGGCCGTGCGCCGTCGCTGTCGTTGTTGTCGTCCCAAATGATCTGGAACGGCACATCCACATACTCCGGCTCCAGCCGCATGGTAATGGTCATCTTGCTGGTGGTGGAGATGTACTTACCGGGATCGCTCACCAGCACCATGCTGTACTTGATCTCCTGCCCGCCGTCCCGGTAGACGGGCAAATCAGAAAAGGTGTGTTCCCAGCCGTCTTCAGCCGAGATCCACACCTTGTCATCCTCGTCGATTACCGAGCCGTCCGCGTAGAGCAGCACCGCAACACTGCCCATCCGTCCGCCGGACTGGTTATGAGAGCGCATCATTAGATTGCTTTCGCCTTGGACTCACTTGCGTGGTATCCTTTCTTTTTTGCCCAGATACAATAACTACGGATGAATTGAGTCTCACTCTTCTTCGTGATGTTATCGAAATGCCAGTATTCCGCTACAAAATCACTGAGCTTGTCCTTCGTTGGTTCTTCCGACCGCTTACCGCTCAGCAAGGACTTTATCCCGGGCATTGTTCTGTCCAGCAGATCGGTCAAAGCAAGCTTGCTTTCAATGCGGATCGTAATATAGTGCACATATTGCCGCCCCAGAAGCCTAAGCTGCGCATATACCTCGTCCGGCAGAGTGTAATCCACTAACTTAAACCAGTTGTCAATCCCATAGTTTGCAATTCGCACAGAATCGATTTTATCGGTTTTCCCCTTTCGAATGGCAGTTGAGGCATATCGTTTCATGGCTAACGGATTGATAACGCTTACAAAAAAGCCGACGTCTTTGAAGCTGGAAAGCAACGGCAAATGATAGGCGCCGGTTGCCTCCATTACAATCCGCACTTCTCCTTCTATGGACTTGATGCGGGAGATTAACACGCGAAGATCCGGTTCAGTATGCTGCACTTCATACGGCGAGGCGATAACTTCTCCATATGGCTTGAGAATACAGACGGTACTCTTGCCTTTTGATACATCAATTCCTACACTTGTCATTTTGAACCCTCCTGAATGGTTTTTGTAATTGTGATCCCATCTGCACTTATTGCGATTCAGTTTGGTTCGTTACACGAAAGCCCACTTGGGTTTCAACCTGCTTAATCGAATGTTTACAATAAGGGATGGCCGGCAGTTTTTATGTCGGAGGCTCTGCTCCAAAAAGCGCCACGCCAGACCAATTACCCCCTTATTGTAAAAAAATAAGCGCAAATGTGAAACACCCGTCGGTGTCTTACACTTACGCTTTTATAGTACCAAAAACGCCGGTCTGTTTGGCTCTGACGAGCCTACAAATCGGCGTGGTTTATAAAATGCGGGAGTTCGAATCTCCTTTCTTCCAAAAACTGGTCTGCGGCATCCATGGAAATCAGAGTGAAAATGAGGGTATAAAAAATGCTGGACAGCTTGAAGCCGTAGGCGTTCAGCCTTTGGCATCTATACTGACCAGCATTCTTGGTGGAGGAGGGTGGATTCGAACCACCGAAGCTTACGCAACAGATTTACAGTCTGCCCCCTTTGGCCACTCGGGAACTCCTCCGTATTCAATTGTGGAGCTGGTGGACGGACTCGAACCCCCGACCTGCTGATTACAAATCAGCTG
>CAJUAS010000010.1 GCA_910584395.1 uncultured Oscillospiraceae bacterium | reverse complement strand
TCGGTGGCCACAAGGGAGGCGGTGACCGCGTCCTTGTCCCGGACATAGTCGCCCAGCATATAGCCGTAGCTCTCCTCGTAGGAGAAGATGACCTTCCCTTCGCCGCTGGCCTCCAGGGCGTTCTTTTTCTCGGCCATGAACTTAAAGCCGGTGAAGGTGTCGAACATCGCGACCCCGTTGACCTCGCAGACCTTGCGGGCCATTTCGGTGGTGACGATGGTTTTCAGGGCGGTGGCGTTGGCGGGCAAAACGCCCATGCGCTTCTTTGCCCCGATGACGTAGTCCAGCATCAAAACGCCGGTCTGGTTGCCGGAGAGGACGATGAACTTGCCGTCCTTGCCCCGCACCATGAGGCCCACGCGGTCGGCGTCAGGGTCGCTGCCCAGAATAAAGTCCGCGCCCTCCTTGTTGGCCAGCTCCACCGCCAGAGCAAAGCCCTCCGGATTCTCCGGGTTGGGGGAGACCACAGTGGGGAAGTCACCGTCGATCTTCATCTGTTCGGGGACGCAGATCACGTGCTTCATGCCCAGCCGCTTGAGAGCTTCGGGGATCAGCTTGTGGCCCGTGCCGTGGAAGGGAGTGTAGACCATCTTGAATTTGTCCGCCACCTTGGCGACCACGGCCTTGTCGGTGGCTTGAGCCATCACATTTTCCAGAAACTTTTCGTCGGTCTCTTCGCCCATGATGGTCACCAGACCCTTGTTCAGCGCCTCCTGATAATCCATGCGCTTGACGCAGGCAAACACATCCAGCTCCGCCATCTTCTTGGCGATGGCGTCGGCGTGCTGGGGCGGGAGCTGGGCGCCGTCCGCCCAGTAGACCTTGTAGCCGTTGTACTCCTTGGGGTTGTGGCTGGCGGTGACGTTTACCCCGGCAATGCAGCCGTACTCCCGCACGGCAAAAGACACCTCAGGGGTGGGGCGCAGGGCTTCAAAAATACGGGTGGGGATGCCGTTGCCCGCCATGACGGCGCAGACCTCCTCGGCAAACTCCCGGCCATGGTTGCGGCAGTCGTGGCAGACGGCCACCCCCCGCTTGGCCGCCTCCGGGCCTTCGGCCAGAATGACCTCGGCAAAGGCTTGGGTGGCGTGACGGATCACATGGCGGTTCATCTGGTGCAGGCCCACGCACATCGTGCCCCGGAGACCGGCCGTGCCAAAATCAAGGGGGGCAAAAAAGCGGGATTCGATCTCCTTTTCATCCCCGCGGATGCCCTCAAGCTCAGCCTTCTCGGCGGCGTCCAGAGCAGGGGACGCGAGCCACTGTTCATAGGTATCACGATAGGACATAACAAAACCTCCCATTTTCATTCTAATATAGAAATTATACCACAGGAGCGGGGCGGGATTCAAGGGCTATTTGGCTGTTTGCGCCAAAAAGGAAGCGCCTACTTGTGATAGGGGCTTCCTTCGTTGATCTTAAAGCCCCGGTAGAGCTGCTCTAAAAGCATCACCCGGGCCAAGTGGTGGGGGAAGGTCATGGGGGACATACTGAGGCGCACCTGCGCCTCGTGTTTCAGCCCCTCTTCCAGACCGTACGAGCCGCCGATGAGAAAGCAAAGCCGGTTGGTCGGGCCGGTCTCCCAGATGAGAAGCCGCTTGGCAAGCTCCTGACTGGAGAGAAGCTGTCCTTCGATGCACAGGGCCACCGTTCGGGCGCGGGGCGGGAGCTTGGCGCGGATGGCCGCGGCCTCTTTGGTGAGGGCCGCGTCAATGAGCGCCTTTGAGGGGTTTTGGGGCAGCTTTTCTTCTGGCAGCTCTACGATGTTCAGCTTGCAGTAGGCGGAGAGCCGCTTTTGGTACTCGGCCACCGCGTCGGCGTAAAATTTTTCTTTCAGCTTTCCCACACAAATCAAATCAATATGCGTCATGGTTACACCTCGACCAAAAGACCGTCGCACAAAACGGGAGCGACCTCCAACCGCACAGACTGCAAGCCCTCCACCGCCTGAGAGACGGCGGCCCGGGCCAGAGCGGGGGAATTGTTCTCCCGGGACAGGTGGGCCAGAACCACGGTGTGGGCGCCGCTCTCGGCGCACAGGGCGCAAAGCCTTGCGCCGTCTGCGTTGGAGAGGTGGCCCTGCGGGCCGGCGATGCGGGCTTTTAAGTAGTAAGGGTATGGGCCGTTTTGGAGGCAGTCGGGATCGTGGTTGCATTCGATCATGGCGGCGTCCACCCCGCAGATCCCCTCCTCCACCTCCGGAGTGATGACCCCCAGATCGGTGATCAGACAGGCAGAGCGGCCGTCGGGGGCGGTGAGGCGGTAGCCCGCCGAACCGGGCGCGTCATGGCTGGTGGGGATGGGGCGCACGGTAATCGAGCCGATGGCGTGGCTGCCGGACGGCTCCAGCGGATGGAGCAGGTGGTCTACCGGCAGACGGTAGGCAAGCTGGCGGCCTGCGGGAGGGGTGGCGTAAAGAGGGAGAGAGTAATGCTTGGTGAGGGTGGCAAGCCCTGCGATATGGTCGGCGTGGGTGTGGGTGATGAGACAGCCGGAAAGGTCGCCCGGCGTCAGGCCGCACCCAGACAGAGCGGCAGTAATGCGCCGGGCGGACAACCCTGCGTCCAACAGAAGATGGGTGTCGCCTTGGGAGACCAGAGCACAGTTCCCCGTAGAGCCGCTGGCAAAGATGGTGAGACGCATGGAACGCTCCTTTCGCCGAGACAAAGAAAGCGGCGGCCAACGCCGCCGCCTGTCTCCTATGAAATATCCGGCCGTCCGGGGTCAGCCCACGTTGGGCTGCGCCTCCTCTTGGTCGGGGGTGATGACCACCTTGATATCCGCGCCCACGCCGGTGAGCTTGCGGACGATGTCCTCATAGCCGCGCTCGATATGGTAAATGGAGTCGATCTCGGTGACGCCGTGAGCGGCGAGGCCGGCAATGACCAACGCCGCGCCCGCCCGCAGGTCGCAGGCACGCACCGGCGCACCGGTGAGCTGGCTGACCCCTTCGATGACCGCCACCTTGCCGTCCACTTGGATCTGTGCGCCCAGACGGCGGAACTCGTCCACATAGCGGTAACGGTTGTCCCAAACGCCCTCAGTGAGCACACTGGTGCCCTGCGCCAAGCACAAAACGGCGGCGATCTGAGGCTGCATATCGGTGGGGAAGCCGGGATAGGGCATGGTTTTGACGTTGGCGCGGTTGAGCGCGCCCCGGCGGGAGACCACTAAATCATCGCCGTCCTCCACCACGCTGACCCCCATCTCCTGAAGCTTTGCGGTGATGCACTCCAGATGCTTGGGGATAATGTTGTGGATTCGCACCTGCCCGCCGGCGGCCGCCACGGCGGCCATATAGGTGCCCGCTTCGATCTGGTCGGGAATAATGGAGTATGTGCCGCCGGCCAGACGATCTACCCCGCGGATCTTGATGACATCAGTGCCCGCACCCATAATGTCTGCGCCCATGGAGTTCAAAAAGTTGGCCAGATCCACGATATGAGGTTCTTTTGCGGCGTTTTCGATAATGGTGAGGCCATCGGCCAGCGTGGCGGCCAGCATAATATTCATAGTCGCGCCCACTGAGACGATGTCCAAGTAGACCTGCGAGCCTTTCAGCCGTCCGTCCCGGGCGGTGGCGTGGATATAGCCGCCGCGCACGTCCACATCCGCACCCATGGCGGTGAAGCCCTTGATGTGCTGGTCGATGGGGCGGCCGCCCAGATCGCAGCCGCCGGGAGGGGGCACTTGGGCAGAGCCGAAACGGCTCAAAAGCGCGCCGATCAGATAATAGCTGGCGCGGATCTTCCGGGCCAGCTGATAGGGGACAGGTTGGTTGCGAATGTGGGAGCAGTCGATATCCACGGTGGTGCGGTTTACCGTCCGCACCTCCGCGCCCAAATCCTGCAAAATATTCAAAATAAGGGTCACGTCGCTGATCTGGGGAATATTTTCAATGCGGCAAACGCCGTCTACAAGCAAAGCAGCGGGAATAATCGCCACAGCGGCATTCTTCGCGCCGCTGATATCGATGGTGCCATATAGTGGTTTTCCACCGGTGATCACATATTTTGTCAATGTTAAAACCCTCTATATCCAAGACCTCGTAAGGTCTGGCTAATCTACCGCAGACTCCCGAAAAAACGCCGGACAAGGGGGGAACTATGCGGCGAAGTTGTCGTCAAAAGAAAGATGGCAGGGTCAGTGTGCCCAAATACCACATACAGTATAACACAACTTACGGGAAAAACAAGCATAAAATGCAAATTTTGAAAAATTTTTGCGTTTCACTCCCGATTGAGCGCTCCGGTCAGGGCGTCCACCAGATAGAGACTGGTGTCCGTCTCCAGCTGAAGCACGGGGGTGAGGCGTGTCCGTCCGGCAGAGCCGGAGGAGAGGATATACCCTTGGGTGGCGGATAAAATGGCGGAGCAGGCATCGCCGGATTCTATGATGCCGGAGCGGAAGCGCAGGAGCAGAGTGGCGGTGGAGAGAGGCGCGGTCTGGGAGGAGTCAACGGCGGGGACGCCCATGAGGCGCGTGCCGCTGATCTCGGCCAGCGCGCCGTTTTCGTAGCGCAGAACAGCGGTGCAGGAGAATACGGGCGAGCCGCCCAGAAGCTGCACCGTCTCCAGCGTGTCCCCATCGGCGGAAGTGGGGACGGCGTCGATGCCCATGCGTTTGAGGGCGGCAAGACCGTGGCTGCGGACGCTTTGCCCGTCCAGCGGGAGAGCACCGTCGGCAAAAAAGACGGTGAAGCTGCCGTCCTCCCGCGCCTCGGCCCGGCCCAGATCGCTTTCGTAGTAGGATACCAAACCGCGCTGGGTGGAGGTGAGGCTGTCGCCCAAAAGCCCGGCGAACATTTTCTCCTCCCAGTCGTTGTCCCGCTCCAGCGTCATGGGGGAGGGGAAGTCGGCGCGGGGGATCACATCCGGGTCAACGGCGATGCCCCGGTCTCCCAGCAGGGTGACGGCGTCCAGCAGAAGCTGGTTTTGCCGTTGGCGGCTGGTGACTCCCTGAACGACCATTAGCAGGCCCAGAAGCAGGTTAGTGATGACAAGGATCAGCAGGATAATGTTTTTCAGCTTGGCGCTTTCCACGGCGATTACCTCCCTTCTTCCGTGCGGGTAGCCCAGAAGGGGGTGAGCTGCTCCTGAGCGGAAAGGGCGTCCTCATAAAGGATCACCAGACTGGAACGCCGGCCGTTTACGATGGCGGCGGCCTGTTCCTGCGGGAGGAGGGTGACGTTCTGCTCCTCCAGAACCGTATAGCGGCGGGGACGCAGGGCAAGGGCGGTGACTGCGCCGTCCTCCACGGTAAATTTCGCGCACCAGCCCTCCGCGCCCTGCTGGATGGCCGCGCCGTGGTAGGCATAGGAATAGGTGATGGTGGTGACGCCGCCGCTCTCGCTTACGCTGTGAAGATAAAGCCGCCCATCGCCGGCCAACACCCCCGCCGCCTCCTCCGCCAGAGCGCGGGTAGCGTCCAGAGGGGCATCGGCGGGAAAGCGGACGCTGCTGTCGTCGGTGCGCTGGTAGGTGATCAGGCCGTTGGTGACCCGGAGGGTTTCGCCGCCGTCGGTGATGGCGTAGCCGCCGGTGATGGCATAGAGGGGATTGGTCTGGGGATGGAAGGAGAGAAGCTGGAGGATGCGGTTCAGGTTCTCGTCGGGGGTGCCGTCCTCCTTCACGCCAAAGGGGGTCTCCGCCTGAAGACGGGGGACGGAGGGGGTGGCGGAGAGCACCAGCGCATCCCGCCGAAGGAGGGGGTAGCTTCCGTCCTCACAGGCGAACCGTGCGCCGTTGGCGGAGAAACGCTGGGACAGGTAGTTTAAGCTGGCGGACAGGTCGGCGTCCAGCGGGGCGAAGAAATAACGCTCCCCCTCGCCGGAGACAGCGAAGTAGAGGGAGTGCGCCGTGACGCAGAGCCGCTGAGCCTGATAGCCTGCCAGCGCAGGGTTGTCCTGATTGGAGAGCCAGAGGTTCAGAGAATCCAGCGGCATGGCGCTCAAATACTCACAAAAAACCCCCGGCTGGGTCAGGGCCAGCTCCCACTGTTGGGCGGTGATGGGGGCGGGGGCGGCGGCTTCGTTGAGCGCCTCGGAGAGAAGGGCGGAGAGCCGGGTGTAGCCCTCCTGATCCTCCTGATGATAGAGCACCGCATACCGTCCCTCCTCCCAAGTGACCGCAAAGGCGGCGGGCTGAAGGGTCTGGGCCGAGCGGGCGGAGTCCCCCAAAACGCCGGGAGTGGGGGTGGACTGGGAGAAACGGGAGAGGAAGGCGCGGCTGCCCGAAGGGAGAAGGGTCTGGCTGGCAAGAAAGACGGCCGAGCAGGAGAGCAGCACAATAAGGAGGGTCTTGCACCCCTCCCGAAAACGGCGGCGGCGTTTACCCTTCATGGCCCGGCCCTCCGATGGGCAGCTCCAGACGGATACGAAGTCCCGGGCCGTCCTTGTCCACTAATTTGAGAACGCCGTGGTGGCGGTCTACGATCTCCTTGGCGATGGAAAGACCCAGCCCTGTACCGCCGGACTGGCGGGAGCGGGCCTTGTCCACCCGGTAGAACCGCTCAAAAATACGCTCCCGGTCGGGGGCGGGGATGCCGATGCCGTCGTCGTCCACCTCCAGCCAGACAGAAGAGTCGGTGCGGCCCACCTTCATGTCGATGTGGCCGCCGTTGGGGGTGTATTTGATGGAGTTGGAGACGATGTTCATCATCACCTGAACCACCCTGTCCCGGTCGCCCACCACGTCGGGGAGACGTTGGGGGGCGCGGAGGGTAAGGGTGTGGTTGTGACGCTGTGCCTCTAACTTGACCGCCTGACAGACGTGCTCGGTGGCGTCCAAGAAGGAGAAGGGCGCGAAGGTAAGCTCACCCCGGCCGGAGTCGAAGCGGGAGAGGGTGAGAAGATCCTGAACGATGTGGGTCATGCGGTCGGTCTCATTGAGGATGATGGAGAAGAAGCCCTTGCGGGTCTTTTCCGGCAGGTCGTCGCCGCTGTCGGCCAAGGTCTCCGCATAGGAACGGATGTTGGTCAGGGGAGTGCGAAGCTCGTGGGAGACATTGGCCACGAACTCCTTGCGAAGCTCCTCGTTGCGCCGCTGGGCGGTGATGTCGTGGAGCACCACCAGCACGCCGCTGTCCGGGCTTTCCTTGTCGAAGGGGGCAAGGGTCAGCTCCAGCACGCGGTCGTCGGTCTCCCGGCTGCCGGTGAGGTAGCCGGGGGCTTTGTCCATGGAGAGCACATCGTAAAAGGGAGCGACGTCGGCAAAGAGGTCGTCGTAGGTGGTGGTGGAATCCACCGGAAGGCCCAAGAGCTGCCCGGCGGCGGGGTTGGCGTGGATCACCGCGCCCCGATGGGAGAAGGCTACCACGCCGTCGGTCATGTGGAGGAAGAGGGTGTCCAGCTTGTTGCGCTCGTTTTCCACCTGCGCGATGGTGTCCCGAAGCTGACGGGCCATGGCGTTGAAGTTTTCCGTCAGCACGCCGATCTCGTCCTTGGAGCCTACCTCGATCTTCTTGGAGAAGTCCCCGGCGGCCACCTGCCGCACGCCGTCAGTGAGCCGCTCAATGGGGCCGATCATGGTTTTGGACAGGAGGAAGGAGAGAAGCACCGAGATGGCCAGACCGAACACCAAGGCCTCCAAAATGAGGGTGAAAAGCTGGTCGCTCAACCGCTGGGAGGTCTGGCGGTTGTCATAGAGGTAGATGATATATCCCTTGCCGCCCCGTTGGATGGGGACGGCCACGTCCATATAGGCCGAGCCGGGATCGCTGGCATAGCCCTCCCGGCCTTGCAGGGCGGTGGAGAGGTTGGGGGTAATGTCCAGCTGCTTGCCCGAGTCGTCGGAGGTGGCAAGGCACTGGCCGGTCTCCCCGTCCAGAACGTAGTAGTTGCGGGTGCGGCTGTCCACCCCCAGAGGGCCGACATAGCTGCGTAGGATGGCTTGGATCTTTTCGGGGGAGTCGGACTCCTCCGCCTCGGCGGTGGTCACGTCCCGGACAAACTGCTCGTTGGTGAGGACGTCGGACATTTTGGAGTAAAAGTCGTCTAAGTAGAAGGCGGTGACGGAGTTCATTAAAAACGCGCCCACCACAGTCATCAGGGCCACGATGAGCAGCACCATAATGAGCACTAATTTCATATGAAGAGAGCGAAACATATCCCGTCACCTCCTGTTCCCGGTCAATTTTTGACGTGTCATTTTTCCTCTTGATGGGTGCTGAAGTAATACCCCAGTCCCCGGCGGGTGACCACGAAGCGGGGGTTGGCCGGGTCGTCCTCTAACTTCTCCCGCAAGCGGCGCACCGCCACGTCTACGCCGCGCACGTCGCCCACATAGCCGGCGTAGTTCCAGACGTGCTCCATCAGCTCCTCCCGGGAGAACACCTTGTCGGGATGGGCGGCCAGAAAGGAGATCAGCTCGTACTCTCGCTGAGAAAGTTCAAGGGGACTTCCGTCCTTGTAGGCGGTGGCGGTCTCGTTGTCCAGCCGCAGGCGGCCCAGCTCAATGAGGGCAGCCCCCTCGGCGGGGCGGGCAGGCATATCCGAGCGGCGGATGTTGCTCTTGACCCGGGCCATCAGCTCCCGGATGGAGAAGGGCTTGGTGATATAGTCGTCCGCCCCCAGCTCCAGACCCTTGACCTTGTCGCTCTCCTCCTCCCGGGCGGTGAGCATGAGGATGGGCACGGTGTCGCCGCTTTCCCGCAGGGTGCGGCAGACCTGAAACCCGTTGAGCCGGGGGAGCATTAAGTCAAGAAGGATCAGGTCGGGCTTTTCCCTTTGGGCGGTCTCCAGCCCCGCCTGTCCGTCGTAGGCGGAGAGGACGCGGTAGCCCTCCCTCTCTAAATTAAAGGTGAGGATGTCCACGATGTTGGCCTCGTCCTCTACCACTAAGACTGTCTTTTCTGTCGGCATAGCAGTGTCCCCCTTATGCGTTCTCTTGATCCAAAAGCCGCTGCACCATCAAAATGAGGGTGATGGTCTTTCCGTCCTTCAACGTCCCGTCCATAGCCTGCTCCACCAGCTGGGCGAGGGGGATGCGCTGGGGGGCGATGAACTCGTCGTCGTCAGGGTGGCACTCCCCCTGCGAGAGATCGCGGGCAAAATAGAGGTGGAGAACCTCGTCGGTGTAGCCGGGGGTGGGGTAGAACACGCCCAGCTTGCGCCATGTCTTGGCGGTGAGGCCCGCCTCCTCGGAAAGCTCCCGGCGGATGGCCGCGTCGGGGTCTTCTCCCGGTTCTAACTTACCGGCGGGCAGCTCGGTGGTCACCTCTTTGTAGGGGTAGCGGAACTGCCGCACCACGCTGACGGTGCCGTCGTAGTGGAGGGGCAGGACGCACACGCCGCCGGGGTGGCGGACGACCTCCCGGATCGCCTCGCCGCCGTCGGGCAGGCGGATGTCGTCCACGTCAAGGTGGAGCAGGCGGCCGTCAAAGGCGCGGCGGCTGCGCAGGGTCGTTTCGGTAAGCTCCATGGGGAGACCTCCCTTGTCAGTTCGTTATCCTTTATCTTACCACAAAAAACCACAGTTGAAAAGCGGGAAGCAAGAAAAAAGAGCGGCAAGAAGCCTTGCCGCTCTTTTTGTGTGCCCATTAACCCGGAGGCCAAGTCATGTCGCGACCGGACAACACATGGAAATGGAGGTGGAGAACGCTTTGACCGGCCTGCGGGCCGATGTTGGACACCACCCGGTAGCTCTCCAGCCCCAGCTCCTTGGCCAGCTTGGCGATCACGGCAAAGATGTGGCCGACGGCGGGGGCGTTTCCCCCGTTGACCTCGCTCACCGAGGAAATGTGCGCCTTGGGGATGACCAGAAAGTGGACGGGGGCTTGGGGGTCGATGTCGTAGAAGGCATAGCACACGTCGTCCTCATACACCTTCTTGGACGGGATCTCCCCCGCGGCGATCTTGCAAAAGAGACAATCGGACATAACATGACCTCCCTTCGGATGGGACAAGTATACCAGCTTTCTTACTCCTTGTCCAGCCAAAGCCGTATAAACCCCGCCGTTCCGGGCAAGAATTCGGGAAACGGTAGGGAGGCAGCAGGGAGGCAAAGGACCATGGAACAAAAAACGGTGGTGCTGGTGGCATTTTATAATGTAAAGGCGTTGGGGGTGCGGTATTTAGAGACCGCCCTGCGGCAGGCGGGGTGGAAGGTGGCGACGGTGTATTTCAAGCGGTTCAACTCCCGCGCGCCGTCCCCGGCCACGGAGGAGGAGCTGGCGCTGCTCACCGGACTGGTGGCGCGGGAGAAGCCGGTGTTCGTGGGATTGTCGGTCATGAGCTCCATGTATTTAGAGACGGTGGAGCAGGTGGCCCGCGCCCTGAAGGGGGCGGGGGAGACAGTGGTGTGCGGTGGGGCGTACGCGTCCTTAGAGCCGAAGCGTCTGCTCACCATGGGGAGCGACTATGTGCTGCGGCTGGACGGAGAGAAGTCCATTGTGGCGCTGGCGGAGACGCTGAAAAAGGGGGAAGACCCGTATGGGTTGGACAACCTCTGCTATCTGGAGGGCGGCGGCGTACACTGCAATCCCATCGGGCGGCTGGAGGAGGATCTGGACGTGTACGGCCAGCCCACAGTAAACAGCCCCAACGCCTATCTGATCGACGAGGGACGCTGTGTGCCCGGTGACCCTCAACTGGACACCCTGAGCTATGAGGTCATCGCGTCCCGGGGGTGTCCCTTTACCTGTTCCTACTGCGCCTGCCAAAACCTGCGGCGGCTCTATCCCGCGGGGAGCAAGCCCATTCGCTTCCGCTCGGTGGACAGCGTGATGGCGGAGTTAGAGGAGGCCAAGCGGCAATGCAAACGGCTGGTGTTCGTCCACTTTTACGACGAGATCTTCCCCAACACGCCCGGGTGGGTGGAGGAGTTTGCCGCCGCCTACAAAGCGCGCATCGGCCTGCCCTTCAGCATCTGGACGCACCCGAAAATGGTGGATGAGCAGATGCTCAAGACCCTGAAGGACGCGGGGCTGGTGGAGGTCATCATGGGCATCCAGTCCGGCTCGCCGTATATCCGAAGGGATATCTTCCACCGCTATGAGACCAACGAGGACGTGGCCCGGGCCACCCGCCTCATCGCCGATTCCGGGGTGTTCTGGGCCAGCTACGACTTCATGCTCCTCCACCCCTTCGAGACCGCCGCCACCATGCGGGAGACCTATGAGCTGGTAAAGGGCATCCCCGGACGCTACGAGCTGCAAATGCACGGCCTCAACTTCCTGCCCTGCACCGACATCGTGCCCATGGCGGTGGAGGGGGGCTATGTGTCCGCCGCCTCCATGGAGGCCACCCTGTACGCCCCCATGGCGGAGCAGTTTTCCACCTACTGGCACGAGCAGGGGGACGCGGACAGCCGCCGGTGGTACGAGCTGACCTACCTCTGGCAGTTTCCGCGCCTGAGGAAACAATGCGAGCGCTGGGAGGGAAGCCCCACGGACTTCTCCGGCGACATCGACGCCCTCTACGAAAAAGCGAAACGCATGGAGAAGCGGCGTTACCTCCGCAAAAAAGCGGGGGTCGTCCTGAGAAGATTGGGTCTCAGAAAGCACCGCTGAAAAATTTCAGAGAAATATGTAAAGCGCGTTCGGACAAAGAAAAGGACGGCCCTTGGGCCGTCCTTTTTCCGTGTCAGTCCTCTTGACAAACAGGGGAAAGCTGGTAGAATAGAGCAGGTATCAACAAAAATGGCGACAATAGGCCGTTTTCATATTCAGGAGGTTGCGACCATGAAACAGACCAAGCCCTTTGGGGTAAACGAGCTGCGGGAGATGTACCTGAAGTTTTTCGAGACCAAGGAGCATCTCCGCCTGCCCAGCTTCCCCCTCATCCCGCAGGATGACCCGTCCCTGCTGCTCATCAACTCCGGCATGGCGCCTATGAAGCCCTACTTCACCGGGGAGAAGGAGCCGCCCCGCCACCGGGTCACCACTTGCCAGAAGTGCATCCGCACCGGGGATATTGAGAACATCGGCCACACCGCCCGCCACGGCACTTACTTCGAGATGCTGGGCAATTTCTCCTTCGGCGACTACTTCAAGCGGGACGCCATCCACTGGGCATGGGAGTTTTTGACCTCTCCGGAGTGGGTGGGCATCGACCCCGACCGTCTCTATCCCTCTGTGTTCGCCGGGAACGAGACTACCCCCGCCGACGACGAGGCCTTCCGCATCTGGAACGAGGAGATCGGCATCCCCGCCGAGCGCATCTTCAAGTTCGGCAAGGAGGACAACTTCTGGGAGCACGGCTCCGGCCCGTGCGGCCCTTGCTCCGAGATTTATTATGACCGCGGCCCGGAGTACGGCTGCGGCAAGCCCGGCTGTACAGTGGGTTGTGACTGCGACCGCTATATGGAGGTCTGGAACATCGTCTTCTCTCAGTTCAACAACGACGGCGAGGGCCACTATGAGGAGCTGAAGCAGAAGAACATCGACACGGGCATGGGTCTGGAGCGTTTGGCAGTGGTTTGCCAGAACGTGAATTCCCTCTTCGATGTGGACACGGTGATGAACATCACCAATAAGGTCAGTGAAATTACCCATGCCCACTACGGCGAGTCCACCGCCAAGGACGTGTCCCTCCGGGTCATCACCGACCACATCCGCTCGGCGACCTTTATGATCTCCGACGGCGTGCTCCCCTCCAACGAGGGCCGGGGCTACGTTCTGCGCCGTCTGCTCCGCCGCGCCGCCCGCCACGGCAAGCTCCTTGGGGTCAACGAGCCCTTCCTCTACGAGGTCTGCGCCACCGTTGTCCATGAGAACAAGGGCCACTATCCTGAGCTGGCGGAGAAGCAGAGCTATATCACCAAGGTCATCCGGGTGGAGGAGGAGAACTTCGCCAAGACCATCGACGGTGGCATGAACATCCTCAATAACCTCATTGCCGCCCACAAGGAAAAAGGGGAGACCGTGTTCTCCGGGGCGGACGCCTTCAAGCTCTATGACACCTACGGCTTCCCCATCGACCTGACCATGGAGATGGTGGCCGAGGAGGGCTTGGCCGTGGATGAGGACGGCTTCAAAGCTCTGATGGAGGAGCAGAAGGTCCGTGCCCGTAAAGCACGGGAGGCGCTGGGCGATCTGGGCTGGACGGGCATCGAGTTCGGCAAGGATATGCCGGAGACCCAGTTCGTAGGCTATACCAACTCCGTCACCGACGGCAAGGTGCTGGCCATTGTGGCGGACGACGAGCTGCGAAGCGAGGTAGCCGCCGGCGCGGAGGCCATCGTCGTTTTGGATCAGACCACCATGTACGCCGAGATGGGCGGTCAGGTGGCCGACCACGGCACGATCTCTAATGACGGCTGCACCTTTGAGGTGCGGGACGTGCAGAAGAACAAGGGCGGCAAGTATATGCACTACGGCGTGGTGAAGTCGGGGGTGCTCAAGGTGGGGGACGGCGTCACCGTCGCCATCGACGAGACACGCCGCAAGGCGGTCATGCGCGCCCACTCCGCTACCCACCTGCTGGACAAGGCCCTGCGGGCGGTGCTGGGCGACCACATTCAGCAGGCCGGCTCTCTGGTGGAGCCGGATCACCTGCGCTTTGACTTCACCCACTTCTCCGCCATGACCCCTGAGGAGCTGCACCGGGTCAGCGAGATGGTCAACGCCGCCATCTTGGAGGGCTACGACGTGGAGACTAAGGTGCTGCCCATTGAGGAAGCCAAAAAGACCGGGGCGGTGGCCCTGTTCGGCGAGAAGTACGGCGACACTGTCCGGGTAGTGGACATGGGCAGCGGTTACTCCGTGGAGTTCTGCGGCGGCACCCATCTGGACAACACTGCCAAGGCCGGGCCGTTCCACATCCAGAGCGAATTCTCCGTGGCCTCCGGCGTGCGCCGCATCGAGGCCACCACCGGCCTTGCCACCTTGAAACTGATGAACGAGCGGGAGAGCCTTCTTTTGGACGCCGCCGCCGCCATCAAGGCCAAGCCCGCCGAGCTGCGGGAGCGGGCCATCCAGCAGATGGAGGAGCTGCGCCAGCTCCGCAGTACGCTGGCTCACATCAAGGAGAAGGAGGCGGCGGGGGAGGCCAACTCCTTCCTCATGGGCGCCAAGGAGGTGGGCGGCTTGAAGGTACTCACCGCCACCCTGCCTGACGCCGACGCCGACCGCCTGCGTAAGATGGGCGACTTCTTGAAGGACAAGGCCGCCAACGTGGTCGCCGTTCTCTCCGCCGTGAAGGACGGGAAGATCACCTTCTTGGCCGTCTGCGGCAAGGACGCGGTGGCCAAGGGGATCAAGGCCGGAGACCTGATCAAGAGCGTCTGCTGCTGCTGCGGCGGCAAGGGCGGCGGCAAGCCCGACTCCGCCATGGGCGGCGGCACGGACGTGCTGAAGCTGGACGACGCGCTGGCTACTGTAGACGACTTCGTGGCGGAAAAGTTAGGGGCGTGAGGACGTGCTGCCCCAAGACCCCTTTATCCTGTTGAGCCTCTGCAATACCAAGCTGCGGGACGAGTGTTCCGGGCTGGACGCCCTCTGCGGTGCGCTGGACGCAGACCTGTCCGAGCTGACCGGGCGGCTGGCCGCCGCAGGCTATACCTACGACCCCGCCACCAACCAATTTCGCCCGTAGGGGCGGGTTTCAACCCGCCCGCCCATTTGGAAGGAGAGAGCTGTTATGACCTTGGACTTCAACACCATGGACGAAACCGTCATCCCCCACTTTCTGGGCGGGGAGGGCGCGCTCCGGGCCAAGATGCACGTGG
The DNA here is from genome assembly GCA_910584395.1 of uncultured Oscillospiraceae bacterium. Lineage (GTDB taxonomy): Bacteria > Bacillota > Clostridia > Oscillospirales > Oscillospiraceae > MGBC124762. Next base: position 29,577 of record CAJUAS010000010.1, on the reverse strand, counting down.
ACGACTTGGGCAAGATCCTCCGCGGCGTGCTCGACCCCGGCTGCTCCATCGGCTACCACACCCACGAGACCAGCAGCGAGATCATCTATATCCTCTCCGGCACGGGGAAGGTGAAGGTGGAGGACGGCGAGGAGCCGCTGAAGGCGGGGGACTGTCACTACTGCCCCAAGGGCCGCTCCCATGCCCTCATCAACGACAGCGGCGCGCCTTTGGAGTTTTTCGCCGTCGTGCCCAACCAGTAAACCGGGATCAAAAGCAAAAAGCAAGGCAGGCTAAAATAGCCTGCCTTGCTTTTTATGATCTTAAATAACCAAGCTCAGCCCTACATCTCCCGGCGGCCCTCTAAGGCGCGCATGAGGGTGGCGTCGTCGGCAAATTCCAGATGCCCGCCCACGGGCACGCCGTAGGCCAGCCGTGTCACCGTCACCCCAAAGGGCTTGAGCAGACGGGAAAGGTACATGGCGGTGGCCTCGCCCTCGGTGTCCGGGTTGGTGGCCATGATGACCTCTTTGACCGTCCCGTTGGAGACCCGCTCCAGCAGCTCCTTCACCGCCAGATCGTCCGGGCCGATGTGGTTCATGGGGGAGATGACACCGTGGAGGACGTGGTAAAGCCCCCGGTACTCCTGACTGCGCTCCAGAGCGGCCACGTCCTTGGCCTCAGCCACCACACAGATGGTGGAGCTGTCCCGCCGGGAGCTGGCGCACAGGGAACATGGGCCGTCCCCCTCGGAGAAGTTCTGACACACCGGGCAGCGGTGGATCTGCCCCTTGGCGTCCAGCAGCGCGTCGGCAAAGCTCTGCACCTCGCTCTGAGGCAGGCCCAGCACGAAAAAGGCCAGCCGCTGGGCGGACTTGCGGCCCACCCCGGGGAGGCGGGCAAACTGCTCTACCAACGCGTCCAGAGCGGGAGGGAAGCTGTTATTTGCCATGGCAAGCACCTCGAAGGGTGTCCAGAGCGGCGGCGCGGTCGGCCTTGCCGAACACCGCCGAGCCGGCCACAAAGGTGTCCGCCCCCGCTTCAAAGGCGGCGGCGATGGTGTCCGGCGCGATGCCGCCGTCCACCTCCAGACGGCAGGCGGGGTTACAGCCGTCGATATATCTGCGGACGGCGCGGATGGTGTCCAGCTGGCTCTCCATGAACTTCTGCCCGCCGAAGCCCGGCTCTACCGTCATCACCAACACCACGTCCAGCTCGGGAAGGTAGGGGAGGATGGCCTCGGCCTTGGTAATGGGCCGCAGGGCCACGCCCTTTTTCACGCCGTGGGCGGTTATCACATCCAGCGCGCCACGGATGCCGTGGGGCATATCCGCCTCCAGATGGACGGTGAGCAGGTCAGCCCCGGCCTTGGCAAAGGCCGCGATCATGTCCACGGGCTTTTCGATCATCAGGTGTACGTCCAGAAACATCCCGGTGGTCTTGCGGATGGACTCCACCACAGGGACGCCGATGGTGAGGTTGGGCACGAACCGCCCGTCCATCACATCCACATGAAGCCACTGGGCGGAGGAGACGGCGGCGATGTCCTCCCCCAGACGGCAAAAGTCTGCTGAGAGGATGGAGGGGGCAAGGGCAACGCTTTGAGACATGGGACATCATCCTTTCTTTGGCGTAGGGTGGTGGGCAAAGGGAGCGGGGGGCGCATAGGATAATGCAAGCGGCTCGGCTTCCGGGACGGCGGCAGGCCCCCCAAGCCGCCCACGGCCCGCCTGCGGCTCTTTTGTCCGCCGCTACGACCCGGCAGGCCCGCCGCACCGAAGATATAGCCCCGCGGCAGCCCCGCTGTCGCGGGGCGCCGCATTGTCTGTCGGTCAGTACACGAAGTCGGCGGTGTTGACGATATGGGCCTGATAGCCCTCGCGCTGCAGAGCGGTCAGGATGGCATCCTTGTGCTCGTGGCCGAAGGCCTCCAGCGTCACCTTCAGCTCCACTGCGCTCTGGCGGTTAATGGACACGAACTGGTTGTGATCCAGCTTGACCACGTTGCCCTTTTCCCGGGCAATGATCTCCGCCACCCGCAGCAGCTCGCCGGGGCGGTCGGGGAGAAGGACGGAAAAGGTGAAGATGCGCCCCCGGTTGATGAGACCGTGCTGAACGAGGGAGGACATGGTGATCACGTCCATATTGCCCCCCGACAGCACGCAGGCCACGTTCTTGTCCTTGCAGCCCAAATGGCTGAGGGCGGCGATGGGCAGCAGCCCCGCGTTCTCCACCACCATCTTGTGCTTCTCCATCATATCGAGGAACGCGTCCACCAACTCGCTGTCGTCAATGGTAATGATATCGTCTACATACTTTTGAATGTAGGGGAACACCACATCCCCCACGGTTTTCACCGCCACGCCGTCGGCGATGGTGTCCACGCTGTCCAGCGTCACCGGCTTGCCCGCTTTCAGCGCGGCCTTCATGCTGGCCGCCCCGGAAGGCTCTACGCCGATGACCTGAACGTTGGGATTGAGCAGCTTGGTCAGGGTCGCCACCCCGGCGCACAGTCCGCCGCCGCCGATGGGGACGAGGATCACGTCCACGTCGGGGAGGTCGGAGAAGATCTCGTAGGCGATCGTGCCCTGTCCGGTGGCGACGGTGGCATCGTTGAAGGGGGGGATGTAGGTGAGGCCCTGCTCCGCCTCCAGCTCGTGGGCCTTGGCGGCGGCGTCGTCAAAGGTGCTGCCGAAAAGCACCACCTCCGCCCCCAGCGCCTTGGTGTTGTTCACCTTGACCAGAGGAGTGGTGGTGGGCATGACGATGACCGCCCGGCAGCCGGCCTTCTGGGCGGCCATGGCCACCCCTTGGGCGTGGTTGCCCGCCGAGGCGGTGATCAGGCCCTTGGCGCGCTGCTCCTCGGTGAGAGTGCTGACCTTATAAGTCGCGCCGCGGATCTTGTAAGCCCCGGTAATCTGCAAATTCTCCGGCTTTAAGTACACATGGTTTCCCGACGCCTTGGAAAAGGCGGGGGAGTGAACCAGATGGGTGGGGCTGATGACCCCGTCCAGCACCCGGCGCGCGGCCTTAAAGTCCTCTAACGTCATAGCCATGGCTGAAAACTCCTTTGATTTGGTCACATTCCCTGTTATTTTACTCCACGCCGGCAGTAAAGTCAATGTGAACTTCCCGGCGGTCTTGCCCTGCGGTTTTGCGGGTTTTTTGAGTAAAATTTAATTTGCCATTCCCGGCCCTGTGTTGTATAATGACTCTGTATCTATTTTTGGCGCAGAGAGGGCGGATCGAAGCCGCCGCCACCCCGTTCAGGAGGTAAGTGAATGAACACCAAAACCATCAAATCTCCCATCCCCGTTCTGGCCATCGGCGTCACATGGCTCATATGGGCCTTTGCGTTCCCCCTCTATAAGCCCTTCCACTTTATTGCCGCGGCGGCGGTGTCCGCGCTGGTGTATGTGCTCAGCCGCAGCCTGATCTGGAAGGATCGCACCATTGTGCTTCCTGACGCGCCCAAGGCGGAGGAGAAGAAAGAGGAGGTCAAAAAGCCCCAGACCGAGGAGGAGAAGGCACTGGCGGAGCTGAAGGGTGAGCGGGACAAGGCCCTCGCCGAGATGCGCCGGCTCAACAGCACCATCGCCGACCCCAAGATCTCCGCCCAGATCGACCATCTGGAGGACGTGACGGGGAAGATCTTCGACGTGGTGGCGGAAAAACCCGCCAAGCGTCCCCAGATCCGCCGCTTTTTGCAGTACTACCTCCCCACGACCTTGAAGATCCTCAACGCCTACGACCGCATGGGCGACGCGGGCATTGAGGGGCAGAACATCTCCGCCACCAAGGAGAAGGTGGAGGGCATGATGGACACCATTACCGCCGCCTTTGACAAGCAGCTGGACGCCCTCTACGGCGAGGAGGCATTGGATATCTCCACCGACATCACGGTGATGGAGCAGATGCTGGCCCGGGAGGGTCTGGGCGACAACCAGATGCCCGGTGTGTAAGGAGGGAAACGTCAATGCCTGAAAACAACCCCGTGGGCGCGCTGATCCCGGCTGTGATCTGGAGCGTTCTGACCGCCTTCATGGCCGCAGGGATCATCTGGGCCTTGCCTGACGTTGCGCCGCTGCCCATGCTGCTCTTCGGCGTCTGCCTGGTGAGCGCGATCATCTGGTGGAGTACGTTTGTCCGTGTCCGCAAGCAGAAGAAAAAGAAAGAGGAGAAATAAATCTCATCAAAGAAAGGATGTATTCCCATGAACGAAGAAAATCAGACCCCTGAACTGACCCTGACCCCCGATCTCACCGCCGAGGTGGCGCAGGTGGCCGCGCAGGCGCAGGCCGCAGTGGAAGCCCCCAAAGCTCCCGACATCACCCTCACCACCGATCCCGCCGCCGCCCAGACGGCACAGGCGGCGCAGGCCCAGCGGGATGCCAACGCCGTCACGCTGGACGAGAGCCAGCTCACCGAGGCGGAGCGGAAGATCGTGGACGACTTCTCCCAGAAGATCGACATCCGGGATTCCAGCGTGGTGCTTCAGTACGGCGCGGCGGCGCAAAAGAACATCGCCGCCTTTTCGGAGAACACCCTCAACAGTGTCCGCACCAAGGATCTGGGCGAGGTGGGGCAGGCCCTTTCCTCTCTGGTGGTGGAGCTGAAGGGATTTTCCCAGCCGGAGAAGAAGGGCATCGCCGGGTGGTTTCAGAAGAAGCGCAACGAGATGGAGGAAATGAAGGCCAGCTACTCCAAGGCGGAGGCCAACGTGGACAAGATCGTGGCGGTGCTGGAGGGGCATCAGGTGACCCTGATGAAGGACATCGCCATGCTGGATCAAATGTATGAGCTGAACACCAAGTACTATAAAGAACTGACCATGTATATTCTGGCAGGGAAGAAGCGTCTGGCGCAAGTGCGCGCCACCGATTTGGAGGAGCTTCGCAAAAAGGCGGAGCAGACCGGGGCACAGGAGGACGCGCAGGCGTACAACGATCTGGCCAACCTCTGCACCCGCTTTGAAAAGAAGATCCACGATCTGGAGCTGACCCGGATGATCTCCATCCAGATGGGCCCCCAGACCCGGATGCTCCAAAACAACGACACGCTGATGCTGGAGAAGATCCAGTCCTCGCTGGTGAACACCATCCCTCTGTGGAAGTCCCAGATGGTGCTGGCTCTGGGTCTGGAGAACTCCCGTCAGGCCACTCAGGCCCAGAGCGCCGTTACCAACATGACCAACGACCTGCTGCAGAAGAACGCCGATATGCTGAAAATGGGCACCATCGAGACCGCCAAGGAGGCGGAGCGCAGCGTGGTGGACATCGAGACCCTCCAGCACACCAACCAGCAGCTCATTTCCACGCTGGACGAGGTCATGCACATTCAAGAGGAGGGCCGCAAGAAGCGTCAGGAGGCCGAGGTGGAGCTGGGCCGCATTGAGGGCGAGCTGAAGCAGAAACTCTTGGAGCTGCGAGGCTAAAACCGTCCCCTCGCCCACCTCAAAGGAGGTAACCCATGAAATCCAACAACAAAAAGCTGATTCTGGCGTGGATCGTCACCATCGCCATGATTGCGGCGGCGGTGTTCATCGGCCTTCACAAGGGCGGGGACACCCCCGCGCCGCCCAAGCCCAAGGATATGGGGCTGGACATGAACCTGTCTACCGACCAGTTCCAGAGCTATATTTTGGACAACGCCGGTGCGCTTTCCGCCAAGCAGAAGGAGTCCATCTGCCTCTACAACGCCAACTGGAACAAACGCTATGAGAGCGTGATCATCGTGGCGGTGGAGAAAAACGTGAATGGCCCGCTGGACGACTGGGCTTACGATCTGAGCTATCAGTTTGGTCTGAAGCAGTCCGACGGGGTGCTGGTCATCGACGCGGCGGCGAAAAACGCCTATATGGCGGTGGGGGAGGACTATCCCCTGAGCGACGGGCGGGTGAACTCCTATTTGGACAACAGCCTTTATTCCTACGTCCAGAACGACAGGGTGGGGGACGGCATCCTCAACCTCTTTGCCGACCTGAACACCTACTATGTGGACAATTACGGCCTTGGCTATCTGGACAACTCCCTTGAGCTGAGCGCCGAGGGCGGCATGGCCGCACTGGTGGTGGGAGTGGTGATCTTCTTGGTGGTGGTGATCCTCATTCTCTCCGCCATCGACTCCACCCGCTATGCCACCTATCACGCCCGTTATTACGGCGTGGTGGGCGCGCCGGTGTTCCGGCCGATCCTGTTCTGGCACGGGCCGAGCTACGGCTGGTATCGCCGCCGTTGGCGGCGGCCGCCCAGACCGCCCCGCCCGCCCAGACCCCCACAGCCGCCCCGTTCTTCCGGCGGCGGGTTTGGCGGGTTTGGCGGCTTTAGCGGCCCGCGCTCCGGGAGCAGTCACCGGGGCGGCGGATTTTCCGGCGGCAGCCGAGGGGGCGGAGGATTCTCCCGCGGCGGCGGGTTCTCCGGCGGCGGCCGAGGGGGCGGAGGGTTCTCCCGCGGCGGCGGATTTTCCGGCGGCAGCCGGGGCGGCGGAGGCTTTGGCCGCCGATAAGCACGATTTGAAGAGAGGAGAGAGATTTGTATGAACATGATGAACTATGACCGTACGACCCTGAAGGAGCGGGCCAGAGCCTCCATGCGGGGCATCCAGCCCCGGCCGTGGAAGCCGACGCTGGTCTATCTGCTGATCGCCTCCATTCTGCCCATGGTGGTGTCCATGATCACCCAGATGGTAAGCAGCGGCGGGTTGCTTGGCAATATGATGGAGCTGAGCGCCCGGCTGGATGCGGGGTACTATATGGACGAGGCGGAGCTGACCGCCCTTGTGGTGAAGATGATGTCCCCCGTCATGGCAACAGGGGTGCTGTCCTTTTTTGTGAGCATTTTGATGAGCTTGGTTCAAACGGTCATGGGCTATGGCTATAAGGGCTACTCCCTCAAGCTCTACCGGGGGGAGCAGACCGCCGTCAAGGACGTGTTTTCCGGCTTCTATATGGCGGGCCGGGCTATCTGCACCTCCATCATGGTTGGCATTTTCACCACCCTGTGGATGTTGCTGGCGGCAGTGCTGGCCGTGTGCGCTATCCTGATCCTGACGGTAGCCCTTGCGGCTGCGGGCGGGTCAGGCGGCCTGACGCTGCTGTTTATCCTCGTTTATCTGGGGATCATTGCCTTTGCTGTGTTTATCAGCCACCGCTATTCCCTTGCGCCCTATTTCATCCTCACCACCGACATGGGCACGATGGACGCCATTCGGGAGAGCAAGAACGCCATGCGGGGCAGCATCGGCCGCCGGTTCATGCTGGATCTGTCCTTCCTCGGGTGGGGCTTGCTGGAGGTTCTGATCATCTGCGTGGTGATGTACGGCGGCATTTTCATCACCCTTTTCGCTGTCGGTTTCAATATGGCCATGTCCGGGGTTGCGCCGGAGTACATAGATGCCGCCATGACCGCCTCCCTGATGACGCAGTTCATGGGCGGGTTCTATATCTCTTTGGTGGTGGGCATTCTGGCGGCGTTGCCGCTGAGCCTTTGGCTGACGCCCTACCAAAGCGCCGCCGAGGCGGGCTTCTTCCTGATCGTCACCGGGCAGGACGACGCGCCCGCCGCGCCCCAGTCTGCCCCTGAGTACATCCCGCCCCAGCCCAGCGGTATTTGGGACAACGTACCCACGCCGCCGCCCTTTACTCCCACTGCGCCTGCGCCGGAAGCTCCCGCCGCACCTGTGACTGCGGAGGAGACCCCCACGCCCGCGCCGGAAGCTCCCGCCGCACCTGTGACTGCGGAGGAGACCCTCACGCCCGCGCCGGAAGCTCCCGCCGCACCGGAGGAAGAACCTCCCGCACAAGATCCGTAAGAATACGCTGTTCCACGCAAGGCCGCCGGGCAATACGCCCGGCGGCTTCGATTTTTTCTTTCCCTCTTGACAACGGGAAGGAAATGTAGTATACTCACCAAATGTAAAGGCCAGTTGCTTTACAGAAAAAGAAGGGGGCGGGGACATGAAAAATCAGGCGTACCGCATGGCGCTGCTGTTCGATTTCTACGGCGAGATGCTGACCCCTCGGCAGAAGGAGTTCTACGACCTCTACTACAATGAGGATCTGTCTCTCACCGAGATCGCGGAGAATTACGATATGTCCCGCCAAGGGGTGCGGGACGCCATCGTCCGGGCGGAGGCCGCGTTGGAGGAGTTAGAGGAAAAGACGGGCATCGTCAAGCGGTTTCAGGAGCAAAAGCACCAGTTAGAGGAGATCGAATCTCTGGCGCAGGCTGCCCGAAGCGTCAGCGCCGACCCCACGGTGAGCGATTATCTGCGGCGCATCCAAGAGCTGGCAAACCATCTGAAACAGGAGTAAACCATGGCATTTGAAGGTTTGACCGAAAAGCTCTCCGCCATGTTTCAACGCCTTCGGGGGAAGGGACGGCTGAGCGAGAGCGACGTAAAAGAGGCCATGCGGGAGATCCGTCTGGCCCTTCTGGAGGCCGACGTGAGCTACAAGGTGGTCAAGGACTTTGTGGCGAAGGTCTCCGAGCGGGCTGTCGGCTCGGATGTGCTGGAGAGCCTGACCCCGGCCCAGATGATCGTGAAGATCGTCAACGAGGAGCTGACCGCTCTCATGGGCGGGGGAGAGGCCAAGCTGAATATCTCCTCCAAGCCGCCCACGGTGGTGATGCTGGTGGGCCTTCAGGGCGCGGGCAAGACCACCAACGGCGCGAAGCTGGCAGGCCTTTTGAAAAAGCAGGGCAAGCGGCCTCTGCTGGCCGCCTGCGACGTGTACCGCCCTGCGGCCATTGAGCAGCTTCAGGTGGTGGGAGGTCAACTGGACATTCCCGTGTTCCAAATGGGTCAGGCCGACCCGGTGGATATCGCCAAGGCCGCCATTTCCCACGCCAAAAGCCACGGCAACGACATGGTGTTTCTGGACACCGCCGGCCGTCTCCATGTGGATGAGGCGCTGATGGATGAGCTTCGCAACATCAAAGCCGCCGTAGAGCCCACCGAGATCCTTCTGGTGGTGGACGCTATGATCGGGCAGGACGCGGTGAACGCCGCCAAGAGCTTCGACGAGGCGCTGGACATCACCGGCGTGATGCTCACCAAGCTGGACGGCGACGCCCGGGGCGGCGCGGCCTTGTCCATCAAAGCGGTCACAGGAAAACCCATCAAATTCGCGGGCACGGGGGAGAAGCTGGAAAACATCGAGGTGTTCCACCCCGACCGCATGGCCTCCCGCATTCTGGGAATGGGGGATGTGCTTTCTCTGATCGAAAAGGCGGAGGCCGCCTTTGACGAGAAAAAGGCCGCCGAGCAGATGGAGCGGCTTCGCAAGAACAAGTTCACCCTTCAGGACTACTACGACCAGCTTGTTCAGGTGAAAAGCATGGGCTCGCTGTCCGATATTGCCGGGATGCTCCCCGGCATGAACGCCAAAGCGTTGGAGGGGGCGACCTTTGACGAGAAGGCGCTGGGCCGCACCGAGGCCATCATCCTCTCCATGACCCCCTACGAGCGGGAAAACCCCGGCGTGCTCAACTCCAGCCGCAAGAAGCGCATTGCCGCGGGCTGTGGGCTGGACGTGGTGGATGTAAACCGCCTTTTGAAGCAGTTCGAGATGATGCAGCAGATGACCAAACAGTTCACCGGCAAGAACATGGCAAAGAAGATGAAACGGGGCGGGGGACTGTTCGGCGGAAAGATGAAGGGCCTGCCCTTCTAAGGAAATGTTGGCATCGCGTTTCGCGTTACCATAGATGAGAAAACCAAGTGGAGGTGAATGTGTTATGGTGAAAATCAGACTGCGCCGTATGGGCGCGAAGAAGGCGCCGTTCTACCGCATTGTGGTGGCGGATTCCCGCTATCCCCGTGACGGCCGCTTCATCGAGGAGATCGGCACGTATGATCCTCTGGCCGAGCCGGCTGCCATCAAGGTGGACGCCGAGCGGGCTCAGGCTTGGATCAAGACCGGCGCTCAGCCCACCGAGACGGTGAAGAACCTGCTGAAAAAGGCCGGGGCGATTTAAGGAGGGCACGACACAATGAAGGAACTGCTCACCTACATTGCCCAGAATCTGGTGGACAGCCCTGACGAGGTTCGGGTGGAGGAGATCCCCAACGGGAACGAGACCATCTTGGAGCTTCATGTGGCCGCCGGGGACATGGGCAAGGTCATTGGCCGTCAAGGCCGGATCGCCAAGGAGATCCGTACTCTGATGCGCAGTGTTGCGCAGCACAAGGGCCAGCGGATCACCGTGGAAATCGTGGACTGATGAAAAAGGCGGGCCGGTCTCGGCCCGCCTTTTTTCTCAGCCGCCAAAGGAGTGACAGGCCATGCTAAGTGAATTTTTAGAGACGGGGGAGATCGTCAACACCCACGGCATCCAAGGAGAAGTGAAGCTCCTGCCATGGAGCGATTCTCCCGCCTTTTTGCTGGATTTTAAGACGTTGTATGTGGATGGACGCGCCATGGCTGTGGAGGCCGCCAGAGTCCACAAAACCACCCTTCTTGTGCGCTTTGCCGGGGTGGATACGGTAGAGGCCGCCATGAAGCTGAAGGGCAAGCGGGTGTCCATTGCACGGAAGGACGCCAAGCTGCCCCGGGGCACGTTTTTTCTTGCCGACCTCATCGGCCTGACGGTGAAGGACGAGCAGGGGAGCGTCATCGGCACGGTGAAGGAGGTCCTCACCCCCTCCGCCCAGCGGGTGTACGTCATTGATACCCCCACGGGGGAGAAGCTGATCCCCGCTGTGCCGGAGTTTATCAAGAAGGTGGATATCGAGGGCGGCGAGATGGTGGCCGCGCTCATTGAAGGGATGTGAGGGGCGTGTACCGCATCGACATTATGACCCTCTTTGACCTCACCGTGGGGGATGTTTTGAGCGAGTCCATTCTGGGCCGGGCGCAGGAGCGGGGGTACATCAAGATCGAAACCCACCAGATCCGGGATTATACCCTGAATAAGCAGAAGCAGGTGGACGACTATCCTTATGGCGGGGGGCGGGGGGCGGTGATGCAGGCCGACCCCCTCTATCAGTGCTGGAAGCATATCTGTGAGGTATCCGGCAGCAAGAAGCCCCACACCATTTATCTCTCCCCCTGCGGCAAGACCTTTACCCAGAAGGAAGCGGTGCGGCTGGCCCGGGACTACGACCATCTGGTGCTGGTCTGCGGGCACTACGAGGGGGTAGACCAGCGGTTTATCGACGCCTATGTGGACGAGGAATTGTCCTTGGGCGACTTCGTGCTCACCGGGGGAGAGATCCCTGCCATGGCGGTGACCGACGCGGTGTGCCGCATGATCCCCGGCGTGCTGCCCGACCCGGAGTGCTACGAGGACGAGAGCCATTTCAGCGGTCTGCTGGAGTATCCCCAGTATTCCCGCCCGGAGGTGTGGCAGGGGATGCGCGTGCCCGAAGAACTGCTCACCGGCGACCATAAGGCGGTGGAGAAGTGGCGGCGCAAAGAGGCGCTCCTGCGAACCAAGGCCCGCCGGCCCGATCTGTTCGCGGCCTATCAGCCCCAAGGGAAGCTGGACGAGGAGGCTTTTGCCCAGATCGAGAGGGAGGAGCGCATGGCGCAGCTTACCCAGCCGCTGGTGTGCCGCCGGGCGGCGGAAGAGGACTTGCCCACAGTCATGGAGATCATCGCACAGGCGGTGAAGCGTCTGGGTAAGGCGAAGATCGACCAGTGGCAGGGGGGCTATCCCGACCGGGAGACCATCGCAGCGGACATTGTCCGCGGGGACGGCTACGTCCTCACCTACGAGGGGAAATGCGCCGCCTTCTTTGTGCTGTCCGACCGGCCTGAGCCATGCTATGACGCGCTCACCGACGGGAAATGGCACGGGGTCGGGCCGTATGGGGTCATCCACCGCTGCGCCGTAGCAGAGGAGTTTTTGGGCCTTGGCGTGTCCGACGCCATGCTGGCGGAGGGGGAGAAGCTGGCCCGGGGTGCGGGGCTTGGCTGGATGCGGGTGGACACCCACCGCAAAAACAGGGCCATGCAGGCCCTTCTGCGGCGCAGCGGCTACGAATACCGGGGGAACGTGCTGGTCTCTTCCCCAGAGGGCCACGACCCCCGGCGTTTGGCCTTTGAGAAGGAAATCATTTCCGAAAAATAAGCTCTTGACGAAGGCTGTCGAGAGGAGTAAAATAGAACCAGAGAGATGAAAGCGTCCCCTTTGCCGCAAGCGTGAGCTTGCGGCGTTTTTTTGGCGCGAGGTTGACAAAATGGGCCGGATAGGCTATGATAGCAAGGCAGTCATTGAATATGCAGCGGTATCGAAGTGGTCATAACGGACATGACTCGAAATCATGATGCCCCTTGAGGGACGTGGGTTCGAATCCCACCCGCTGCGCCAAAAGCCCTCTGCAACATCCTGTTTGCAGGGGGCTTGCTCTATCAAAAATATTGCGTTGAAGGAGGACTGACTATGCTGTTTGTCGAATACCCCAAGTGCACCACCTGCCAGAAGGCGCGGCGGTGGCTGGAGGAGCAGGGCGTTGATTTTACTGCCCGGCATATCAAGGAGCAGCCGCCCACGGCGGCGGAGCTGAAGGCGTGGTGGGGGGAAAGCGGCCTGCCCCTGCGGCGGTTTTTCAACACCAGCGGGCTGAAGTACAAGGAGCTGGCGCTGAAGGACAAGCTGCCCGCCATGAGCGAGGCCGAGCAGCTCGCGCTGCTGGCCTCGGACGGAATGCTGGTGAAGCGGCCCATTCTGGTGGGAGACGGCTTCGTGCTGGTGGGCTTCCGGGAGGCGGAGTGGCGCGCCGCGCTGGGCGTGTAAGGGGAGTAACCGCATGATTTTTCTTCTTTGGCGCAAACTACGGCCAAAGGAGGGAATACCATGATCGAACAGGACACCATCCGCCTTTTGCGGGAGTGCGATGCGGGGGTCAAGATGGGCGTAGACGCCATTGAGCAGGTCTTGCCCCACGCCAAGACCGACGAGCTGCGCCACTGCCTTGCGGAGAGCAAGACCGAGCATGAGGCGTTGGATCGCCGTCTGCAAGCCTTGTTAGACCGCTATCACGACGAGGGCAAGGAACTGAACCCCATGGTCAAGGGGGTGGGTTGGCTCAAGACCAACGCCAAGCTGGCCATGGACGACGGCGACGCAACCGTGGCCGATCTCATCACCGACGGGTGCAACATGGGGGTCAAATCCCTGCGGAAGTACCTCAACCAGTACAAGGCCGCCGACGAGGACAGCAAGAACGTGGCAAAAGACCTCATCAAGCTGGAAGAACGGCTGACGGTGGAAATGAGAAGCTATCTATAAGAAAACGGCGGTCTCCCGGGGGAGGCCGCCGTTTTTCGCGGGCGGGTCAGAGAAGAGAGAACGCGCCGATCATGGCGGCGCACCAGAGGATCGTCAGGACAAGGGCAAAGCAAAAATTGAAAGTGCTGCGGAGATAGTTCGGCCGCCACCGCTGAGGCGCCATTTTTCCCAGCCTGCGGCATTGCAAAAGATAGGAGATGATGTGGAAGAGCTGCCACGGGCAGACGGTAGCGGTCAAAATCATTCCCAGCATGAGCAGAGGGAAACCGGGGAGGGCGGCAAACTCGGCCCAGCTGTAAAAGTTGCCGATGACCAGCTCCGGCAGCCAAAAAAGCAGGAAGTAAAGCCCGGCGAAGATAAGCCGTTGAAGCACCTGCTTGCGGAAAAATTCCTTCCACTCAAAGGCCGGGTCGCTTTGGATGGGCTGGGGGTCTACGCCCGGCTTGGAACGGAAGATCACCATGTAGTGGAGGTCGGTGGGTGGGATCAGCTCCCAGCCTGCGTCGGAGCAGAGTTGGATATAGTCATAGTTCGCGCCGAAGCTGGCATAGGAGCAGACATCCACAAAATGCCGCCGGCCTTGGGCCGGCTCAAACTGGGCGAAATAGCCCAGCAGAAGACGCCGCAGCACCCAGCCCTGCGCCGCCTTGTGATCCAAATAGTCCTGCGCGGCCTTGTAATCCAACGGAGTGTAGGGGAAGAAGCCAAATTTGTACTTCATGGTCACTCCTCCTTCCCCAAAAGCAAATCGCCGTCCGCCACCAGACGGCGCAGGCGGGTGTGTTCTGCGGCCAGAACCTCCCGCCCCTTCTGGGAAATGGTGTAATACTTGCGCCCCTCCTGATGCTCAAGGAGGGTGATCAGGCCCTCCCGCTCAAACCGCTCCAGCAGGGCGTACAGCGTTCCCGCGCCGATGTCCACCCGCCCCTGCGTCAGGCGGGAGACGTACTGCATGATGCCGTAGCCGTGCCGCGGCTCTTCCAGCAGAGAGAGAAGGACATAGTACATCTGCTCGGTCAGGGTCTCTAACTTTTTTCGCGCCATAATGCCACCTCCATATCGAATATCGTTATAGCGATTATATATCAATATTCGATATATGTCAAGGGGGGGCGGAAATAAAAAATTCCGGCGTTCCGAATCCCTCGGAACGCCGGATGAGAAGAACTGTTGCTTCGTCTGTCAGATGGCCGCGCAGATCAGCTCGCCCATCTTCCTTGTGCCGATGGGGGTGACCCCCGGCTCGGCGGTGTCGGCAGTGCGCCAGCCCGCCGCCAAAACGGCATCCACCGCCCGCTCCACCGCGTCCGCCTCGGCGGGGAGGTGGAAAGAGTAGCGCAGCATCATGGCCGCGGAGAGGATGGTGGCGATGGGGTTGGCCTTGTCCTGTCCGGCGATGTCGGGGGCGGAGCCGTGGATGGGCTCATAGAGGGCGGGGGCGGAATCCCCCATGGAGGCGGAGGGGAGGAGGCCGATAGAGCCGGTGACCATGCTGGCCTCGTCGGAGAGGATGTCGCCGAACATATTCTCTGTGACCATCACGTCGAACTGGCCGGGGTCGCGGACGATCTGCATGGCGCAGTTGTCCACCAGCACGTCCTCGTAGGCCACGTCGGGGTATTCCGCCGATAGGCGGTGCATCACCGACCGCCACAGGCGGGAGGTCTCCAACACGTTGGCCTTATCCACGCTGGAGACCTTTTTCCGGCGCAGACGGGCCAGCTCAAAGGCCCGGCGGCCGATGCGCTCGATCTCCAGCTCGCTGTACGCCATGCGGTCGGCGCACTCCACGCCCCGGTCGGGGGTGTCGTACCGTTCCCGCTGCCCGAAGTAGATGCCCCCCGTCAGCTCCCGCACCAGCATCAGGTCGATGCCCTTGTCGGCGGTCTCGGCCCGGAGAGGGCAGGCGTCCTTCAAAGCGGGACGAAGGACGGCGGGGCGAAGGTTGGCGTAGAGGCCGAGATCCTTGCGAATGGCGAGGAGGGCGGTCTCGGGCCGCTGCTCGGCGGGCTTGTCCGCGCCCCACTTCGGGCCGCCCACCGCGCCCAGAAGCACCGCGTCACATTCCCTGCATTGTTCGGCCGTGCCGTCGGGATAGCTGACCCCCACCGCGTCGGTGGCGCAGCCGCCCATGAGCACGTCGGTGTAGGTAAAGGTGTGACCAAATTTTTGGCCCACGGTGTTGAGGACGTTCACGGCCTCGCCCACCACCTCCGGGCCGATGCCGTCGCCCTTGATGAGAGCAATTTTGTAATTCATAGAAAGCACTCCTTTGCGGCAGGCTTACGCCTTTTTCTTTTTAGGTTTCGGGGCGGGAAGCTGGTCGTACATGGCGGGGAAGAGGGCGGCCAAAAAGTCCCGGTCGTCCACGTTGTCCACCGCCAGCAGCTCCTTTGCGCCGGGGTAGGGGATCTCGAAACGGGGATCGGGGGTCATGGACACCGCCGCCTCTACCGGCTTGACCAGCAAACGCTCGTCATAGACGCCGCCCGCCACCTTATCCCGGTAGTAGAGGACGTATTCCCCCATCATGGCCCGGCAGGACACCCCCTCCGGACACTGCTCCAAAATGAAATCCATATATTCCTTGCCGGTAGGCATAATGATCTCCTTTCAGCGGGCCACGCCCCGGGCTTTCAGGGAAGCCAGCAAGCCGCCGCTTTGAATGATGCCGTCGATGAAGGCGGGGAAGGGGGCGGCCTGCCAAGTCTGATTCTGGGTGACGTCGGTGATGACCCCGGTGGCAAAGTCCACCGTCACCTCGTCGCCGGGCTGGATGGCCTCGGCGGCCTCGGCGCACTCCACGATGGGGAAGCCGATGTTGATGGCGTTGCGGTAGAAGATGCGGGCAAAGGAGGGGGCAATGACGCACTTGACGCCGCTGGACTTGAGGGCCAGAGGGGCGTGCTCCCGGGAAGAGCCGCAGCCGAAGTTTTTCCCGGCCACCACGATGTCGCCGGGCTGGACGGTTTTGGCGAAGTCCGCGTCAATGTCCTCCATGCAATGGCTGGCAAGGGCGGCGGGAGAGGGGTCGTTCAAATGGCGGGCGGGGATGATCACGTCGGTGTCTACATTGTCGCCGTACTTATAGATTTTCATGGAAAGTCCCTCCTTACAGCGTTCTGGGGTCGGCTACGCAGCCCTTGACCGCGCTGGCCGCAGCCACGGCGGGGGAGGCGAGGATGATCTCCGAGTCCACCGGTCCCATGCGGCCTACAAAGTTGCGGTTGGTGGTGGAGACACACCGCTCACCGTCAGAGAGCACCCCCATATGACCGCCCAGACAAGGGCCGCAGGTGGGGGTGGAGAAGGCGCAGCCCGCGTCAAGGAAGATATCCACCAAACCCTCGGCCAACGCCTGCTTGACGATGGCTTGGGTGGCGGGGATGACGATGCAGCGCACGCCGGGAGCGACGGTCTTGCCCTTGAGGATCGCGGCGGCCTCCCGCAGATCCTTGATGCGCCCGTTGGTGCATGAGCCGATGACCACCTGCTGGATGGGAGTGCCCGCCACCTCCGAGACCGTCTTGGTGTTGGAGGGCAGGTGGGGGAGAGAGACGGTAGGCTCTAAGGCGGAGAGGTCAATGGTAACAGTGCGGGCGTAAGCCGCGTCGGCGTCGGCCTCCACGGGGGTGTAGGGGCGGGTGCAGTGGGCCTCAAGGTAGGCCAGCGTCTTGTCGTCCACCGGGAAAATGCCGTTCTTCGCCCCGGCTTCAATGGCCATGTTGCAGATGGTGAAGCGGTCGTCCATCTCCAGAGAGGAGACGCCGCTGCCCGTGAACTCCAGCGATTGGTAAAGCGCGCCGTCCACCCCGATCCTGCCGATGAGGTGGAGGATCACGTCCTTGCCGGAGACGCAGGGGGGAAGCTGGCCGGTCAGCTCCACCTTGATGGCGGGCGGGACTTTGAACCACAGCCGTCCGGTGGCCATGCCTGCGGCCATGTCAGTAGAGCCGATACCGGTGGAGAACGCGCCCAGCGCGCCGTAAGTACAGGTGTGGGAGTCCGCGCCCACGATGACCTCGCCGGGGGCGGCCAGACCCTTTTCCGGGATGAGGGCGTGCTCCACACCCACCTGACCCACGTCAAAGAAGTTGGTGATGGAGAACCGCTTGGCAAAGTCCCGGGCCTTGGCGCACAGCCGCGCGGCCTGAATGTCCTTGCAGGGGGTGTAGTGATCCAGAACGATGGCGATCTTGTCCTTGTCAAAGATCTGGGTCAGCCCCGCCTTGTCAAACTCGGTGATGGCAACCGGGGTGGTGATGTCGTTGCCCAGCACCAGATCCAGCTTGCCCTCAATGAGCTGGCCCTCTTGGACGCTGGGAAGTCCGGCGGCACGGGCCAAAATTTTTTGGGTCATGGTCATTGCCATAAGATGACCTCCTTGGGGGTGAAATGTATTTACCATTTTAGCACAGTTTTTTGGAAAAAACCATATCTGGAATAATTTTTCTTAGAGCGCCCACACTAACTTAGACGCAACAGAAGGGAAGGAGCAGCGCTATGTTTTCGGAGCTTTGGGAGAAGGTGAGCGATGTGGAGGTATTTACCGCCAGCGTCCGTGACTGGATCTCCGGCATCTCCATCAACTCGGTCATCATCCTGATTATGATGATCTTTATGATCGTGGGCGCGGTGGACAAACTGCGGGGGAACAAGCTGGGCTACGGGCAGGAGTTTGACGAGGGCTTTCGCGCCATGGGCCCTCTGGCCATTGCCATGGCGGGGGTGGTGGCCGCCGCGCCGGTGCTGGCGGCGGTGCTGGAGCCAATCATCGTGCCCCTTTACCGCCTGTTGGGCGCGGACGGGGCGATGTTTGCCGGGACGCTGCTGGCCTGTGACATGGGGGGCTACCCCTTGGCCCAGCAGCTTGCCCAAACGGAGGCGGCGGCCAACTTTTCCGGGCTGATTTTGGGCACGATGATGGGGGCGACGCTGGTGTTTACCATCCCGGTGGCCCTTTCCATCATCAAGCCGGAGGACAGGGCCTATCTGGGGGCGGGCACGCTGGCGGGCCTCATTACCATCCCCATCGGCTGTATCGCCGGGGGGCTTGCCATGGCGATGACCTCTTATCCCATGGACATTCTGGCCATTTTCCGCAACCTGATCCCGGTCATCCTCATCGCCGCCGTCATCGTGTTGGGACTATGGTTTGCTCCGGCGAAAATGATCGCGGGGTTCAATCACTTTGGCGCGGGGGTCACCGCCGTCATCACGGTGTTCACCGCCATCGCGGTGTTTCAGTATCAGACGGGCATCCGCTTTCCCCTCTTTTATTTGATGGTGGAGGCGGAGAGCGAGGGCGGTCTTGTGCCGCTGGAGGAAGGACTGCTGGTGTGCGGACAGATCGCCGTGGTGCTCATCGGCGCGTTCCCCATGGTGAAGTGGATCACCAAGACCTTCGGCAAGGCGCTGGGCAAGCTGGGCAAGGCGCTGGGCATGAACGAGAGCGGCTCAGCGGGGCTGGTGGCGACACTGGCCAACAACATCGCCATGTTCAATATTTTTGGGGAGATGAACGAGAAGGGGAAGCTCCTCAATGTGGCCTTCGCCGTGGGGGCGTCCTTTGTGTTTGGCGACCACTTGGGCTTTGTGGCGGGGGTCAACCAGCAGATGATCTTCCCCATGATCATCGGCAAGGTGGTGGCCGGGGTCACGGCGCTCATCTTGTGCAGTTGGCTGTCCCCCAAGCTCCTTTCGAAAATTCAGGACAGTAAGCGGGGAGGGAAGAACTGATGGAACTGACGCAGGAACAGCTTCGCTCGGTGATTGAGCAGGTGCTGCGGGAGCTGGGGACGGGCAACGGCTTCCGCAAGGAGGTGGACCCCTCCGGGGTACTGCTGGTGCATTCCGAAACGGTGCGGTGCGAGCCTTTCGAGGGAAGAAACAACGTGCGGGTAAAGGACGTGACCACTTTAGCGGAAGCGCCCCGCATTGCCGCGGGGGTAATGGAGGTGGAAAAGACCTCCTTCCCGTGGACGCTGAGCTATGACGAGTTTGACGTCGTCCTCTCCGGGACGCTGGAGATCAAGGCGGGGGAGCGGACTTACACCGGGCGAGCGGGGGACATTTTTTATATCCCCAAGGGATCGAGCATCTCCTTTTCCTCTCCCGATCTGGCCCGGTATGTGTACGTCACCTATCCCGCAGACTGGAACAGCTAAAAAAGCGGCCCTTCGGAAACCTCCGAAGGGCCGTGCTTTTCGCGTTTAATACTTATTCAGGGGGACAGAACCGTCGTCGCCGCCCTTTTCGATAGCGCGCACTACCATGTCATAGCCGTAGTTGGCGTCCACTTGAATGTGGACGGTGTCCCCCACCTTGCTTCCCAGCAGGGCCTTGCCCACTGGGGATTCCTTGCTGATGAGGCCGTGAAGGGCATCCTGCCGGACGGTGGTGACCACCCGGAAGGTCTCCTCCGCGTCGTCCTCGGGGAGGTAGACGGTGATGAGATCGAACAGCCCGGCGGCGTCGGGGGGCGCAGTGTCGTCCACCACGACAGCGGTTTTGATCATGTTCTCCAAAAAGCGGATACGGCCCTCGTTGCGGTTTTTCTCCTGCTTGGCGGCCTTGTACTCAAAGTTTTCGCTGAGGTCGCCAAAGCCCCGGGCCACCTTCACCGCCTCTAAAAGCTGGGGACGCAGAACGATACGGCGGTGATCCAGCTCCTGACGCATCAGCTCCAGATCCTTGGAGGTCAGCTCGTTGTGCATGGTTGGAAAGCCTCCCTCAGCGGATCAGATGGCGGGGGCACTTCTCCTCGCACAGCTCGCAGTTGGTACACTTGTTATAGTCGATCTTGGCCAAGAACTGCTCCACGGTGATCGCACCTTCGGGGCAGGTCTTTTCGCAGATGCCGCAGCCCAGACAGCCGATGTCGCACACCTGACGCACGAAAACGCCCTTGCGCTTGCTGGAGCAGAGGATGGAGACGTGGGGGTCGGCGGGCACAAGGGAGATGATCCCCCGGGGACAGGTGGCAATACATTTGCCGCAGGCCTTGCACTTGTCCGGGTCTACCACGGCCACATGGTTTTCCGGGTCGATGTGGATGGCGTCAAAGGGACAGGCCTTGACGCACGAGCCAAAGCCCAGACAGCCATCGGGGCAGGCCAGAGGGCCGCCGCCGGGGAGGCGGGAGGCGGCAAGGCAGTCGGAGATGCCGTCGTAATCATAATTCTGATGCACGTGGCCGTGGCCGGTGCAGTGGACGAGGGCCACCTTGCGGGCCTGCACGTCCATCTTGACGCCCATGATCTCCGCCATGGCCTTGGCGGCTGCCTCGCCGCCCACAGGACAGCCGCCGGGAGCGGCCTTGCCCTCCAAAACGGCGGTGGCGTAAGCGGAGCAGCCGGAGAAGCCGCACCCGCCGCAATTTGCGCCGGGGAGAGCCTCGGTAAGAGGCTCTAAACGGGGGTCTTCCTCCACGGCAAACACCTTGCCCGCCACAGCCAGCACCCCGCCGAACAAAACGCCCAGCCCGGCCAGAACCGCAAAGGCGTATACGATATTAAGCATGGTCACACAACCTTTCTTGGGATAAGATCACCAAACCACCTGAAGCCCGGAAAAGCCCATGAAGGCCATGGCGATCAATCCGGCGGTGATAAGAGCCTGAGGGAAGCCCTGAAAGCACTTGGGGAACTTGGCGTATTCCAGCCGCTCCCGGACGCTGGCAAAGAGGACGATCGCCAGCGTGAAGCCCAGACCGGAGAACACGCCGAAGGCGGTGGAGGCCAGAAAGCTCCGCTCATTCTGGACGTTGAGCAGCGCTGCGCCCAAAACCGCGCAGTTGGTGGTGATAAGAGGGAGATAGATGCCCAGCGCGGTATACAGGGAGGGGACAAACTTCTTCAGGAAAAGCTCCACGAACTGCACCAGCGCGGCAATGACCAGAATGAAGGCCACCGTCTGCATATACTCCAGCTCCAGAGGAATGAGCAGGAACTCGTTGACCAGCCAAGTCACCATGGAGGAAAGGCCCATGACGAACACCACGGCAAGGCCCATGCCGATGGCAGTGTCCGTCTTTTTGGAGACGCCGAGGAAGGGACAGATGCCCAAGAACTTCACCAGCACGAAGTTCTCCGCCAAAATGGCGGCCAGCGCAAGAGAGACAAGCTCAGTCAAGCTCATTGTGCGTCCCCTCCTTTCACAGCGACTTCTTCTTTGACCGCTTCCGGCTCAGCCTTGGGGGTTTCCTTCGGCGGGCGGGCGCGTAAATATTGCACCAGCGCCACCAGACTGCCCAGCACCAAAAAGCCGCCGCAGGGAGCGGCAAGGAGCATGACCTTCACCGGGAGGATCTCATGGCCGAGGATCGAGCCGCTGCCCAGAAGCTCCCGGATGAAGCCCATGATGCACAGCGCGCCGGTAAAGCCGAGGCCCATGGAGAGACCGTCCAGAGCGGCGTAGCCGGGCGTCTCTTTGGAGGCAAAGGCTTCGGCCCGGCCCAGAATGATGCAGTTGACCACGATCAGGGGGATAAAAAGCCCCAGAGATTCGGACAGGGCAGGGAGGTAGGCCTTAAGGCACAGCTCCACGATGGTGACGAAGCCCGCAATGATGACCACATAGCAGGCAATGCGGACTTCCTTGGGAATGGCCTTCCGAAGCAGGGAGATGACCACGTTGGAGCAGATCAGCACCATGGTGGTGGACAGGCCCATGCCCAGCGCATTGGTCAGGGAGGTGGACACCGCCAAGGTGGAACACATCCCTAAAAACAGTACCAAAATGGGGTTTTGAAGGATCAGACCGTTGAGGACGATCTCTTTCATACGGGTTTTATCCATTAGCCCAGCCCTCCTTTCGTGTAGGACTCTACCGCCTTCAGAGCGTTGTTGACGCCTTTGGTGACGGCGTTGGAGGTGACGGTCGCGCCGGAGATCGCTTGGATATGGGTGGCGTCGGCCTGAGACTTGGAGACCAGCACTTCGCCGGCGTGGCCGGGATACTGGCTCACCAGCCAGCCGTGGCGGTTGGTGTTCAGGGTCTCGGAGTGGCTGAGGATGGAAACGCCGGTGATCGCGCCGTTTTCATCCACCCCCACCATCAGCTCCAGCGCACCGCCGAAGCCGTTGGTGCTCACCTGAACGCAGTAGCCCTTGGCAGAGCCGTTCTGGGTGGCGCGGGTCATGGCGATGAGCCCGTCCACATCCGTGGGAAGCTGGGTGACGGCCTCATACTGGGCGTCGGGCATCACCTCGGCCAGCGCGGCCAGACGCTTCTCCTCGGCCAGCGCGTCGATGGTGGGCTTGGTGAGCAGATTCACCAAGGAGAGAAGCACGGCCACGATGGCGGTGATCACAAAGAGCGTGCCGATGATGCGGACATAGTAGAGAACCTGAGGATTCAGCTTCTTCGGGGCTTGCGTTTCGGTCTGCTGGGCCTCTTTGACTTGCTCGTCCATCATTTGCTCGCCTCCTTCTTTTCCTTCTTCTTGAACCAAGGCGTGCCGAAACGGTGGGGCGGGAACGCCTTATCCAGCGACCACACCAACGTATTCATCACCAGAATGGCGAAGGACACCCCCTCGGGATACGAGCCGAAGTAACGCAGGAACACGGTCAGCGCGCCGCAGCCGACGGCGTACACCGTGCGGCCGGTGGGGGTGACAGGGGAGGTGACATAGTCGGTGGCCATAAAGATCGCCCCCAGCATCAGTCCGCCGGAGAGCAGGTTGTAGAGCATCCAGTCCGTTCTGGGGATGCCACCCATGGGAAACAGGAAGGTGAGGACGGCCACAGTGCCTAAGTAGCAGAGGGGAATACGGGGGGAGATGACCTTGCGCAGCACCAGATACACCCCGCCCAAAATGAGCATGAGGGAGGCCACCTCGCCCAGACAGCCTGCCTGCTGTCCAACCAAGAGCTGACGGAGGCTGACCCCTTCGGGCAGGAGACCCTGATGGAGGTAGGACATGGGGGTGGCGGCGGAGACCACGTCGGGCTTTCCGGCGGCAGAACCGAAGATAGGCGCCCAGAAGGTGCGCCCCGGCGCGGCGTATTTGTTGATAAAGGCGGTGAAGGAGAAAAGAAAGACCCGGCCCGCCAGAGCGGGGTTCATAAAGTTCTTTCCCAGCCCGCCAAAAAGCTGCTTGACCACCACGATGGCAAACACGCTGCCGATGACGGCGACCCAGTAAGGAGTCTCCACAGGCAGACACATGGCCAGCAGCAGTCCGGTGACGGCGGCGGAGAGGTCGCCAACTGTCTGGTGTTGGCGGGTTAGGCGGCGGTAGAGGTATTCTGCTCCCACGGCGGCGGCGATGGTCACCGCCGTCAGCGTCACCACCCGGAAGCCGAAGAAGTAGATGGCCACCAGCCAAGCGGGGAGCAGGGCGATGATGACATCCAGCATCAGGTTGGGGGTGGAATCAGAGGAAGAAATGTGGGGGGAAGAGGCCACGGAAAAGCGGCGTTTTGTCTCTAACTCGTTGCTCATTTGGCTGTCGCCTCCTTTTCAGCTTCCTGCGCGGCCGCAGCGGCGGCCCGTTCCTTCGCGGCAGCTTGGAGCTTGCGGACTTCGTTTTTGCCCGCCCGGATGGCCTGAACCAGCGGGATATGGGCCGGGCAGCTATACGCGCAGGAGCCGCACTCGATGCAGTCCATGATCCGAAGCCCCTCCAACTCGTCAAAGCGCCCGGCGGAGAACCGCTGGTTGAAGGACAGAGGGACTAAGTGCATGGGACAGGCGGAGACGCACCGCCCGCAGTGGATGCAGGTGAGGACTCCCTTGGGGGTGGGGGAGTATTCCCGGGTGGACATGACCAGAAGGCCGTTGTTCCCTTTAATAATGGAAGCGGTGAGGTCGTACTGGGCGATGCCCATCATCGGGCCGCCGCAGAGGACGCGGCCGGGATTGCCCTTCAGGCCGCCGGCGGCTTCCACCAGATATTCCATGGGCGTGCCCAGCGGAACGAAAAAGTTTGCCGGGTGGACAACGCCCTTGCCGGTGACGGTGACGATACGGTGGGTGAGGGGCTTGCCGTCAAACACCGCGTCATAAACGGCGGCGGCGGTGGCGACGTTGAACACCGCGCAGCCCACGTTGGCGGGAAGGCCGCCGGGGGGGACTTGCCGCCCGGTGATGTTCTGGATGAGCTGCTTTTCCGCCCCTTGGGGATAGCGCACCCGCAGGGGACGAACCTCCACATCGGCGGGGGCTTTTGCCTTCAGGGCTTCCACCGCGTCCAGCTTGTTGGCCTCCACACCGATGACGAGCTTTTCGAGGCCGAGGGCGCGCATCAGGACGCGGCCGCCCTCGATGACCTTTTCCGGCTGCTCCAGCATCAGCCGGTGGTCTGCGGTAAGGTAAGGCTCGCACTCTGCGCCGTTGAGGATGACGGTATCCACCTTGCCCAGCGCGGAGGAGAGCTTCACATGGGTGGGGAAGCCTGCGCCGCCCATGCCGGTGATCCCTGCGGCGCGGACGATGTCGATGACCTGCTCCGGCGTGAGCTGCTCCGGGGGGGCGGGACGGGGAATGGGATCGGCGGGGGTGTTCTCCCCGTCGTTTTCCACCACCACGGACATTACGGGAGTGCCCCCGGCGTGGGGGCGTGGCTCTACGGCCACGACCTTACCGGAGACGGAGGAGTGGATGGGCGCGCCAAGTCCGGTCGGCTCGCCGACGGTCTGGCCGACCTTGACGCTGTCGCCAACGGAGACCGTGGGCGCACAGGGAGGGCCGACATGCTGGGACATGGGCAGAACGACCAGCCCGGGCGGCTGGGGCAGGGGAGTGACGGCGAGGGCTTGGGTGTATTCCTTGTGGCCCTTTGGATGAACGCCGCCGAAGAAACGATGGTTCATAGCTTTCACCTCTCACAGTTTCCAAATATCATTTTATAAGGAAACACGTTGGATTTATGATACACGTTTTTCAAAGAAATGTCTATAGCGATCGTGAAAAAAATGACGAAATCAGAGAGAGGCCGGAATGTTGACAAATGGGCGGGAACGCGATATAGTAAACCAATACTGGGCTTTTATCCGCATACGCAAGACAAGAGGAGGATACGGCATGAAAATGCGAGGGGCAAGGATCGTCATGGAGTGTCTGCTGGAGCAGGGCGTAGATACCGTGTTTGGCTATCCCGGCGGAACGATCCTGAATGTATACGACGAGTTGGAGCTGTCCGGCTATGGCAAAAAGATCCGCCACATCCTGACTTCCCATGAGCAGGGGGCGTCCCACGCCGCCGACGGCTATGCCCGTTCGACCGGGAAGGTGGGGGTGTGCTTTGCCACCAGCGGCCCGGGTGCGACCAACCTGACCACCGGGATCGCAACGGCCTATTATGATTCCTCCCCGGTGGTGTTCATTACCTGCAACGTCACGGAAAACCTGATCGGAAAGGACTCCTTTCAGGAGGTGGACATCACCGGCATCACCATGCCCATCACCAAGTGCAACTATCTGGTTCGCAACGTGGAGGATCTGGCAGACATCATCCGGGAGGCCTTTGCCATTGCCCGTTCCGGCCGGCCCGGCCCGGTGCTGATCGACATTGTGAAGAACGTGACCTCCGACGAGTGCGAGTTTGAGCCGCTCCCCTTGGAGCAGCACGCCCAGCACGGACGGCTGGCCCGCCTTCTCCACCGCTCCAGCTACGATTTGAAGATCCCTGAGCCTGACCGCCGGGACGTGGACACGCTTTTGAGCATGATCGGCGAAGCGGAGCGTCCGCTGGTGCTGGTGGGGGGCGGCGTGATCCGCTCTAAGGGCGCAGTGCCGGAATTTCGTAAGTTTGTGGAGGCGTTGGAC
Organism: uncultured Oscillospiraceae bacterium; assembly: GCA_910584395.1. Lineage (GTDB taxonomy): Bacteria > Bacillota > Clostridia > Oscillospirales > Oscillospiraceae > MGBC124762. The sequence continues at coordinate 3,589 of CAJUAS010000010.1, read as the reverse complement.
GCGCCGGTGGCCTCCACCATCATGGGCGGCGGCGCCCTGCCGGGAGACCACCCGCTGTTTACCGGCATGATCGGGATGCACGGCTCTCACGCCTCCAACTACGCCGCCAGCGAGTGCGACCTGCTCATTGCCGTCGGCTGCCGCTTCTCCGACCGGGTGGCTACCGATCCCGCGACCTTTGCCCAAAAGGCCAAGGTGGTACATATCGACATTGACCGCGCGGAGATCGACAAGAACGTCAAAACCGACCACCACATCATCGGCGACGCCTGCCGGGTGCTGGAGCTGCTGAACAAGGGCATGAAGCGGCGGGAATTCCCCCAGTGGCGGGAATGGGTGTTCTCCCACAAGGAAGTTCCCCTGAAAAAAGACGACATCCTCCATCCCCATGAGGTGCTGGAGACCATTCAGGAGGTGACCGGCGGACAGGCCATCGTGGCCACCGACGTGGGCCAGCATCAGATGTGGTCGGCGCAGTATTACCACTTCTCCCGCCCCGGACAGTTTATCACCTCCGGCGGTTTCGGCACGATGGGCTTCGGCTTGGGCGCGGCCATCGGCGCGAAGGTGGGCAACCCCGATCAGGTGGTGGTACACTGCACGGGGGACGGGTCGTTCCGCATGAACTGCAACGAGCTGGCCACCGTGGAGCATTATCAGATCCCGGTCATCACGGTCATCTTCAACAACCACACGCTGGGCATGGTGCGCCAGTGGCAGAGCCTAATCTACGGCAAGCGCTATTCCCAGACCGATCTGGAGCGCGGGCCGGACTTTGTGAAGCTGGCGGAGGCCTACGGCATCGCCGGAGGCCGCGCCGCCAATCAGGAGGAGTTCCGCGCGCAGCTCCAAAAAGCGGTGGACAGCGGAAAGCCCTATCTCATCGAGTGCACCATCCACAAGGATGCCATGGTTCACCCCATGGTGCCCGGCGGCGCGGAAGCCACCAGCTTCCTGCTGGATTAAAGGAGGGGAGAGCATGAAGGAACAGGTCACACGCCGCACCCTTTCGGTGCTGGTAGAAAACACTGCGGGCGTGCTGTCCCAAGTGTCGCGGCTGTTTTCCCGCAAGGGGTATAACATCGAGTCGCTGGCCGTGGGGGCAACCGACGATCCCCAGATCTCCCGCATCACCATTGAGGTCATGGGGGACGACGCCGCCACCGCCCAAATCATGAATCAGCTTCGCAAGCAATTTTGCGTCTATTCGGTGCAGGAGCTGCAGCCCGACCGCTCCATCCGCCGGGAACTGGTGATGTTCAAGGTCAAGGCGGAGACCTCCGACGTGCGAAACGAGGTCATCCAGATCGCCAACATCTTCCGCGCGTCCATCATCGACGTGTCGGTGCAGTCTCTGACCCTCGCCCTCATCGGCGACGAGAGCAAGGCGGAGGCCATGCAGAAGCTGTTGGAGACCTTCGGCATTCTGGAGCTGGTGCGAACCGGTATGGTGGCTCTGGAACGGGGGGCTTACACCATCAGCGACGAACGCAAGGAGACCACCGAGTTCAACATCGGTAAGAATATTTTGTAATTATCATAAAGGAGTGGTTCATTATGGCAAAAATGTATTACGAGAAGGACTGTGACCTGAAGGTGCTGGACGGCAAGAAGATCGCCATCATCGGCTACGGCTCTCAGGGCCACGCCCACGCGCTGAACCTGAAGGATTCCGGCTGCGACGTGTGCGTGGGCCTGCGTCAGGGCTCGAAGCGCTGGGCGGAGGCGGAGAAGGCCGGGCTGGCGGTCAAGACCGTGGCCGACGCCGCCAAGTGGGGCGACATCGTGATGATCCTCATCAACGACGAGGTTCAGGCCGAGGTCTATAAGCGGGACATCGAGCCGAATCTGGAGGAGGGCAACGCGCTGGCCTTTGCCCACGGCTTCAACATCCGCTATCAGCAGATCGTGCCCCCCAAGGGTGTGGACGTGTTCATGGCCGCGCCCAAAGGCCCCGGCCACACCGTGCGCTCCACCTATGTTGCCGGGAAGGGCGTGCCCTGTTTGGTGGCGGTGGAGCAGGACGCCACAGGCAAGGCCTATCAGGTGGCTTTGGCCTACATTGCGGGTATCGGCGGCGCCCGGGCCGGTGTGATGGAGACCACCTTCCACGACGAGACCGAGACCGACCTCTTCGGGGAGCAGACCGTCCTGTGCGGCGGCGTGGTGGATCTGATGCGCTGTGGCTTTGAGACGCTGGTGGAAGCGGGCTACGAGCCGGAGAACGCCTATTTCGAGTGCATCCATGAGCTGAAGCTCATCGTGGATCTCATCAACAAGGGCGGCATCGGCATGATGAACTACTCCATCTCGGACACCGCCGAGTTCGGCGAGTACGTCTCCGGCCCGCGGGTCATCCCCCATGAGGAGACCAAGGCTCGGATGCGCGCCGTCCTCTCCGACATTCAGGACGGCACCTTCGCCGGCAAGTGGATCGCCGAGAACAAGAATGGGCGCACCTTCTTCAACTCCAAGCGCGCCCAGCTTGCCAAGCACCAGATGGAGATCGTGGGCGCACAGCTGCGCAAGAACATGATCTGGGGCGACGATCAGGACATGGACACCGCGTCCAACTAAACGCGGACAATTTGGAAACAAACAGGGGCGGGACGCGTCATGCGCCCCGCCCCGTTTCATTTCAAGGAATCAGAACTTACAACCGGAACTGGATAAAGTAGTTCAGGAGCACCTGCGCCATCTCGGCGCGGGTGACTGTGCCTTGAGGGTCTAACAGATTGTTGGGCTTGCCGTTCAAAAGCCCGGCGTAGACGCACCAAGACACGCCGCCCCGCGCCCAGTAGCTGACCGAGGCGTTGTCGGTGAAGGAGGCGGTGACGGAAGAGGAGGCGGGGGGCTTGCCCGCATACCGCCAGAGGACGGTGGCCAGTTGTTCGCGGGTGAGGGGCAGGTCAGGGGAAAAGTGGGTGGAGTCCGTGCCTACCATATAATTGTTTTCCGCGCACCAGATGACCGAGTCGATATACCAAGTGCCCGCCTCAATGTCCTGAAAAAACAGCCCGGCGGTGGAGTGGGGCTCTCCGGCCAGCCGGTTGAGTGTAGTGGCCAGCATCCCGCGGCTCATAGAGGCGTTGGGGGAGAAGGTGAGGTCGGAAGTGCCTTTCATGATCCCCCGGTGGGAGACCTCGTCCACCGCAACGGCATACCAAGCGTTGGCGGAGACGTCGGAATAGACGGCGGCGCTGGCAGACAGCGTGCAAAGGGCAAACACAAGGCTCAGGGCAAGGAGACGTTTCATCAAGAGACATCCTTTCTTTTTTGTGAGAAGGCCACCGCAGACGGCGGTGGCCTTTTGGCACCCTTGAGAGGAGTCGAACCTCCGGCCTACCGCTTAGGAGGCGGTCGCTCTATCCAACTGAGCTACAAGGGCATGGGACAAGGGTATTTTAGCACATTTTCCGCCGCCGCGCAAGGCGGCGGAGAAGAAAAATGAAAATTTGCCGCTTTGGCACTTGACAGCCTGTCCAAAACGCGGTATACTGTTATAGCTGTTCGGACGATTAGCTCAGCTGGTATGAGCATCCGCTTGACGTGCGGGAGGTCACAGGTTCAAGTCCTGTATCGTCCACCA
>CAJUAS010000009.1 GCA_910584395.1 uncultured Oscillospiraceae bacterium | reverse complement strand
GGCGTGCCCAAGGAGATCACCGCCTACACCGCGCTGGATGTGCTGACCCATGCAATAGAGGCTTATGTGGCCAAGGGGGCAAACCACTTTACCGACGCGCTGGCAGAGTACGCGGCCATCCACGCTTACCGCCGCATTGCTGCGGCGGCGGAGGGAGATCTGGAGGCGCGGGGCGAGCTGTTGATGTGCTCCACCTTGGCGGGAATGGCCTTTAACCGGGCGGGTCTTGGGGTGTGCCATGCGCTGGCCCACACGTTGGGAGCGCGGCTTCACGCGCCCCACGGGAAGGTGAACGGACTTCTTCTGCCCAAGGTCATCGAAGCCAACGCCAAAGAGCCTGCCACCGCCAAAAAGTACGCTGCCTTGGCAGGAGCAATGGGGGTCAGCCCCAATCCCCGTGCCTTGTCCAGCGCATTGACTCGACTTTGCCGCCGTCTGGGGCTTCCGGACAAGTTAGATGGGACGGTGGACGCCAAGACCGTGGCCAAGGATGCTCAATCGGATTTTTGTATGTCTGGCAATGTAAAAGACTTTACAGATTTTGAGCTGGAACACATTGTCCGGGAGGTAGTGGGTTGAATGATGTAAAGGGAGAACTCTTGTCAGTTGGGATTGATCTGGGTACGTCAACCACGCAGATCATCCTCTCCAAGCTGCGGCTGGAAAACAGCGCGGGGGCCTTTGCCGTGCCGCGGGTGGAGATCGTAGACAAGGAAGTGGTCTACCGTTCGCCGGTCTACTTCACCCCCTTGATCTCCGACACCCGCTTGGACGGGGCAAAGATCCGGGAGATCGTGGAGCGGGAGTACGAGGCTGCGGGGGTGAAGCCGGAGATGCTCCAGACCGGAGCGGTCATCATCACGGGGGAGACCGCCCGGAAGGAAAACGCCAGAGAGGTGTTGGACGCTCTGGCGGGATTGGCGGGGGACTTTGTGGTGGCCACCGCCGGGCCTGATCTGGAGTCGGTGCTGGCAGCCCGGGGCGCGGGAGCGGACAAGCTTTCGGAGCAGGAACGGTGCTGTCTGCTCCACTACGACATCGGCGGCGGCACGTCCAACCTTGCCCTATTTGACCGGGGGAAACTCCTGTCCACAGGCTGTCTGGACGTGGGCGGGCGGCTGGTGAAGGTGGAAAACGGCGTGGTGGCTTATGTATCGGAAAAGGTGCGCCAAGGGTTTCCGGAGCTGACGGTGGGGTCGCCTGCGGCGAAAGAAAAGCTCCAAGATGTGGCCGACGCCATGGCGGAGGCTCTGCTGGAGGCGGGAGGGCTGAAGCCGCCGGGGCGGTGGTTGGAGCACTTCATCACCCATAAGACCGCCGAGCTGACCGTCAAGCCCGCCTGCTTCTCTTTTTCCGGCGGAGTGGCGGACTGTATCTGGTCGCCCCGGTCGGACGACTTTGCCTACGGAGACATGGGTCCCATCCTTGGAAAAACCATTCGACGACGGTTTGAGGAGGAGGGCGCAAGACTGCTTCAGGGGGGAGAGACGATCCGGGCCACGGTGGTGGGTGCGGGAAGTCACGCCACCGAGCTTTCCGGCTCTACCATCTTCTATCAGGGGGTGTCCTTTCCGCTAAAAAATCTCCCGGTGGTGCGTTTGGACAGCATGGACGGCCTGTCCGACGCCATTGCACGGGGTTTGGCCCTGTTCTCAGAGGAAGGGAGCGCAGACCCGGTGTGTTTCTCCCTGCGGGGGAAGGAAAACCCCAGCTATGAGGAGCTATGCGCGCTGGCCGGGGAGATCGCGGCGGGGGCAAAGCCGCTGACGGACAGGGGAGAGGCGCTGGTGGTGGCGGTGGAGACCGACATGGCCAAGGCGCTTGGCCAACGGCTGGCAGCAGAGATACCCGGCGGAAAAATACTGTGCGTGGACGCCATTCACGCCGCCCAAGGGAGCTACATGGACGTGATGGCGCCGGCCTGTAGGGGAACGGTGCTGCCGGTGGTGATCAAGACTTTGGCGTTTGAAACAAAGGAGGGAGTACGTTGATACTCAAAACCAAGCTGTTTGGGAAGGTCTATCAATTCCGGGACGTGAAGGACGTGCTGGCCAAGGCCAACGAAGAAAAGTCGGGGGATACTCTTGCGGGGATTGCCGCCGAGAGCGCGGAGGAGCGGGTGGCGGCCAAGGTGGTGCTGTCTGAACTGCTGCTCAGCGACCTGCGGGAAAACCCGGCAGTGCCCTATGAGGAGGACGAGGTCACCCGTATCATTCAGGACGACGTGACCGAGAAAATATACAGCGAGATCCGCAACTGGACGGTGGGTGAGCTGCGGGAATGGCTGCTGGACGAAAAGCACCAGAGCCGGGAGATCCGCCGCATTTCCAGAGGGCTGACCTCCGAAATGGTGGCGGCAGTGGCCAAGCTCATGGGCAACCTCGACCTCATTTACGCGGCGCGCAAAATGCCGGTGACCGCCCACTGCAACACCACCATCGGACTGCCGGGAACGCTCTCCTGCCGCCTGCAGCCCAACCACCCCACCGACAACCCCGACGGGGTGCTTGCCTCTTTGCTGGAAGGATTGACCTTCGGCGCGGGGGACGCGGTGCTGGGCCTCAACCCGGTGGACGACAGCGTAGAGAGCGTGAAGCGGGTTCTGGAGCGGCTTTACGAGGTAAAGGAGAAGTGGAAGATCCCCACCCAGATCTGCGTGCTGGCCCATGTGACCACCCAGATGGAGGCGGTACGCCGGGGCGCACCCACCGACCTGATCTTCCAGTCCATTGCCGGAAGTCAAAAAGGCAACGAGGCCTTCGGCTTTACGGGAAAGACGCTGGAGGAGGCGGAGGCACTGGCCCTGCGGGACGGCACCGCCGAAGGGCCGAATGTGATGTATTTTGAGACCGGGCAGGGCAGCGAGCTGTCCTCCGAAGCCCATTACGGCGCGGATCAGGTGGTAATGGAGGCCAGGTGCTACGGCTTTGCCAAGCGGTATAAGCCCTTTTTGGTGAATACGGTGGTGGGCTTTATCGGCCCGGAGTATCTCTACGACGCCAAGCAGGTCATCCGCGCCGGACTGGAGGATCACTTCATGGGCAAGCTCACCGGCGTACCCATGGGGTGCGACGCCTGTTATACCAACCACATGAAGGCGGATCAGAATGATATTGAGGATCTGGCGGTGCTGCTCACCGGGGCGGGGTGCAACTACTTTATGGGCATCCCCCACGGGGACGACGTGATGCTGAACTACCAGACCACAGGCTTTCGGGAGACGGCGGCGCTGCGAGAGATGTTCGGCCTGACCGCCATCCCGCCCTTCCAAGCGTGGCTGGAAAAGATGGGCTTTGTGCGGAACGGGCGGCTGACCGAGCGGGCCGGGGACGGCTCGATCTTACTGGGAAGAGGTGAAAACCATGAATGAGGAGATGCTGCGCGCCACGGTGGAAAAGCTGGTGCGGGAGCTGGCGGGCGCGACCCCGGCGTCTGCGGCGGGAACTCCGGCCGCCGCAGGGACTTCCAAGCCTGCGGCGGCGGTGGAGGACGGATGCTTGAACGATATCACCGAGGTGGATCTGCGAACCCAGTATCTGGTGGAGCATCCGCAGGATCGGGAGGGGTTTATGGCCCTAAAACTCCGCACCCCGGCGCGGTTGGGGGTGGGACGGGCAGGCGCGCGGTACAAGACCGCCACCTACCTTCGGTTTCGGGCCGACCACGCCGCCGCGCAGGACACGGTGTTTTCCATGGTGGCGGAGGAGTATCCCGCCAAGCATGGCTATGTGCCTGTCAAGACCCTCTGCAAGGACAAGGACGAATATTTAACCCGCCCCGATAAGGGACGGCGGTTCGACGAAGAAAATCAGGCGGTCATCAAGAAAACGCTGGGGAACAAGCCGCGGGTGGTGCTGGCGGTGGGGGACGGGCTTTCCTCCGTGGCCATCGAGACCAACGCCGCCGACTGTATCAAAGCCATTCAGGCAGGGCTGAAAAACTACGGCATCGAGACCACGACCGTGCCCTTCATCCAGTTCTGCCGGGTGGGTGCAGGAGACCACATCGGCGAGCTGACCGGGTGCGAGGTCATCTGCCTGCTGGTGGGGGAGCGCCCCGGGCTGGTGACGGCGGAGTCCATGTCCGCCTATATCACCTATGAGCCGCGGCTGGGCGTGCCCGAATCCAAGCGGACGGTGGTGTCCAACATCCACAAGGGGGGCACGGGCGCAGTGGAGGCAGGGGCGCACATCGCCGAGCTGATCCACACGATCTTGGAGAAAAAGGCCTCCGGCGTGGGGCTGGTAAGGAGCTGAGCGCATGGTGGGAGATGTGATCCAAGTCAATATTCTGGCGACGCGGATGATCGCCAACGTGTCCGAGGCTCTGGCGGAACGTCTTGGCCTTCAGGACGCCCACCGCTCTATTGGCATCATTACCACCGATTGCGACGACGCGACTTACTGCGCCTTGGATGAGGCGACGAAGAAAGCGCAGGTAGAGGTGGTATACGCCAAAAGCATGTACGCCGGAGCGGGAAACGCCTCCACCAAGTACGCCGGAGAGGTCATCGGCATTTTGGCAGGGCCAAACCCGGCGGAGGTCACGTCGGGGCTGCAGGCGGCGGTGAACTTTCTGGAGAGCGGCGTGGGCTTTCAAAGCGCCAACGGGGACGGTTCGGTGGTGTACTTTGCCCACACGGTGTCGCGGACAGGAAGCTATCTGTCTCAGATAGCGGGGATTCATGAGGGCGAGGCCTTGGCCTACCTCATTGCGCCGCCGCTGGAGGCGATGGTGGGGCTGGACGAGGCCATGAAGGCGGCGGATGTGACCCTGACGGCCCTTTACGAGCCGCCCAGCGAGACCAACTTCGGCGGCGGACTGCTGACAGGAAGCCAATCCGCCTGCCGGGCGGCGGCGCTGGCCTTTGAGGCGGCGGTGCGGGACATCGCGGAAAAACCAAGGGAGGTGTAAACGGCATGGACAAGGACTTGACCTCCATTCAGGAGGCGCGGGAATGTATTCAAAAGGCCAAGGCGGCAGGAGAGATCTTGGCGGTCATGGAGCAGGCGGAGCTGGACAAGCTGGTGGCAGCGGTGGCCCGCACGGGACGGGAACACGCGCGGGAGCTGGCCGAAGAGGCGGTGAACGAGACCGGATTTGGCGTGGCGGAACACAAGACCATCAAAAACCTCTTTGCCGCCAACCAGATCTATGACGCCATCAAGGATCAAAAGGTAGTCGGGCTGTTGGCAAAAAATGACCAAGAAAAGACGTGGGACTTCGGTGTGCCTGTGGGCGTGGTGGCGGCGTTGGTGCCGTCTACCAACCCCACCTCAACGGTGCTTTACAAGGCGATGATCGCCCTGAAAGCGGGCAATCCTGTGGTGTTTTCTCCCCACCCCAACGCCCTTTCCTGCATCGTCCACGCCGCCCGGCTGGCGGCGAAAGCGGTGGAGGAGGCCGGCGGGCCCAAGGACGCGGTGACGGTGATCCAGACGCCCACGCTGGAGGGCACGAAGGAGCTGATGAGCCACAGAGACACCAAGCTCATTCTGGCCACTGGCGGCGGGGGAATGGTGCGCGCGGCCTATTCCTCCGGCACGCCTGCCATCGGTGTGGGCGCAGGGAACGGCCCGGCCTATTTCCACGAGAGCTGCGATCTGGAGCAGGCGGTGAAGCGGGTGCTGGACTCCAAGACCTTCGACAACGGCACGATCTGCGCCAGCGAGCAGTCGGTGGTGACTACGGTGGCCTTTGCGCCGAAGGTAAAAGCGGAGTTTGAGCGGCAGGGGGGATATTTCCTCACCAAAGATCAGCGGGATACGTTGGCGGGCTTTATCCTGCGGGGCAACGGGACGATGAACCCGGCCATTGTGGGCAAAAGCGTGGCGGAGCTTTGCCGTCTGGCGGGGTTGAGCGGTATTGCGCCCACGGTGCGGGTGCTGTTAGCGCCGGAGGACGGCGTAGGCAAGGGCCATCCCTTCTCCAATGAAAAGTTGGGGCTGATTCTGGCATACTATGTGGAGAGCGACGAGGACAAGGCGTTGGCGCGATGCGTGGAGATCCTGCGCCATGAGGGTGCAGGGCATACCTTTGCCATCCATGCCAAGGAGGAAGGCGTGGTAGAGAAATTCGCCCGGGCAGTGCCGGCTTCCCGCATTTTGGTAAACACCCCCGCTTCTCTGGGGGGGATCGGGGCGACCACCAACCTGTTTCCCGCCATGACGCTGGGGTGCGGCGCAGTGGGCGGCTCGTCAAGCTCCAATAACATCGGCCCGATGGATCTGGTGAACATCAAGCGGGTCGGCTGGGGCGTGCGGGAGCTGGAGGAACTGAAGGGAGGTGAAGGAAGTTGCAGCAACAGACAGGATATTTCCCAGAAGGAACTGACTTGGATCATCGCGGAGGCCCTGCGGCAGCTGCGGTAACTCCCACCCAGCCGGAGCTGACCAGTCTGGTCGCACCGGGAAGCGGCGCACCCGTACCTGAGCTGGAGACTAAGGAAAAAGCTCCGGTGAAGGCGGGGCAGAAGGACTTGTCCGGCAAGGCAAAAGGGGAGAGCAGGAAGAAACCGGCGGCGGAAAAGATAAGCACCGCCAAGGTAGGCCCGCATGAGCGGCTGGACGCAAATGAAAAGATCGGCAAGGCATTGGAAGAGATCAAAAAGCAGGATACCCGTACACCAAACAGCCCCAGCGGGGCACAACAAGGAGGAGCAAAGAAAATGGCAAACACAAACGCATTAGGGATGGTAGAGACGAAGGGGCTGGTGGGGGCCATTGAAGCCGCCGACGCCATGGTGAAATCCGCCAACGTTCAGTTGGTGGGCAAGGAACAGGTGGGCGGCGGCCTTGTGACCGTGATGGTGCGCGGCGACGTGGGCGCAGTGCAGGCGGCGACCGACGCGGGCGCGGCTGCGGCGGAGAAGGTGGGAGAGCTGATCTCCGTCCACGTCATCCCCCGACCCCATGCCGAGGTGGACGCCATCCTGCCCCACAGAGACGAGAGTATGTAAGCGGGGACGGTGGGCCAATGGCGAATAGGGAGGAGATCGTCCGGGCGGTGGTGAATGCTCTCACCATTGAGATCGAAGCCTCCGGGCGGCACGTTCACCTGACAAAAGAGGCGGTGGAGGAACTGTTCGGGCCGGGGCGCCGGCTGACGGCGGTGCGGCCTCTGTCCCAGCCGGGGCAGTTTGTGTGTGCCGAGCGGGTGGACGTGATCGGGCCGAAGGGGAGCTTTCAGAATGTGGCGGTGCTTGGCCCGGAGCGAAAGGAAAATCAGGTGGAGGTGAGCCGCACCGATGCGGTGGTCTTGGGGTTAAAGCCCCCCCTGCGCCAGAGCGGCGACCTGCGGGATAGCTGCCCGGTGACCCTGCGGGCCAATGGCCGGGAGCTGAAGCTGGCAAACGGTGTTATTATCGCCCAGCGGCATATTCACCTCACCCCGGCAGACGCGGAGCGGTTTGGCGTGAAGGATGGGGAGACACTGGGCCTCAAGTGTTTGACCGGCCGCCCGGCAGTGCTGATGGATACGGTGGCGCGGGTGTCGCCCAGCTATGCGACCTACGTCCATCTGGACTATGACGAGGCTAACGCCTGCGGCTGGGTAAAGGGAGACCGGGGACGGTTGGTATGATCTGGAAACACGGCGCATATAGATGACGCAACTGAAGAAAAGGGAGCGTTGCGCCATGGAACAACAAGGACAAGACCTCAACCGGATCGTTTTGCGGGGATGTGCGGCAGGGAAAGTGGTGTTTTCCCACCAGAGCCACAACGAGCAGTTTTACCGGTTTCCTCTTGCGGTGGAGCGGCTGTCAGGGAACGAAGACGTACTCAACGTTTTGTTTTCCGGGCGGCTTCTTCCGCCGGAGAGGATCTCGGTGGGAGACCGGCTGGAGGTGCGGGGAAGCCTTCGCACTTTTAATAACAAAAGCGGCGTGGGGGCGAAGCTGGTCATCACCGTTCTGGCCCAAGAGATCCTTCCCACCGCAGATGACCACGCCAACGACCTGACTTTGGCCGGGACGATCTGCCGCCGGGGAGAGGCCCGGCGCACTCCCTTGGGGCGGGAGATCTGCGATTTCACGCTGGCGGTGAACCGGCGGTACGGCCGCTCGGATTATCTGCCCTGCATCGCATGGGGCTCGTTGGCGCAGCGGTGCGCGGCCATGGAGGTGGGTGAGCGGCTGCGCTTGGAGGGGCGGCTGCAAAGCAGGGTATATACCAAGCAGTTGGGGGACAGGAGCGAGGAGCGGGTGGCCTTTGAGTGTTCCGCCATGTCGCTGGAGGCGGAGACGGCCAAAGAAAAGGCTTTCTGCGCCGCCCATTGTGAAAAAATACTTGCAAATTCCGACAGGGTAGGGTAGGATAGGCAGGGAAACGCGAATCAAGACGGAAGAGGATGTGTATGCATGAGAAGCGGCGGTATTTTGCTCCCCATTTTCTCCCTGCCCAGTCCTTACGGCATTGGAACCATGGGCGCGGAAGCGCGGCGGTTCGTGGATTTTTTGCAGGCGGCGGGTCAACGGTACTGGCAGATATTGCCGGTCTGCCCCACCAGCTACGGAGACTCCCCCTATTCCTCCTTTTCTACCTTCGCGGGGAATCCCTATTTCATCGATCTGGATCAGCTACATATGGATGGGCTGTTGAAGAAGGGTGAATACGAGGAACTGGACTGGGGCGAGGGGGACGTGGACTACGGAAAGCTCTACGCCCTGCGCTTCCGGGTGCTGCGGCTGGCGTTTGAACGGTTCGTTCACGACCCGCCTACGGACTTTATGGACTTTTATCGGGCGAACCCGTGGCTGGACGATTATGCCCTCTTTATGACCCTGAAAGACCTCAACGGCGGCAAGCCTTGGCAGGAATGGCCCAAGGACCAGTGCCGCCGGGAGGCGAAAACGCTGGAAAAGATCAAGCTGACCTACAGTGGGGACATGGCCTTCTGGAAGTGCGTCCAGTATCTCTTCTACCGCCAGTGGCGGGAGCTGAAACGCTACGCCAACGACCGGGGCGTGTCCATCATCGGCGACCTTCCCATCTATGTCGCGGCGGACAGCGCCGATGTGTGGGCGAACCCCGGACAATTCCAGTTGGACAAGTCCCTGCGCCCTGTGGAGGTGGCGGGATGCCCGCCGGACGGGTTTACCGCCGACGGCCAGCTGTGGGGCAATCCCCTCTACGATTGGGATAAGATGAAGGCGGAGGACTACCGCTGGTGGATGGATCGGGTGGAGCACCAGTGCGATATCTATGATGTGCTACGGATCGACCACTTCCGGGGGTTTGAAGCGTATTACGCCATCCCTTACGGAGAGGCTACCGCCCGCAACGGACGCTGGCGGCCCGGTCCGGGGATGGATTTCTTCCGGGCGGTGGAGAAACGGGTGGGCAAGCACCCCATCATTGCCGAGGATCTGGGCTTTTTGACCGACGGGGTGCGGAAGCTGCTGGAGGACAGCAGCTTTCCCGGCATGAAGGTGCTGGAGTTTGCTTTTGATTCCCGGGAAAACAGCGACTATCTGCCCCACAACTATGATAAGCACTGCGTGGTATATACCGGCACCCACGACAACGACACAGCGATGGGCTGGCTGACGTCTGCACCAAAGGAAGATGTGGCATTTGCCACAGACTACCTCCGGCTGAACGCCGAAGAGGGCTTCCATTGGGGCATGATGCGGGGCGCATGGAGCAGCGTGGCCGATTTGGCAGTGGTGCAGATGCAGGACGTGCTGGGCCTTGGCTCGGAGGGACGGATCAACACCCCCTCCACCGTAGGCGAAAACTGGCGCTGGCGGATGAAGAAGGGCGCGGCCACCCCGGAGCTGGCGCAAAAGCTTCGCCGGCAGATGGAGATCTACCGAAGATAGAGACAGGGAAGTGGCAAGACAATGGGCGCAACAGTCATCAATGTGGCATTGATCCTTCTGGGCAGTGTCATCGGGCTGGCCTTTCGGGGGAAAATACCGGAAAGACTGACCCGAGCCATTACCTGCGCCCTTGGACTTTGTGTGCTGCTCATTGGGATCAGCGCGGCGATGGAGACGAACGACACCCTGTGCGTCATCGTGTGTATGGTGCTGGGCACGCTCTTGGGTGAGTGGATCGACATCGAGGGAAAAATGGACAAGGTGGGCAATGCCCTGAAAACCAAGGTGGCGGCCAAGGGGGACAATGCCCGGTTCAGCGAAGGATTTGTCAATGCCGCCGTGCTCTATTGCGTGGGAGCGATGGCCATCAACGGTTCGTTGGCGGCGGGGCTGAAGGGCGACTGGTCAATTTTAGTGTCCAAGGGAGTCATCGACGGCGTGACCTCCATCACCTTTGCCGCTGCCATGGGGGTCGGTGTGATGTTTTCCGTTTTGCCGCTGTTTGTCTACCAAGGAGGACTGACCCTGCTGGCGTCGGTGATCGGCCCGTACCTCTCCGATGCGCTGGTGGCGGAAATGAGCGCGGTGGGCGGGGTTATTATCATCGGAATTGCGGTCAATATGCTGGCCCTTGGGCGGGAGAAAATACGGGTGGGGAATATGCTCCCCGCGATTTTTCTCCCGGCGGCCTATTTGCCGCTGACGGCGTGGTTGAACAGACTGGCAGGGTAAGGAGGACGTAAAAATGGCGGGATTGTTTGGCCTGATTCGGCGGATGGACACCAAAAAGATGTGCGCCACCGCCGCAAAGGTGGCGGAGGAGAGCGGAAAGAGCAAACTGGGCGTGCTGACGGATATGGTGTGGTGCGGACTTCGCTATGAGGCGGGGTATTCCGACTACGCCCTTTTTCATATGTGGCAGATGAACCACAAACAGCGCGCCAGCGTGCTGACCAGAGGAAAGAACAACCGCTATGTGCGGGCCTTGAACAAGCATGAAGATATGCACTACTTTGCAGAGAAAACCGAGTTCTTAAAGGCGTTCGCGCCCTATGTCGGGCGGCAGTGGCTGGATCTGCGGGAAGCGGACGCCGAGCAGCTCAAGGAGATGCTGACCACCTTGGGCGTGGTGCTGGTGAAGCCTCAGGACGCCACCCATGGAGACGGCGTGGAGAAGATCTGCGACACCGATGTTCAGGACTATCAGGCGCTTTTGGAACGGCTGCGGGGGAGCGGACAGACCCTCTGCGAGGAGGTCATCTGCCAGCATCCGGAGCTGAACAGGCTGTGGCCGGGGTGCATCAATACCGTGCGGCTGGTGACCATCTGCAAGGATGGCGTGGGCCACATCGTGGCCAGCTTTTTGAGGGTGGGAAGCGGCGATAAGCCGGTGGACAACTTCAACAGCGGCGGCATGGTCGCCCCCCTTGACCCGGCGACGGGAGTCGTTCTGTGCCGCGCCGTGAACAAGGCCGGGGCGCAGTTTGAAGCCCATCCGGGTACGGGAACGGTGTTTGAGGGCTTCCAAGTGCCTCTTTGGGAACAGGTCACGGCGCTGGCACAGGAAGCGGCGGGGGTCATTCCCGGTGTGCGCTATGTGGGCTGGGACGTGGCGGTGACGCCCGCAGGGCCGGTGCTGGTGGAAGGAAATCAGTACCCCGGCCACGATATTTACGGCCTTCCGGGGCAGTCTGCCGAGCAAATGGGCGTTCTTCCGGCCTTTGAAAAGGTGATCTCCCTCAAGGAGCTGAAGAAGCTGTGAAAGCCTTCCGGGAACAAATTTCGGAAAAAGGGCGAAAAGTATTTGACAATGGGGAAAAGAATGGTTATAATGTTAGCCGTACCGTCGTGCGAGGTGTGCCATGCGACTGAATCTGAAAGACATCATCCATGTTCCCGGCGCAGTTCTGCCCTTTGAGTTTTCGTTGGATTTATCAGACTGCGAATTCGGAGGAGAACGGCCCATTTGCGAACCTGTCCAAGTTGCCGGTCAGGTGCGGAACATGGCGGGCGCGCTGGTCTTTGACGCGCAGGCAGTGACGACACTGCATCTGCACTGCGACCGTTGCGCCAAGCCCTTTTCCAGAGAAAAGCGGGTGGAGTTTGAGACGCTGCTGGCGACCGAGCTGGCCGGGGAGGACTCCGACGATATCGTTCTTCTGGAGGGGGACTTTCTGGACGCGGGCGCGCTGATGCGCGAGACCTTTGTGCTGGAGATGGACAGCAAAAACCTTTGCACGGAGGATTGTAAGGGCCTTTGTTCCGGCTGCGGCGTTGATTTGAATGTAGAGCCGTGCCGGTGTAAGAAGGAAGGGGATCCGCGACTTGCGGCTCTCGGTAAGTTTTTTGAGCAAGCGGAGGAATAACCGCCGCCCATTCACCTAAAGGAGGTGTCATTATGGCAGTCCCCAAGAGTAAAATCTCCAAACAGCGCCGCAACAAGCGCCGCAGCAGCGTGTGGAAGCTGGAAGCCCCCACTCTGGTGCTGTGCCCCAAGTGCGGTGAGTACAAGCTGCCCCACCGGCTGTGCAAGTCCTGCATGACCTACGACGGGCGGGAGTACGCCAAGGCCGAGGCGAAGAAGTAATTGCATACCGGCAGGAAAAGCAGGGCGGAACAGAACTTCCGCCCTTTTTTCTTACCATAAGGAGGGACAGGCATGAGCAAGACAGTGATCGTCAGCGTAGACCGCAAAAGCCCGGCGGAGGAGCAGGGCGTTCAGGCGGGGGAGACGCTGAAAAAGGTCAACGGCCACGACATTGTGGACGTGTTGGATTACAAATTCTATACTTATGATCCTGTCCTTACGCTGACTCTGGAGCGGGACGGCGTGACAAGAGAAGTCTCCGTCAACAAGGCGGAGGGGGAAGAACTGGGCCTTAATTTTGAGACCTATATGATGGATTCTCCCCGTTCCTGTGCCAACCACTGTATTTTCTGCTTTGTGGATCAGCTCCCCAAGGGCCTGCGGGAGACTCTCTATTTCAAAGACGATGATGCCCGGCTGTCCTTTCTCATGGGAAACTATATCACCCTCACCAACCTAAGCCCCCGGGAGGCCCAGCGTATCATCGACCTCCATATTTCGCCCATCAACGTCTCCGTTCACGCCACCGAGCGGTCGCTGCGCTGCAAGCTGCTGGGGCATAGGAATGCCGGGGCGGGGATAGACTTAATGAAGCGGTTTGCCGACGCGGGCATCCAAATGAACTGCCAGATCGTGTCCTGCCCCGGCATCAACGACGGCGTCCACCTTCAAAAGACGCTGGACGATCTGGCGGCGATGTATCCCGGCGTGAACAGCATTTCCGTTGTGCCGGTGGGGCTGACCAAGCACCGCCAAGGGCTGTATCCCTTAGAACCGTATACCGAGGAAACCGCCGGGGCGGTGGTGGATATGGTGGAGGAATTTGCGGAAAAATCCTTGAAAACGCTGGGCACACGGCTGGCGTGGTGTTCTGATGAATTCTATCTTCAGGCCGGGCGGGAGATCCCGGAGGACGCGTATTTCGAGGACTACACCCAGCTGGAAAACGGCGTTGGGATGCTGCGGCTGCTGCGGACGGAGTTTGATTCCGCCTATGCGCTGGCGGAGGAGACCCGCGCCGTGCCCTTCTCCATTGCCACGGGCGTGGCTTGCGCCCCATTTTTGGAGGAAATTGTTGACAAAGCGGCGGGAAAATGCCATACTAAAGGTAAGGTATATCCCATCATCAACCGCTTCTTCGGGGAGACCATCACCGTGGCCGGTTTGATCACCGGCGGCGATCTGATCGACCAGCTTCAGGGCAAGGAACTGGGGCAGCGGCTGCTCATCCCTGTGAATATGCTTCGCCATGGGCAAGATGTATTTTTGGACGATGTGACCATCGCGCAGGTGGAACAAGCGCTGGGCGTTCCGGTCACGCCGGTGAATCAGGACGGCTTCGATCTGTGTGACGCTATTTTTGGAGGATAAGTGATGAGACCTTTGGTAGCCATCGTGGGCCGCCCCAATGTGGGCAAGTCCATGCTGTTCAATAAGCTGACCGGGCAGCGGCTCTCCATCGTGGAGGACACCCCCGGCGTGACCCGTGACCGGCTGTACGCCCCCTGCGAGTGGTTGGGGCGGAAATTTGATCTGGTAGACACCGGGGGCATTGAGCCGCGCACCGACGACGAAATTTTGCTGTTCATGCGTACGCAGGCGGAGATCGCCATTCAAAACGCCACCGTCATCATCTTTTTGTGTGATATTAAGACGGGCCTCACCGCCTCCGATCAAGAGGTGGCGAATATGCTCCTCAAGTCGGGCAAGCCGGTGGTGCTGGCGGTGAACAAGATGGATCAGACCGGGCCGACCAACCCGGATATCTACGAGTTCTATAATCTCGGCTTGGGCGACCCCGTCGCCGTCTCCGCTGTCCACGGCCACGGCACAGGCGATCTGCTGGATGCCTGTCTGGACTACTTTCCCCCCGAGGACGACGAGACGGAAGATCCGGATCTTATCAAGGTGGCTATTATTGGCAAGCCTAACGTGGGCAAGTCCTCTCTGGTCAACCGCATTTTGGGGGAGGAGCGGGTTATCGTCTCCAACGTGGCAGGTACGACCCGGGACGCGGTGGACAGCTTCTTTGAAAATGAGAAAGGGAAGTACCTGTTCATCGACACCGCCGGGATGCGGAAAAAGTCCAAGGTGGACGACCGGGTGGAGAAGTTCTCGGTGCTGCGTGGGACGATGGCCATTGAGCGGTGCGACGTGTGCCTCATCCTCATTGATGCCAACGAAGGGGTCACCGAGCAGGACACCAAGGTGGCGGGGCTGGCCCACGACGCGGGGAAGGCCTGCATCATCGTGGTCAACAAGTGGGACGCGGTGGAAAAAGACGACAAGACCATGGATAAGATGCGGGAGGACATCCGCCGCGACCTCAGTTATATGACCTACGCCCCCATTCTGTTCATTTCCGCCCTCACGGGCCAGCGGGTAGACCGGCTGTTTGACCTTATCAACTACGTCAATGAGCAGGCGGCCATGCGCATCACCACCGGAATGCTCAACAACGTGCTGGCGGACGCAACGGCGCGAGTCCAGCCTCCCACCGACCGGGGACGGCGGCTGAAGATCTACTATATGACCCAGGTGGGAGTAAAACCGCCCCATTTTGTGTGCTTCTGCAACAATGCGGAGCTGTTTCACTTTTCCTACCGGCGGTATTTGGAGAATCAAATTCGCACCACCTTTGGTTTGGAGGGCACGCCCGTCAAGCTGACGGTGCGGGAAAAGGGAGAGAAGGAGGGGTAAACCTATGGAAGCGATCTATGACCAGACCAGTTGGCTTGAGAGCCTTTACGGGCTGGATGCTCTGTGGGGAATTTTGATTGCCACGGGAGTATTAGTGGCGGTCATCAGTTACTTTCTGGGTTGCTTCAACGGTGCGGTCATCGTGTCCAAGTATATTCTCAAGGACGATGTCCGCAATCATGGCAGCGGCAACGCAGGGCTGACTAACTTTTACCGCACCTTCGGCGGGCCGCTGACGGCGGTGGTCATTCTTTGCGACGTGCTTAAGATGGTGCTGGCGGTGTTGGTGGGTGTGGGAGCGTTTGGCCTGCTTAAAATTACCCGCCCGGAAGCTGTGGCCTATATCAAATACTGGGCGGGAATGTTTTGCGTTTTAGGCCATATGTACCCCTGTATGTTCAAATTCAAGGGGGGGAAGGGCGTTCTCTCCGGCGGCACGCTGGTGTGGATGATCGACTGGCGCATCGGTCTGGTGGCATGGGGTGGCTTTCTCCTGCTGGCGGTGCTCACCAAATGGGTGTCCCTCGGCTCTGTCTGGGCGGGCTTTAGCTTTCCCTTTTCTACATGGTTCGTGTTCCACGACATCATCTTGGTGGCTGTGGCCATCATCCCCGGATGGCTTCTGGTCTGGAAGCACCGGGGGAACATACAACGCATTTTGAAGGGAACGGAGAGCAAATTCTCCTTCCATCACAAAAAAGACGCCGGTTGACCGGCGTCTTTTTTCAAATTTTAATGTGTCTTGACCTTGCCAATTGAAGGAAGATACAGTATAATATATCCGTATCTTTTTACCCAGACGGCAATAAAGCCGTTGAGCTTCCAAACAGGACGGGAGGGATCAGAAAATGGAATGGCTGGCACAACTGATGCAGACATGGGGCGCGTTTATCCAGACCATCCGTTTTACCGATATTCTGGACGTGGCGGTCATCGCCTATCTGGTATACCGGCTGATGCTCTTTGCCTCCCGCAGCAGTACCGCCAATGTGGCCAAGGCCATCCTTGTTCTGGTCATCGCCCTTTGGGTGTCCGACCTGTTGCAGCTCCACGTGGTCAACTTCATTTTGGGCCGTGCGCTGGAGCTGGGCTTTTTGGCGCTGGTGGTCATTTTCCAGCCTGAACTGCGGCGGCTGCTGGAGCAGTTGGGCAGCAACCGGCTCAAACGCCTTTTCATTCGGGAGGAAGCGGCAACGGAGATCGAGACGGCCATCGACCAGACGGTGGCGGCATATACGGCGCTTTCCAAGGACAAGGTGGGCGCGCTTATGGTTTTTGAGCGCAAGAACCTTCTGGACGACGCCATCGCCACAGGCACTGCGTTGGATTGCAGCGTCAATGCTGAGCTGCTGAAAAACCTCTTTTGGAACAAAGCGCCTCTTCACGACGGCGCGGTCATTGTCCGGGGCGGCCGGGTGGTGGGCGCGGGGTGTATGCTCCCCCTGTCCGGGAATGTGAACCTGAGCCGCGATCTTGGGATGCGCCACCGGGCGGGCATCGGCGTGAGTGAGCGCACCGACGCGGTGGTGGCCATCGTCTCTGAGGAGACTGGGGCGATCTCTGTGGCCGTGGGCGGGATGCTCAAGCGGCATCTTGCGCCGGAGACGCTGGAACGGCTTCTTCGCAATGAGTTGATCCGCGAGGAGGAGACGGACAAGGCCAAGTCCTCCTTCTTCGGCGGCCTGTTCAAAGCAAAGAAAGGGGGAGACGGCGATGGAACACAGCAGCAAGACGCCGAATAAAGCCCTCTACATCGCGCTGTCCATCGTGGTGGCCTGCGCCCTGTGGTTGTATGTCCGCAATGTGGACAATCCAGACCGAAAGGTGACCATTTACAACATTCCCGTTACGTTTGTTGGGGAGGACGTACTCAACAGCAACGGACTGATGCTCTCCCAAGAGGCCAGAGCTTCCGTAGATCTGGAGGTTCAGGGGAAGTGGAGCATCCTCTCCCGCCTGCGCCGGGACAATATCATCATCACGGCGGATCTGAGCCGTATCGTGACGGAGGGCCGCTCCAATCTGGCCTATGACATCACTTGGCCCAACACCGTTTCGTCCAGCAATATTTCCGTGCTGGATCGCGATCCCTTTTATGTGTCGGTGGATATCGTCCGAAGCACCACTAAGAACGTGGATATCCGCGGGGTCTTTACCGGCAGCGTAGCCAAGGGCTATCAGGCCGGGGAATTCTCTTTCCAGCCTGCCACCATTGAGATCAGCGGCGAAGAAGCTGCTGTGGGCCGGGTGGCCTTTGCACAGGTGACGGTGAACCGCAAAAACCTGAACGAGAGCGTCCGGGAGGACATGAGCTACGTCCTGATCGGTCAGGACGGCGAGGTCATTGAGGACAAGGGCATCTCTGCCGCCCCGGCTACCGTGAACGTCTCTTTGCCCGTGGTCATGGTAAAGGATGTGCCGCTGACGGTAGACTTCACCCCCGGCGGCGGTGTGACCGGGGAGGAGGACAGCCACCTTGACTATAAGGTCGAACCGGCATCCATCATCCTGTCCGGCAGCGAGACCGAGCTGGCGGCTTATACCTCCATCAATCTGGGCGCGATCGATCTGGCCAAGGTGGTGGGAACGGCCAGCTTCTCCTTCCCCATTCCGCTGGGTCAGGATGTGGAAAATGTCAGCGGCGTGGAGGAGGCCACCGTCACCGTTACGGTGAAGGGATTGGAGACGACCACCATGGAGACCTCCGGCATTGAGATCATCAACGTGCCCCGCGGCTACACGGCAACTCCCGTGACCCAGACCATCCGGGTTCAGGTGCGCGGCACGGAGGAGGCTCTGAATCGGGTGCTGCCCCAGTATATCCAAGTGGTGGTCGATTTGAAAGACCTCTCTCTCCCGGAGGGGCAG
The DNA here is from genome assembly GCA_910584395.1 of uncultured Oscillospiraceae bacterium. Taxonomy (GTDB): domain Bacteria; phylum Bacillota; class Clostridia; order Oscillospirales; family Oscillospiraceae; genus MGBC124762. The sequence continues at coordinate 26,869 of CAJUAS010000009.1, read as the reverse complement.
AACGTCCAAACTGCCAAGGTCAGTCTCAACGGTGTGGCCGATGCAGGGGTGATCGGAGAGTATAAGATCGCCTTTACCCTGACGGAAGGTGATGGGTCATGACCCAGAGAGCGATCGTCAAACGCAGATTGGGGGCAGGACGGGTAGAGATCGCTGTGAAGCGGGTGTCTGCCTGCAGCCACAACTGCGCTGACTGCGCCGGGTGCGCGTCTATGATCCACACCCCGGAGGTCACGGCTGTGGCAGAGGATACCATGGGCGCACAGGCCGGACAGCAGGTGACGGTGGAAAGCGCGTCCAAGCCCGTGCTTTGGTATGCGTTTCTGCTCTATCTGCTCCCTTTTGCGGGGCTGTTTGGCGCGGCAGTGGGACTTCAATGCTTCGGCGAGGGAGTGGCTGCGATGGGCGCGGTGGCCGCGTTTGTTGGGGTGCTGGCAGGAGTCAGCATCCCGCTGGAGCGGTATCTGCGCCGGCACAAGGCTGTCACCTACCGGGTGGTAGCCGTGGAGAGATAGGCCGTGTTCGGCTATGTGCGTCCGCTGCAGGGGGAGCTGAAGCTGCGGGACTGGGAGGGCTACAAGACCGCCTATTGCTCCCTCTGCCATGCGCTGAAGGAGCGGTGCGGGACAGCCGCCCGCTTCGTCTTGAACTATGATTTTGTGTTCCTCGCCCTGCTGCTGGACGATGAGAGCGAACCGGCGGCCCTCTGCAAACGCCGCTGCGCGGCCCATCCGGTTCAGGCCAGAAATACCGTTCCAATTACGCCGGGGACGGCGCTGTGCGCGCAGGAAAGCGTGATTTTGACCCACTACAAGCTGATGGACGATGTAAGAGACGAAGGATTCGGCAGGAAGGCGAAAAGCCGGCTGGCAGGTCTGTGTCTGGCAAGGAGCTACCGTAAGGCACGCAAGGCACTGCCCCGGTTTGATGAGACGGTAAAGACCTGTTTGGGCGAGCTGAAAGTGCTGGAGGATGCCCGCAGCCCTCAGTTAGACCGCACCGCGGACACATTTGCCCGGCTGCTGGCAGCGGCTGCGCCGGAGACAGGTGACGATGCGGTGGATCGGCCCAGAGGGCAGCTCCTTTATCATTTGGGACGGTGGATCTATCTGGCGGACGCCGCCGACGATTTGGCTGGCGACCGGGAAGCGGGACGGTATAATCCCATCGACACCCGGTTTGGCGGAAAGCCGGATATGGACTATATCGAAACGACCATGAGCCATTCCCTGACGCTGGTGCAAAATGCGTTTCAGCTTCTTCCTCCTAACCGCTGGCATGCGGTGATGGAGAATATTCTATATTTGGGACTGCCTCAGGTGCAAAAACGGGCTGTGGCCGGGACTTGGCACGGCGGCAGAGAAAGCAGGTTGATCCATGAGAGATCCATATAGCGTTCTGGGGGTCAGCTCCAACGTCAGCGACGACGAGATCAAACGGGCGTACCGGGAGCTGGCGCGGAAATATCACCCGGACAACTATCAGGACAACCCTCTGGCTGATTTGGCGGAGGAGAAGATGAAGGAAGTCAACGAGGCCTACGACGCCATTACACGCCAGAGAAGTGGCGCGGGGAGCTATCAGAGCGGCGGCGCAGCCTACCAGTCCCAAAGCGGCTATCGGACACAGGGCTACCAAAGCGCAAGCGCAGACCCCTTTTTCACCAAGGTGCGCCAGTGCATCCAAGCGGGCAATCTGGACGCCGCAGAGCGGATGCTGACGCAGGAAGCCACCGAAAAAAACGCGGAGTGGTATTTTCTCATGGGAGCGGTGTGTTACCGCCGGGGCTGGCTGGATGAAGCCCGCCAGAACTATCAGATGGCGGCGCAGATGGAACCGGGTAACATGGAATACCGTCAGGCGTATGCCATGATGAATCAGGGCGGCGTGTCCTACCGGCCTGCGGGGTACGGCAGCTCCGGCGATAGCTGCAACGATTGTTGCAGCACCTATTTGTGCATTAGTTGTCTGACTCCTTGGGGCGGGCCGTGCTGCTGACGGGAACGCCGCAGAGTGAACAAAGGAGATGAAAAACGTGATCAGAAGCATGACCGGCTATGGAAGAGGGGAGACCCAGCGGGATGGACTGATCTTGGTGGCGGAGCTTCGGGCGGTCAATAACCGCTATCTGGATTGTACGGTAAAAATGCCCCGGGCCTATCTCTTTGCAGAGGACGCCATGAAAAAGCGGGTTCAGGAGAAGGTAGGCCGGGGAAAGGTGGACGTGTTCATCTCTGTGACCCAAACCGCCGGGGATGACCAGAAGGTGACGGTCAATGAGGGGCTGGCGAAGGAGTATATCGAGGCCCTCAAGACCCTTTGGCAATTGGGCGGCGGCTACCTCAAGGACGAGTGCTACCCCACCTCCATCGCCAGATTCCCTGACGTTCTCACCGTGGATAAGAAGGAAGAAGACCCGGAGGCGATCAAGGAGCAACTGCTGGAGACGCTGGAACTGGCGTTGGACGACTTTAACGCCATGCGTGAACGGGAGGGCCAACGGCTCAAAGCGGATATTTTGAGCCGAGGCGAAACCATCAAGACTTTGGTAGGCCGGGTGGAGGAGCAGTCTCCGCAGACCGTGGCGGCGTATCGGGAACGGCTGGAGGCGAAGCTCAAGGAGACCCTGCAGAACACCCAGATCGACGAGAGCCGTATTCTCACCGAGGCGGCCATCTTTGCCGACAAAGTGGCAGTGGACGAGGAGACGGTGCGTCTTCGTTCCCATTTGAGTCAGCTTGCCGAGCTGATGGAGGAGGAGGGCGGCGTAGGCCGCAAGCTGGACTTCCTCATTCAGGAATTCAACCGGGAGGCCAACACCATCGGCTCTAAATGCTCCGACATTTCCATTACCAAAGTGGTGGTGGATATGAAGGCCGAGATCGAGAAAATACGGGAACAGGTGCAGAACATCGAGTAGGAGGGCAGGCCATGAAGCTCATCAACATCGGTTATGGCAACATGGTCTCCGCCGCGCGGGTGGTGGCTGTAGTCAGCCCAGATTCTGCCCCGGTGAAGCGCATGATCCAAGAGGCCAGAGACGCCGGGCGGCTCATTGACGCGACCTTGGGACGCCGCACGAAAGCTGTGCTGGTGATGGACAGCGGCCATGTGGTGCTGGCCGCGATCCAGCCCCCGGCAGTGGCGGGACGGTTGACCGGGCAGGATGTTTCAGAAGAGGATGGAGGGGATGAGACGCCATGAGCGCCATACGAAAGAAATCCAAAGGTACGCTGATCGTGCTGTCCGGGCCATCCGGGGCGGGAAAATCCACTGTGATTGCCGAGCTGTTGAGCGAACGGCCGGACATCTACTTTTCCGTGTCCTACACCACCCGCCAACCGCGGGTGGGAGAGGCGGACGGCGTAAGCTACTGCTTTGTGTCCGCCGACGAGTTTGAAGGGATGATCGAGCGGGGCGAGCTGCTGGAATATGCCCGGTATGTGGAGCATTACTACGGCACGTCGTTGAAGGTCATCGAAGAAAAGTTAGAGGCCGGGATCGACGTTCTGCTGGAGATCGACGTTCAGGGAGCGGCCACCGTGAGACAGAAGTGCCCGGGCGCTGTGCTGATCTTTGTCATGCCCCCCAGCTTCGAGGAGCTGTCCCGCCGTCTCCACGGCCGCGCCACCGATGACGAACAGGTCATTGAGGGACGGCTCAACCGGGCGCTGGAGGAGTTTCGTCAAATTCCGCAGTATGACTATCTGGTCATCAATGATTCTGTCCCGGAGGCCACACAGGAGATCTTGGCGGTTCTGACCGCAGAGGGCTGCCGGGTGGAACAGCGGATTCCCCTGATTCCCATGCTTGCCAACCAAGAATTGGTGAAATAATAAACGAGCCTGCATATCAAAAAGGAGTGTATGTACCATGATGCTTTATCCCGCGATGTCCAATCTGCTTCGCCATGTGCCCAGCCGCTATATGCTGGTCAACGTGGTGGCTCAGCGCGCCCGCCAGATCGCTCAGACCGCCGAGGACGAGGGATACCCTCTCTCTGAAAAGCCGGTGACCTTGGCCATCCATGAGGTAGCCGACGGTCTTGTGAACGTGGCGGGTTAAGCGGTTTTTGATGGGTTCTGTTATGACGGCGAAGCTGGCCCTTAGCTCGGCCACTTTCGCCATCGACCGGCCCTACGACTACCTTGTCCCCCCCACACTGGAGGACGCTATTTTGCCCGGAATGCGGGTGCTGGCGCCCTTTGGACGGGGGAACAAGGTGGTGGACGGTCTGGTGTTAGCGCTGGAGCGGTCAGAGGACAAGCCCAGACTTGGACTAAAGACCGTTTTGGCCCTGCTGGACGAGACGCCGGTGCTGCGGGAGGGGGAGCTGAAGCTCTGCCTTTGGATGGCCCGGCGGTATTTTTGTACCGTCTACCAGTCGGCCAAGGCCATGCTGCCCACGGGACTTTGGTTTTCCGTGCGGGACACGGTTTGTATGGCGGCAGGCGTCAGCCGGGAACAGGCCTTGACGGCGGCGGGAAAGTCCAAAGCCGCCCAGCGGCTGGTGGAGCTCCTGCTGGCGAACCCCGGGGGCATGGAGGTCAAAGACCTGCGGTTGGCTTTTGGGGTCACCGATCCCATGCCTGCGGCCAGAAAGCTGGCCGGGGAGGGGTTGCTGACCATTGAGGCCAGCGTGAAGCGCGGCGTAGGGGACAAAACCGAGGAGGTAGCCACACTGGCTGTCCCGCCGGAGGAGGCGCTGGCCCAAGCGGCCCTGCGGCGCAAGACTGCGCCGCTGCAGTACAGCGTAGTGGAGCTGCTTACCGCCGTGGGACAGGGCGGAATGAAAGAGATCTGCTACCTGACCGGGGCAAGTCCGGCCACGGTACGCGCCTTGGCGAAGCGGGGGATCGTAACGCTGTCGAAGCGGGAGGTTCTGCGGAGCGCCATCCGGGAGCTGCCCCCGCCGGGCAAGCCGTTTACCCTCAATGAGGACCAACAGCGCGCCTTTGCGGCGCTGGACGGCTGGGCACAGGAGGAAAAACCGGGGGTCGCGCTGTTATACGGGGTGACCGGGTCGGGAAAGACGCAGGTCTATATCCGTCTGATCCAGTCGGCATTGGAACGGGGAAAGTCTGCGCTGGTGTTAGTTCCGGAGATCGCGCTGACGCCCCAGCTTTTGCGTATTTTCACGGGGTACTTCGGGGAACAGGTGGCGGTGCTCCACAGTTCTCTCCCGGACGCCCAGCGGTACGACGAATGGAAGCGGGCTCGCTCCGGGAAAGCACGCGTGGTCATCGGTGCGCGCTCGGCGGTGTTTGCCCCGCTGGAAGACCTTGGCGTGGTGGTGCTGGACGAGGAGCACGAGGGGTCGTACAAGTCGGAAAATGTGCCCCGCTACCATGCCCGGGAGGTGGCGCAATACCGCTGTGCCCGGCAGGGAGCTCTGTTGGTGCTTGGCTCTGCGACCCCGGCGGTGGAGACCATGTATCTGGCCCGGGAGGGGAAGTATCATCTGGTGACGCTGCCGGGACGGTATAACCGTCAATCTCTGCCAAAGGTCATCGTCAGCGATATGAAAAAAGAGCTGCGGCGGGGAAATGATACCGATGTAGGGGAGGAGCTGGCCGCCGAGCTGGCTGCCAATGTGGCCCGCGGGGAACAGAGCATTCTGCTGCTCAACCGCCGGGGTGCGCGGCAGCGGGTGGTGTGTGATTCCTGCGGCGAGACGCCTACCTGCCCCCGCTGCTCAGTTTATCTGACCTATCACTCCGCCAACCGGCGGCTCATGTGCCATCACTGCGGACATTCCGAGCCTATGCCCGACGCCTGCCCCAAATGCGGGGGGCATTTGAACTTTGTCGGCTCTGGAACCCAGCGGCTTCAAGAGACGCTGGAGGAGCTGTTCCCGGGGCAGGAGATCTTGCGGCTGGACGCCGATGTGGTCACCCCCAGCAAGGGCCATCAGGCTATCTTGGATCGGTTCGCCAAGGGAAAAGCGCCCATTTTGTTGGGGACACAGATGGTGGCCAAGGGGCTGGATTTTGAAAATGTGACACTGGTGGGGGTCATCTCCGCCGACAGCGGGCTGTATGTGCCCGATTTTCGCTCCGGGGAGCGGACGTTTTCTCTCATTACCCAAGTGGTGGGCCGTGCAGGGCGGGGAAATAAGGAAGGACGGGCCATCATTCAGACCTATACTCCAGACAACGATGTGATCTCTTTTGCCGCCCGGCAGGACTATGACCGCTTTTATGCACAGGAGCTGGAGCTGCGCCGCGCCGCAGGAATGCCGCCGTTTCGAGAGCTGTTTGTACTCACCGCGTCGGGACGGAACGAGGAGGGAGTGCTTCACGCCTGTCAACGGCTGCGGTTGGGGCTGGATAAGGCGTTGAAAGACCCACAATATGCGCCCTGCGGGCCGACGCTGCTTGGTCCGGCCCCTGCGCCGATCTATAAGCTCAACGAGCGATACCGCTATCAGTTGACCCTCTCCTGCAAGGAGGGGAAGGCCGGGCCGATCCGTACGCTGATCGCCCACTTCCTGCGAAGGGGGCTTCAGGATCAGGAAAACCGCGGGGTATCTCTGTTTGGGGATTCCAACCCCATGGATTAGTCAAACGACAAAAACGGAAGGAGGATATCTATGGCGACGAGAACGATCATTGAGCAAGGAGACGAGGCGTTGGCAAAACGCTGTCACCCGGTGACCAATTTCGACGAACGGCTGTGGGAGCTGCTGGACGATATGCACGACACGCTGGAGGAGGCCCACGGATATGGTCTGGCTGCGCCTCAGGTGGGGATTTTGCGGAGGGTGTGTCTGGTCACGGCCTCTGACGGGCACATCATTGAGTTGATCAACCCGGAGATCTTGGAGACCGCAGGCGAACAGGAGGGCTACGAGGGTTGCCTGTCTGTGCCGGGCCTTTACGGCTGGGTCAAACGTCCGGATTGGGCCAAGGTACGGGCACAGGATCGCAACGGAACGTTTTTCGAGGCGGAGGACGTAGGAATGTCCGCCCGGTGCTTCTGCCATGAGATCGAGCATTTGGACGGGCATTTGTTCACGGAACGGGTGCAGGGACGGCTCTACACCGAGGAGGAGCTGGACGCCATTCAGGCCGCAGCAGAGGAAAAGGAACGAAAGGGCCGGAAAAAGCGCTGAAATGAGGGGACACATGAAAATCCTATTTATGGGGACGCCGGAGTTTGCTGTGCCGTCCCTGCAGGCGTTGGTGACGGCCGGGCATGAGCTGGTGGGCGTGTTCTGCCAGCCGGATAAGCCCCGCAGCCGCATGAAGGTGACTGCCTGCCCGGTGAAGGAATATGCCCTGTCGCAAAACATCCCGGTGTTTCAGCCGGAAAAACTGCGGGACGGGGAAGCTATGAAAGCCGTAGAGACGCTTGCTCCAGAGCTGATCGTAGTGGCGGCCTATGGGCGGATCTTGCCCGATGAGATGCTGGCATATCCCAAGCTGGGGTGCATCAATGTCCACTCGTCTTTGCTCCCGAAATTCCGCGGCGCAGCGCCCATCAACTGGGCGATCCTGACGGGAGAGCAGATGACGGGCGTGACCATCATGCACATGGCTCACGATCTGGACGCCGGAGACATGATTCTGCAAGGCACAACGCCCATTGACCCGGATGAGACCGCCGAGGAGCTTTACAACCGTCTGGCAGAATTGGGAGGCGACTTGGTGGTCAGGGCGGTAGCTGCTTTGGCAGACGGGACAGCAGCCCGCACGCCTCAAGATGACAGTCAGGCTACCCTTGCGCCTATGCTGACCCGCGACCTCTCTCCCATGGACTTCTCCCGCCCCGCGCAGGCGCTGCACGATCAAGTGCGCGGACTGTATCCGTGGCCGGCGGCGGTGATGGAGCTGGACGGTCTGCGGTGCAAGGTGCTTCGGACGGCGATCACAGAGGAAACAACGGCCCAAGCGCCGGGAAAGCTCGTGCAGGCGGACAAACGGGGACTAAAGATCGCCTGCGGAGATGGTAAAGTGTTAGAGCTTGTCACCATTCAGCCTGACGGGAAAAAAGCGATGGCGGCGGCGGCTTTTTTGATGGGCCATCCCATAAAACTGTAATTGCAAACAACTTTACAGGAGAAAATGTGCAGAAGCTGAAAACGGGAGGAGAGGACGGATGGAAACTGCGCGGTCGGCGGCGTTTGTTGTGCTGGAGCGGTGCAGAAAGCGGGGCGAATGGGCCAACGAGGGCTTGCGAAAGACGCTGAAGGGCATGGACGCGCGGGAAGCGGCATTGGCGACGCGGCTGGTGTACGGCGTGCTGCAAAACCGGATGCTCATTGACACATATCTGGAAGAGCTTTCCACCCTTCCTCTGGACAAACTGGATAAAAACGTACTCGATATCCTCCGCTTGGGGGGATATCAATTGCTTTTTATGGATCAGATCCCAGCCCGCGCGGCGGTGGACGAGGCGGTGAAGCTCACCAAGACCCGCGCCAAAAATCCAAAAACAGCCGGTTTTGTCAACGCGGTGCTGCGGAATCTGGATCGCCAGCGGGAAGAATTGACCAAAACCATCGACGGAAAATGGAGTAAGCCGGAAGAGCGGTGGACGCGGTTGTCTGTACAGTACAGTCATCCCCTTTGGCTGGTGAAGGAATTTGCCGCACAGTTGGACGGAGACGCTCAGCAGGTGGAACGGCTGCTGGCGGCAAACAATGCGCCTTCGCCCATGACCGTGCAGGTGAATCTCTGCAAGACCTCCACGGAGGAGCTGGTCAAAACGCTGGCCGCAGAGGGTGTTTCGGCGGAAAAGCACCCGTGGATGGCGGATTGCCTGCTGCTGGAACGCACAGGCGATCTGGAAGGGCTGGAATCGTTTCAGCGCGGACTTTTCTATGTGCAAGACCCGGCGGCCCGGGCAGCGGTGCTGGCGGCGGAGCCAAAGGCCGGGGAGCAGATATTTGACTTGTGTGCCGCGCCGGGAGGGAAATCCTTTGCGGCGGCGGTGGCCATGGGCGGCGAAGGGGAGATCATCAGCCGGGACATCTATCCATGGAAGATAGCGGAGATCAAAAAGGGGGCTGAGCGGCTGGGGCTTTCCGCCATTCGGGCCGTGGTGGGCGACGCCACAAAGCCTGTGGAGGGGAGCTTTGATCTGGTGATCGCCGACGTGCCCTGTTCCGGCCTTGGGATCATTGGGAAAAAGCCGGATATTCGATATAAAGACCCCGCGCAGTTGGGTGAACTGACTTTTCTTCAGGAACAGATCTTGGAAAACGCCGGGGCGGCAGTCAAACCCGGAGGGCGGCTGCTTTACGCGACCTGTACCTTGCGCCGGGAGGAGAACGAGGCGCGCGTAGCGGCGTTTTTAAGCCGCAGCAGCGGGCGGTTCATCCTTCGGCGGGAAGAGACCCTCTGGCCGCACCGAACGGGGACGGACGGGTTTTATTACGCGGTGTTGGAGCGGGAGGCGGCGGTATGATCGACTTGAAGTCTATGAACCTTCCGGAGCTGAAGGAATTATGCAAGAAGCTGGGCCAGCCTGCGTTCCGCGCCAAGCAGATCTTTGCATGGATGTACAAGGGCGTGACGGAGTTTGAGGAAATGAGCGACCTTTCCAAAGAACTGCGGCAGACGCTGAAGGAACAGGCATACCTTACCCATCCTGCCGTAGAGCGCAAGCAGGTGTCTCAGGAGGATGGAACGATCAAGTATCTTTGGCGTCTTATGGATGGGAACTGTGTGGAGACGGTGCTGATGCGTTACCATCACGGCAACACCGTCTGTGTCTCTTCTCAGGTGGGGTGCAGGATGGGGTGCGCCTTCTGTGCGTCCACTCTGGCCGGTAAGGTACGTGACCTGACGGCGTCTGAAATCTTGGATCAGGTGCTTTTTACCCAGTTGGACAGCGGCGCGGAGATCTCTAACATCGTTTTGATGGGAATCGGAGAGCCCTTGGACAATTTTGAGAACGTCATGCGGTTTTTGGAGCTGGTGAACCACCCGGATGGCATGAACATCGGAATGCGGCACATCAGCCTGTCCACCTGTGGACTGACCGAAAAAATTGACAAACTGGCCTTGCGTCGGTTACAATTAACGTTAAGCGTTTCTCTCCACGCGCCGGATGATGAGACACGGAGCAAGATCATGCCGGTGAACCGAAGCGTGGGCGTGGAAAAGCTGATGAATACCTGCCGGCGCTATTTTGAGACCACCGGCCGGCGGATCTCTTTTGAGTATGCCATGATCGACGGGGTCAACGACTCTGACGCGCAGGCGGATCTGCTGGCGGACTGGCTGGCGGGAACAGGAAGCCATGTGAACCTGATCCCTCTCAACCATGTGGAGGAAAGCCCGCTGAAGCCCAGCAGACGGGTTCGGGCGTTTCAAAAACGTCTGGCGGATCGTGGAGTTACGGTGACCGTCCGGCGAAAGCTGGGGGGAGACATTGACGCTTCATGTGGACAACTGCGGCGCAAGGCCATGGGCGGCGCAGACGTATCTGAAAGGATGTGAAGAAAATGGAGCTTTGGGGCATCAGCGATGTCGGCGCAGTGCGAAAACAGAATCAGGATGCTTACTACATCTCGCCGGCAGAGGCGCGTTACCCCTTTGCCGTAGTCTGCGACGGCATGGGCGGCGCGCGGGCAGGCAATGTGGCCAGCTCCATGGCGGTGGAGAGCTTTGTCGCCACCGTGCAGGAAGGGTTGAACAGCCCGCAGCCGGACGTGGAAGCCCTTTTGCGCCGGGCGGTGGAACAGGCCAACGAGCTGGTGTGCTACCGGGCGGCGGTAGATGAAGGCTGCCGGGGAATGGGCACGACCTTGGTGGCCGCCGTGGTAGAGGAGGAACGGGTGCGCTTGGTCAATGTGGGTGACAGCCGCGCCTATGTGATTTCCGCGCAGGGCATCCGCCAGCTTACCCGGGATCACTCGGTGGTGGAGGATCTTGTGGAGCGGGGCGAGATCACCCACGAGCAGGCCCGGTTACATCCGAAAAAGAACCTCATCACCCGGGCGCTGGGCGCTGAGGTTCAGGTGGCGGTGGACAGCTATGTGACCCGGCGGGAACCGGGAACGCTGATCCTGCTTTGTTCCGACGGACTTTCCAATGTAGTGACCGATCAGGAGCTGCTCTTTGAGCTGATCCACGGCGGGCCGGCATCGGAGGGCTGTGAGCGGCTGCTCCATCTGGCCCTGTCCAGAGGAGCGCCGGACAATGTGACCGCCGTTCTCATTCAACTGTAAGGAGGGTTTGCCATGGATCGCTATATCGGGAAATTCTTAGATAACCGCTATGAATTGTTAGAGGTCATCGGCACAGGCGGGATGGCCGTAGTATATAAAGCCCGCTGCCACCGGCTCAACCGGCTGGTGGCGGTGAAGATCCTCAAGCAGGAGCTGGCGCAGGACGCAGAATTCCGCCGCCGCTTCCATGACGAATCACAGGCCGTTGCAATGTTGTCCCACCCCAACATTGTGGCGGTGTATGATGTGTCCCACTCCGACGATCTGGATTATATCGTCATGGAGCTGATCGACGGCATTACCCTCAAGCAATATATGCAAAAGAAGGGCGCGCCCTTGAATTGGCGGGAAGCCCTCCATTTTATCACGCAGATCATGCGGGGACTGTCCCACGCCCACAGCCGGGGCATCATCCACCGGGATATTAAGCCCCACAACATTATGGTGCTGCGGGACGGGAGCGTAAAGGTGGCTGATTTCGGGATTGCCCGGCTCACCTCCGCCAACCAGTCGTCTTTGACGCAGGAGGCCCTTGGCTCGGTGCATTATATTTCCCCGGAACAGGCCCGGGGCAGCCATATCGACGCCCGCAGCGACATATACTCTGCCGGGGTGGTGCTCTATGAGATGACCACCGGGCGGCTGCCCTTTGAAGGGGAATCCCCTGTGTCGGTGGCCATCCAGCATATCAATTCCATTCCGCTTTCCCCCAGAGATATCAACCCTGATATCCCGGAGGCTTTGCAGGAGATCACCATGAAGGCCATGTGCCCTGACGCCAACGAGCGGTATTTGAGCGCGGATGATATGCTGACTGATTTGGAGGAGTTCCGTAAAAATCCCAACATCAACTTTGACTATACCAGCGACGATCTGAAGCCCTGTGACGAACCTACCCGCCCTGTGCCGGTAGGGCCGATCCATCCCGCGGATGAACAACACCGGCGGGAGGAACGCCGCCGGGACGAGCGCCGGGGAGAAGAACCCCCGAAGCCGCGTCAGCGCCGCCGGGACGAGGAGGACGACATGGACGATTACGACGACAGAAAAGGGCCGGTGTGGCCCATTCTGCTGGCGGTGGGCGCGATCGTGGCGTTTATTGCGGCGGTGATCTGGTTCCTTTGGTCCAGCTTCTTCAGCACCTTCGTCGGCCCGGGCACGGAGAGTTTCCCCGTTCCGGATCTTCAGGGCATGACCCTGACCGAGATCCGTCAGGACAGCGCCATCACCGACAAATTCGAGATCGTGGAGGGGACGTTTGTCCCCAGCGAGGAGTTTGAAGCCGGCGAGGTGGTAGACCAAGAGCCGAAGAAGGGCGAGATGGTCAAGGCCAACGAGGGAGAAAAGGTGACCATCACGGTGGACATCAGCTCCGGCGGGAGCGAAATGACCATCCCCAAGGTGGAAAATATGGAACAGCGGGCCGCGATGGAGCTGCTGCGCGACAGCATGGGTCTGGTGGTCAGTCAGGAGATGGAGGCAAACGACGAGATCACCAAGAACTATGCGATCCGCACCGATCTGCCCGAAGGAACGCCGGTCAAGCGGGGCGACCGGGTGACTCTGGTCATCAGCAGCGGCCCCGACCTCAAGGAGATCATGGTGATCCCTGTGACCCAGATGAAGCTGGAGGATGCCCGCGCCACCCTTGAGGAGATGGAACTGAAGGTGGGCGAGGTCACAGAAGAACCTTCCGATACGGTGGAAGCAGGCTTGGTGACATGGCAGAGTATTCCGGCGAGCACCAGAGTGCTGGCCGGAACGGCAATTGACCTACGGGTAAGCTCTGGCCCTGCAGCGCCCAGCAACGATCCCGATCCGAGCATCTCGCCGGATGTGTCCCCCAGCCCTGATGTCACGCCGACTCCTCCTGCGGTGACTGATCCGCCTGAGCCTACGCCGACCCAGCCTGTCAGCGGGAGCAAGGCCATTCCGGTGAGCCTGCCTGCCGGATCGGAGGATAAAAGTGCGGTCAACGTCCGCATCGAGGTGGACGGTGTGGTGAAGCATAACAACACTATAGAGACCGGGCTGTTTCCCATCTCGCCCCGGATCACCGGACGGGGAAACCAGCAGGTGAGCGTCTATGTGGACGACGTGTTGGTAGATCAGTACACGGTGAATTTCAGCGAGTGATGGAAGGCACGATCATGAAGGCCCTGTCAGGCTTCTACTATGTGGATCTGGCGGGGGAGACGGTGACCTGCCGGGGACGGGGTAAGCTCCGCCATCAGAAAGTCAGCCCCTTGGTAGGTGACCGGGTGGAGATCACGCTGAATGAGGACGGCACAGGAGCAGTGGAGGCAGTTCTACCTCGCCGCAACCAGCTCAAACGCCCGGCAGTGGCCAACATCGACCAGTTGGTCATCCTCTGCGCCAACGTGAACCCGGTCAGCGACCCTTATCTCATTGACCGGGTGTGCGCGGCAGCGGAGGGAAACGGCTGTGAGGTGGTTATTGCCGTCAACAAATGTGACCTTGATCCGGGTCACACTTTGGCGGCGACGTATACGGCTGCCGGCTTTCCTGTGCTTCGCTTGAGCGCAGTAACGGGAGAGGGCATCGCTGCACTGCGGAAACAATTACAAGGCAAGGTATCTGCCTTTACGGGCAATTCCGGTGTAGGGAAGTCCAGCGTCCTCAATGCTTTGGGGTCGGGGTTGAACCTTGAGACGGGAGAGGTCAGCGACAAGCTGGGCCGCGGACGGCATACCACTCGCCATGTGGAGCTGTTCCGGGTAGGTGACGCGCTGGTGGCGGACACGCCGGGTTTTTCCTCCTTTGAGGAAGACCGATTTGGGCTTTTGGAAAAGGAGACACTGGGGGAGAGCTTTCGGGAGTTCCGCCCTTATCTGGACGGATGCCGCTTTGTGGGCTGTTCCCACACAAAGGAAAAGGGATGCGCCGTTTTGGAAGCGGTGGAGGCAGGCACGATCCCCCGCAGCCGCCATGAGAGCTATGTCAGACTTTACGCAGAAGCCAAGGAACGGCGGCCTTGGGAGGAAAAACAAGGATCATAACGGACCGTTTCATCTCCTTTGGCGTATACTGAAGTGTACGTCAAAGGAGGTGTTTTTTATGAAGATCGTAGTGGTGCAGGCGCCGAAAGCGCTCCGGGGGATCTTGGCGGCGCTGTTTCGGGTAAAGTAAAAGACATAGAAGGGGAAGTGTGTTCATATAGTCCTTCCAGAGGTCATTCTGCCTTTCACAGCGGGAGGCAAGATCAAAGGAGAGGACAACTATGGAGCTGGCTTTGAACAACATCACAATGGAGGGGTACGCCTGCCTGCTGGACACCACGGTGTTTCAGGAGGAGACACAGGAGAGCATCGTGCCCGACGCCTGCCCGGACATCGCAAGGGTGCTTTGTACCGAAGCGCGGGCCAGACTACGCAGCAAAGAGAGCGTAGAGGGAAAGGTGGAAGGCGAAGGGAGCATCGCGGTCACGGTGGTGTATCTCCCCGAGGAGGAGACAGGCGCGAGAAAGCTCTGTCTGGACATTCCCTTCCGGGTGAGCGTGGCCGCCGCCGGAGTGACTCCGGGCTGCCCGGTGGTGGTGACCCCGCGGGTCACCGGGGCGGAGACACGGGTGCTCAATCCCCGCAAGGTGCTGTGCCGGGTGGAACTGGCGGTGGTCTGTCAGGGCTGGGGCACAGAGGAAAATGCGCTGACAGCCCCTTGGTCGGGGGAGGACTGCGTGCTGGAGCAGCGCACCGAAGAGGTGGAACGCTACGCCGCCATGTCGGTGACCGAAAAGGCCTTTGCCTTCACCGATGACGTGATCCTGTCCGCAGGGCAGAGTGCGGTGGCGGAGCTGCTGGGACACCGCTTGGATCTGCGCTGTGACGAGGCCAAGGTCATTGGAAACAAGCTCATTTTCAAGGGCGATGTGACCCTTTTGGCCCGCTACCGCACGGCGGAGAATACCCTGTCCATGGGGCGGTGGGAGCTGCCCTTCTCTCAGATCATGGATGTGGGCGGGATCGAGGAGGAAGGGGCCTGCGCGCTGGATCTGATCGAGCAGGACAGCCGTCTGGAGGTCATAGACGACGGGGAAGGACGTACCTTAGGCGTCCATTTGGAACTGCTGGCACAGGCGGTGGTGCGCCAGACACGGACAGTAGAGGTGTTTTCCGACGCCTACAGCGTGACCCAGCAGGTGGAGGTGGAGCGGCAGGAGCTGACCTTCTCCCAGTTGTGGGAGGAAAATGCGGTCAATCAGATCCACCGGGAGATCTTTGACCTGTCCAACCCCGTGAGAAGCGTAGAGGACTGCTGGGTAGTGCTGGGGCAGCCCACCGTGGAGCGGCAGGAGAGTGAGGGAACGATGTCCGTCCGGGGCACGGCGACCGTGCTCTATATGACAGAGGAGGGGGCGCTGGATACCCTGACCCGGCCCATCACTGTGACCGCCGCCGTATCCCTGCCGGAAAACGGAGACTGCCGGGTGCGCTGTGCGCTGGGCGGAGAAGCGGGGGCGGTGGCCACCGCCGGGGGCGTGGAGCTGCGCTGCCCGGTGCGGTTCAGCTACCTGACCACAGTGCCTCGCACCTGCACGGCGGTGACGGCCATTCGGGTAGAGGAGCGCCCGGAGGGGGAGGAGCGGCCGTCGGTGATCCTGCGTCTGGCCCAGCCGGGGGAGAGCCTTTGGGACATTGCCAAGTCCTATTCCACCACCACCCGGGATATTCTGGCGGCCAACGAGCTGCCAGACCCCGACCACCCGGAGGGGACGCTGCTGCTCATCCCAAGAAGCAGATAAGAGGAAATTTCACCGGCTTGCCCCATGGCAGGCCGGTGGTTTTTGTAAAAGGGATTGACTTATGCCATGAAAAAGGATATTTTAATAATAAATCCAAAAGCGGGGCAAACCTTTACGGATGTGCCCAGCAGCTACTGGGGCTATGCGGACATTGAGGCTGTGGCGGAAGCCGGGCTGATGAACGGGACCGGAGGCGGGGCGTTCAGCCCTGAGATGAAGGTCTCGGTCGCCCAGTTCCTGACCCTGCTGGGGCGGCTGGTTTTCCCAGACGTGAAAACGGAGGGGAGCGATTGGTATGGGCCATATGTGACTGCCGCAAAAGATGCGGGGTTGCTCAATGGCACGCAGGTGGACACCAACAACGTGGAAGCCGAGATCAGCCGCTATGATATGGCGGTGATCCTGAGAGCCGCGGCGAAGAAGTTGGGGGTTGCCGAGAAATCGGCACAGTCCAGCGAAGTTAAGGACTATCTGGACATCCCCACCCGCTACGCCGAGGCTGTTCTGGCGGTCTATGGCATGGGGCTGATCCGTGGCGACCAAGCCGGGAACTTCAACGGCAGCAACACCATGATGCGGGCCGAGGTGGCTACGGTGATCATGCGGCTGGCAAAGTCAAAGCCCGGTGGGACGACTACGGAGCCCGATCCCGTGCAGCCCGCCGAACCTGAAACGATTCACACCGCATTGAATATTGAGTGCTATACCCCCCGAGCATATGAACAAACCTCAGAGGGAAAGCATTTTCTGTACGGGATTCCTGTTCAACTTCGATATACAGAAGATGGTGGAAAAACATCTCAGCTCATCGCAGAATGCACCTCGTATGTTCAGGGTACCTATGACTTCGTTTCCTTGGAAGCAGACATTGACAAGACGCTGGTGGACAATGAAAATGGGCAGTTCTATCTCAGTGCCGAAACCATTGACGAGGGACAGCGGCTTGTTTCTCAGGATCTCCGCACCGACGGGCGAGGCACCATTGTCCCCATTGAGGTAAAAGTCGATAAAAACTACGATTACGCGAGATGCCAATTGGAGCTTGTGCCGCCGACGGGATTCAAGAGGAACGTTACGATCAGGGGTTTTGTCCACAGTAATTCAGCCAAAATGGAAGCAATGCCAAACATCAGCGTTGACCTGGTCTTATACCGAGATGCCACTGGGACAAAACCCAGCGAGAACGAGATGGGAAGCGTGTTGGGAAGCGCAGTTTCGGATGAAAACGGCGAGTTTCTTATGACTGCGGAAATCGATACCTTAGACTTTTACATTAACATGAGAAAGTGCTATCGAATGGAGGCGCATGGAAACTACAACGAAAAACAATGGATCTCCGAGTCTTGGCCCTTTAATTCGCTGAGTGAATTAACCCATATTGTTCCAAGCGGCATGCCTCTTCCACGTGTGCCGATCCAAATGAAACCAATCTAACTTATCGTTATTAAGGTAAACACTTCCAAAGGTGTCTGACTATGTCAGACACCTTTTTTGTCCAAAAGTAAGCTCAATTTAAGGAGGAACTTATGAAAACATATCGTTTGACACAGCACCTTATGGCCATAATCTTAATCGTGGCCATTGCAATGGGTTTGCTACCGGCGGTTGCATTAGGTGCGGAGCGCAGTTCCGCTATCCCTGTCGATAGTGAATCCATGCTGCGGCAGGTCATTTCTTCTGCGCCCGATCATGTAGATACGATTATTGAAATTACGCAGAACATTTACCTTTCGAAAACAAGAGACAAGGGGACGGTTCTTTTGTCTTGGCACTTTTTTGAATATGTGATATATTCCTTCTATACAGAAGGAATATCGAACTTATGGATGGTGTTTATTCTCGGCCGCCCAAGACAGTAGGGACGGTTCTTCTGTCGGATAGGGCTCGACAGTAAAAACCGTCCCTTCAGTCTTTGCGGTTTCGTTGGCCTTGACTTTTTGGGTCGGCTATCGTAGACTAAACCTATGATAGCTCTCCTCGAAAGGACGGATGAACGATGCAGGCGCATGAGCGGGAATTCCACCTGAACATGGTGAAGGGAGACGTGGGGCGGTATTGCATCCTGCCCGGCGACCCGAGCCGGTGCGAGAAGATCGCGGCCTATTTTGACGACCCCAAGCAGGTGATGTTCAACAGAGAATATATGACCTACACGGGAACACTGCTGGGGGAGAAGGTGTCGGTGGTGTCCACGGGCATCGGCGGGCCTTCGGCGTCCATTGCCATGGAGGAGCTGATCCATTTGGGGGCGGACACCTTCATTCGCGTAGGCACTTGCGGCGGCATGGCCTTGAAGGTGCAGAGTGACGATGTAGTCATTGCCACGGGAGCAATTCGCATGGAGGGGACTTCCAAGGAGTACGCGCCCATTGAGTTTCCCGCCGTGGCGGATTTTCAGGTGACCACCGCCCTTGTGAACGCCGCCAAAAAGCTGGGCAAGCCTTGGCACGCCGGGGTGGTGGAGTGTAAAGACTCCTTTTACGGGCAACATAGCCCTGAGACCATGCCGGTGAGCTATGAGCTGCTGAACAAGTGGAATGCGTGGCTCAAGTTGGGGACGCTGGCCAGCGAGATGGAGTCGGCGGCGCTGTTCACCGTGGCGGCGGCGCGGGGCGTGCGCTGCGGCTCTTGCTTCCATGTGATCTGGAATCAGGAGCGGGAGAAGGCCGGACTGGATCAAAAGGAGAGCCACGACCTCCATGCCGCCATTGAAGTGGGCGTGGAGGCTCTGAAGCTGCTTATTGAGGAGGATCGCAAGGGATGACAGGGCTTGTCCTTGAGGGAGGCGCAGTACGCACCATCTACTCCAGTGGTGTGTGCGACGGGTTTTTAGAGCAAAACTTTTTGGCAGATTTCGTTGTGGGCGTGTCGGCGGGCATTGCCTACGGCGTCAGCTATATCTCCGGTCAGGAGGGGCGCAATCTGCGTATTTTGGAGCGGTTCGTCCGGGACAGCCGCTATATGGGGGCGGTCAATCTCCTGAAGCCGGGCAACCGCAGCTATTTCGGGCTGGATTTTGCCTATGACGAGATACCAAATTATCTTGTGCCCTTTGACTACGGCGCGTTTGAACGCTACCCCGGCAGGGTGGAGGCGGGAGTGACCAATCTGCTCACCGGCAAAACGGACTACTATCCCATGACCTGTGAGGATAAGCGGTTTGTGCTGCTGCGGGCCACCTGCGCCATGCCGCTGCTGTTTCCCATCTTTGAGATCAACGGCAAACCCTATTTGGACGGCGGCGTGGGGGACGGCGTGCCCTTCCGCCGCGCCCTGCGGGCGGGGTGCGACAAGCTGATCGTGGTGCTGACCCGGGAGCGGAGCTACTACCGCGGGCCGGAGCGGCTGGAGAAGATGATCTGCCACAAATATCGGCAGTATCCTGCCTTCTGCGAAGCCATCCGCACCCGCGCGGCGCGGTACAACGCCGACCACGCGGAGCTTTTGGAGCTGGAGCGGCAGGGGAAGGCTTTGATCTTTGCGCCCAAGTCTACCAAAGGCTTTTCCCGCACGGAGCGGGATCTGAACAAGATCCGCGCTCTCTGGAAAGAGGGACGGGACGAGGCGGTGGCCCGAATCGACGAGGTGCGGTCATTCGTCGAAGGGTGAACGGTCGCTGTCCCGATCTCTGTCCTCGCAAGAGGGTGCGCAGAGGGCTAAAAGGGCCAGATTGTCTCCGATAACGGTGAAAAAAGCGGCAAGGAGGCCCAAATCCTCCGCAGTCCCTCCGTGGGCCAGCCGGGCGGAGGCCGCCGCGGCAAGAAACAGAATATTTTCCGGCGTGAGACACTCTCCCATTAAAACACCCCCATAGAACCAATATAGCTATTCTGAAGAAAAAAGTGCAAAAAGAAAAGGACACGGCAACCAAAACGGATACCGTGTCCTTTTGTTACAGCTAAAACTTAAAACAACCCGGTGATCCTGCCGTGTTCGTCTACGTCGATCTTTTCGGCGGCGGGGACTTTGGGCAGGCCGGGCATGGTCATAATGTCGCCGGTGAGGGCCACGATGAAGCCCGCTCCGGCGCAGACCTTCAGGTTGCGGACGGTGACAGTAAAGCCCTCCGGTGCGCCCAACAGAGCGGGGTCGTCGGAGAAGGAATACTGGGTCTTTGCCATGCAGATGGGCATACCGCCAAAGCCCAGAGCTTCCAGCTCGGCGGCCTGCTTTTTTGCCGCGGGAGTGAGAGAGACGCCGCTGCCCCGGTAGACGTTTGTCACGATGTCGCTCAGCTTTTGTTCGATGGAGTCAGCGGTGTTGTAGGAGAAGCGGAATTTGCCCTCGGTCTCACAGAGACGGACGACCTCCTCCGCCAGCGCCTTGCCGCCTTCACCGCCCTTGGCCCACACTTCGCTGAGCGCCACGTTGACCCCCAGCTCCCGGCATTTGGCCTCCACCAAGTCAAGCTCGGCCTTGGTGTCGGTGGGGAAGGCGTTGATGGCAACCACGCAAGGGAGACCATAGACGTTTTTAATGTTGTCCACATGGCGCAGAAGGTTGGGAAGGCCCTTTTCCAGTGCGCCCAGATCCTCGTTGTTGAGGTCGGCCTTGGCCACGCCGCCGTGGTGCTTTAAGGCGCGAACCGTGGCGACAATGACCACCGCGTCGGGGGTGAGACCCGCCATGCGGCACTTGATGTCCAGAAACTTTTCTGCGCCCAGATCTGCGCCGAAGCCCGCTTCGGTGACGCAGTAATCTCCCAAGGCCAAGGCCATGCGGGTGGCGGTGACGGAGTTGCAGCCGTGAGCGATATTGGCAAACGGCCCGCCGTGGATAAAAGCGGGCGTGCCCTCCAGCGTCTGCACCAGATTGGGCTTGAGGGCATCCTTCAAAAGCGCCGCCATCGCCCCCTCAGCCTTTAGATCGTGGGCAGTGACAGGCTTGCCGTCAAAGGTATAGCCGACAATGATGCGGCCCAGACGGGCTTTCAGATCGAGAATGTCGCTGCTCAGGCAAAGGACTGCCATGACCTCGGAAGCCACCGTGATATCGAAGCCGTCCTCCCGGGGAACGCCCTGAACTTTGCCGCCCAGACCGTCGATGATGTGGCGAAGCTGGCGGTCATTCATGTCCACACAGCGCTTCCATGTGATCTGCTTCACATCGATGTTGAGGGCGTTGCCCTGTTGGATGTGGTTGTCCAGCATGGCGGCCAGCAGATTGTTGGCCGCGCCGATGGCGTGGAAGTCGCCGGTGAAGTGGAGGTTGATGTCCTCCATGGGAACGACTTGGGCGTAGCCGCCGCCGGCTGCGCCGCCCTTGACGCCGAACACCGGGCCGAGAGACGGCTCGCGCAGGGCGAGAACAGCGTTTTTACCCAGCTGACGCAGGCCGTCGGCCAGACCCACCGAGGTGGTGGTCTTGCCCTCGCCGGCGGGAGTGGGGTTGATGGCGGTGACCAAAATCAGCTTGCCGTTGGGCTTGGTGTTTTCCCGCAGCAGGGAAAAGTCCACCTTGGCCTTATAGTTGCCGTAAAGCTCCAAATATTTGCGGTCTACTCCGGCGGTGGCGGCAATGTCGGTAATGGGGCGCATGGTGCAGGACTGGGCGATTTCAATGTCTGTTTTCATGGGTAAACTCCTTTCAAGGGCAACAAAAAAGCGCTACTTTCCCAGCAGCGCGCCCAGACGGTCGGCAATTCAACGGTTGTACTCCATGTGGTATCCCCACTTCCGTCAGTCATACAACACTCTATTTGTACCATACCAGACGGCTCGCTGTCAAGGCGCAGGGAAAAATTTGCACAAGGGTATTTACTTTCATGCTTTATTGCGTTAAAATAGCAGACAGATAACTGCTGGCCGCGAATCGACCAAAGGAGGTTTCTACTGTGACGAAGAACGAACGCAAGGAGCATAGCGACATTCTCTACAAAACGATTTTAGCATTGGAGAACGTGGAGGAATGCAAACGCTTTTTTCAGGATCTTTGCACCGTGGCGGAGCTGAAGGCCATGGAGCAGCGGTTTGAGGTGGCCCTGCTGTTGGACGAGGGAATGATCTACAACGACATTCTGGAGCGCACCGGCGCGTCGTCCGCCACCATCAGCCGGGTAAACCGGGCGCTCCATTATGGCTCGGACGGGTATCAGCAGGTGTTGCCCCGGATTCGCTCCCTTTGGGAGAAGGAGAAGGACGCGCAATGACCTACTCCTTTTTGGCGGGAAGCTACGATGCTCTGACCCGTGATGTAGACTACGGAGGACTTGCCGACTATTTAGAGAGCTGGTTTTCCAAGGCCCGCCGCCCGGTGAGAACAGTGCTGGATCTGGCCTGCGGCACGGGGACGCTGACGTGGCTGTTGGCAGAGCGGGGCTACGAGACGATTGGAGTTGACCTGTCTCCGGAAATGTTGGCGCGGGCGCAGGAAAAAGCCCCGGAGGGCTTTGCAGGAGAGTTGCCCATGTTCCTGAACCAACCGATGGACAGGCTGGATCTCTATGACACCGTAGATGCCTGCGTGTGCTGTCTGGACAGCGTAAACTATGTGACAAAGCCCGCCCAGCTGCGGCGGGCTTTTCAGCGGGTACACCTCTTTTTGTCGCCGGGGGGCGTGTTTTTGTTTGACGCGCGCACACCGGAGGCGCTGGCGGGCATGGACGGTCAGATGTTCTGCGATGAGGACGAGGACACCTGCTGTATGTGGCAGGGGGAGTTTTCTGCCAAGCGGCGGATCTGCGCCTACTATATGGATATTTTCCGCCGGGAAGGGGAACTGTGGCGGCGTGGGCAGGAGGTACATGAGGAGTATGCCTACACCGTGGAGGAGCTGACACAAATGCTGTCCCAAGCAGGTTTTCGGGTCATTCAGCGCTATGGCGCTGGAAAGAAACGCCCCTTGAAACCGGGGGATGACCGGGTATTTTTCTTTGCCCGCAAGGAGGAGAAGTAAATGGACGAGTTGATCCGCGTATTGGCAAAGGACGCGCACGTCAAGGCAGTGGCCATTACAGCCAAGGACATGGTGGAGCGGGCCAGAAATATTCATAAGCTGCTGCCGCTGGGCACGGCGGCTTTGGGCCGTGCGCTGATGGCGGCTTCCATGATGGGCTGCCAGCTCAAGGAGGAGCACGGCGCGGTGACGCTGACCTTTAAGGGCGGCGGGCCGCTGGGAACGGTGATGGCGGTGGCCGACCATCTGGGCAACGCCCGCGGATATCTCACCGACGGAAGCGTGGAGCTGCCTCTGAAAGCGCCGGGAAAGCTGGATGTGGGCTCTGGCGTAGGGGAAGACGGCACGCTGACCGTCATTAAGGACATTGGGCTGAAAGAACCCTATGTGGGAACGGTGCCGCTGGTGTCCGGGGAGATCGCCGAGGACATCACCTCTTATTTTGCCGTCAGTGAACAGATCCCCTCTGCCTGTGCGCTGGGGGTGCTGGTGGATAAGGATTGCTCTGTCGCCCAAGCGGGCGGGTATCTCATTCAGCTTTTGCCCGGAGCGACCGATGGGGAGATCGAGGCCATTGAGGCGGGGGTGGCGCAATTGGGAGCATTGACCTCCTCCATGGATGCCGGGATGGACAGCGAAGGGATGCTGCGTACCGCTCTGGGAGGCTTTGAACTGGAGATCGTGGAGCGCACGCCGGTGGAGTACCGCTGCTATTGCAGCAGGGAACGCATGGAACGCGCCCTGCGGAGCATGGGTGCAAAAGACCTGCAGGAGCTGATCGAAGAGCAGGGGGAGGCAGACCTGATCTGCCAATTCTGCGACAAGGTATACCACTTTACAAAGACGGAGCTGAAAGGACTTCTGCCGGGGTAACAAAAAATTCAGAAAATTGTAAGAAAACGTAACCGCTTTTTTGTTGCCTTTTGATGCGGTTCGCGGTATACTACCAAGGCACGGCAAAATTTGACCAAAACCCACATAGAGACAGGGGGGACAGGACATGACAGGAGCACGGGAGCAGCGGCCTGTGAGGCGGACGCCGTCGATGGCGTTGCGAGTGGGAAAGGTGCTGTACTGGATCGTCTTTGTGCTGTCCGCCATTGTGGTGGGGTGTTATATCGGCCTGAAATCGTGGGCCAAACCGCCCAAGCCCAAGCCGCCTGAACCGACGCAGACACTGGTGACGGTTCAGCCCACCGATGACCCGAACACAGAGGAGGATGAAAGCCAAGGTGAGCCCACCACTGTGCCGGCAGTGGAGACAAAGACGCGGAAAGAGGACTGCTACACCTTTTTGGTGATGGGAATGGATGACGGAAACGGCAATACGGACACTATCATGGTGGTGACCTTTGACGTAAAGGAAAAACACGTCAGCGTGGTTTCTATCCCGCGGGATACTTTGGTGGACGTGCCCCGCACCATCAAGAAGATCAATGCTGCTTACAGTGTGGGCGGCATTGAAGAGGTGCAGAAGGAGGTCTCCTCCATTCTGGGCTTTCCGGTAGATCACTATATTACCGTGAATCTGCGGGGCTTTAAGGCGCTGGTGGACGCAGTAGGCGGAGTGGACTTTGAAGTGCCCGTCAACATGAACTACGACGACCCAACTCAAAACCTGCACATCCACTTGAAGAAAGGAATGCAGCATTTGGACGGGGAGAAAGCGCTGCAGTTGGTGCGCTTCCGCTCCGGCTATGCCAACGCGGATATCGGCCGTATCGAGACCCAGCAGAAGTTTTTAAAGGCGTTGGCCAAAAAGCTGATCTCGTGGAACAGTGTGTCCAAGATCAACAGTTTTGCGGATATTTTTGCCAAAAACGTCAAAACCGACTTGACTGTGGGCAATCTGGCCTACTTTGGACTGGCGGCGCTGGAGCTGGACACCTCCAGCGGCATTTCCATGAACACTCTGCCGGGAGACGGACAGGTGACCTACAAGGGCATCCCATATTACTATGAGCTGTACCCTCAGCAGGTGCTGGACATTATCAACCAAAGCGGGCTGAATCCGTATACTGAGGATCTGACGTTGGAGGATACGAACATCTTCCAAGCGCCATAAGGCTTTAGATGTGACAAAGCGTCTGCCGGATATCCGGCAGACGCTTTTTTTGACCGTATCTGTTCAGGTGAAGTCGGGGAAGTCGGGATGGAAGGCGGAGGGAGGCAGGGCGTCGGACAAAATAATACGCACCAGAGAAAACCCACCGGTGGGTTCAACACGGGGCGCAGGGGAGGCCAAGTAGCCTTCGGGCGGAACAGACAAGGGAAGGGAAAAGACCGCTTGAGAGCCTTCTTTGGTGGGCACGATCATCAACGCACCGTCGTGAAGCGCGGCAATGCGCTGGGCAATGGGCAGGCCCAAACCAAGTCCGCGTCCGGGCAAAAGACGGGCGGGTTGATTCCAGAGGGGGTCGGTGAGCGCAGTGGGGGAGAAGAAGAGACCGCTGCCGCCGACAGTCAACACAGCCTGCTCCCCCTGCTTTTTGAGGGCGAGAGTCAGATCGGCCTTGCCGTCAGGGGCGGCCTTGATGGCGTTGGAAACCAGATGAGTCACCATGCAATCCAGCAGACGGGGGTCGGCCATGGTGTAGAGGGGTGCATTCGGAAATTCCACATGGAGCGTAATGTGGCCGTCGCCGGAACACCAGTGCCCCAGCTCATCTTTCAAATGGCAAAGCCACTCGGAGAGGTCAACGCAGACCTTGTGAGAGAGAAGCTCAGTCTCCGCGCAGCTATCCAGCTCGGTGACAATACGGAAGATCTGAAACAGGGCGCGGTTGACTACGGAGAGGTCTTCCTTCAGCTCTGGGGCATCGCCGGGAAGCCGGTCATTCAAAGTGGAAAGACCGCCAAACGCCTGCGATAGACGTTGGCGCAGTTGGCTGGACAGGTTCGCAGCGGCCGAGGAGAGAAAAGCGTCGGAGCAGAGGAGTAAAAACAGTCCCTCGGCGGTGCGGTGGCCCTGAATGTAGAAAAACTGCCCGGCCAGCCAGACAGAGGAGCTGCCGTCCCACGCGGCCAACTGCTCCAGATCGGTCTGAGAGAGGCAAAGGGCGTCCGCTGCGGGATTGGTGAGCCACTGACCGTCGGCCATTTGAAGCAGAAGCGGATCAGGAAAAGAATCGTAGTTGGAATGGAATTGCGGCGCGTCCACAGTGGTCACCTCCTGAAAAAACGGCGTGTGTTAAGATAGTATGTCACAGGAATCGTTTCTGCTACTATACCAAGTTTTGGGGCGCGATTCAAGTCGAAAAACGCGAAAGTCGTCGAAAAAAGTGGTGGCAAAAGAAAAATTATACAAATGTGACGGAATCTCAAGGGCAATTTTGTTGAAAACCGCACAAAGGAAAGTCTTTTCAAACGGGTCAAAATGTGCTATGATGACTGTGCAAAAGTCCTACCTATACCGATTTTGAAAAGGAGTAATGGAACAATGAGCATCAAAGTAGCAATTAATGGCTTCGGCCGGATTGGCCGTCTGGCTTTCCGCCAGATGTTTGGCGCTGAGGGGTATGAGATCGTCGCGATCAACGATTTGACCAGCTCCAAGATGCTGGCCCATCTGCTGAAGTACGATACCGCCCAGGGTAACTATGCCCGCAACCACACCGTCACCTACAACGAGGGTGAGGGCGAGGACAACTATATCGTGGTGGACGGCAAGAAGATCACCATCTACAAGCTGGCCGACGCCAGCCAGTGCCCCTGGGGCAAGCTGGGCGTGGACGTGGTGCTGGAGTGCACTGGCTTCTACACCTCCAAGGAGAAGGCTCAGGCCCATATCAATGCTGGCGCCCGCAAGGTCGTTATCTCCGCCCCCGCCGGCAATGACCTGCCCACCATTGTCTTTGGCGTCAACCACACCGAGCTGAAGCCCGAGGACACCGTCATCTCCGCCGCCTCCTGCACCACCAACTGTCTCGCTCCCATGGCCAAGGCCCTCAACGACCTGGCCGGCATTGAGAGCGGCATTATGACCACCGTCCACGCCTACACCGGCGACCAGATGATCCTGGACGGCCCCCAGC